>DASXOF010000089.1:0-48783 GCA_036494495.1 Solirubrobacterales bacterium | reverse complement strand
CGCACCGTCGACGAACTCGACTTCGATCAATCCTGCCGCCAGGCCGGAGGCTGCCTCGACCGACTCCGAGAGGCGCCGCCTCAGGTCCGGCTTCATCACCAGCCGGTCGACGACGACGGCGATGTCGTGTTTGAACTTCTTGTCGAGGACGATCTCCTCGTCGAGGCGGCGCAGCTCGCCGTTGACCTTGACCCGTGAGTAGCCCTCGAGGCGCAGCTGCTCGAGCAGCTTGCCGTACTCGCCTTTGCGGCCGCGGACGATCGGCGCCTCGACCATGAATTTGGTCCCGTCCTCGAGCGTCATCAGCCGGTCGACGATCTGCTCCTGGGTCTGGCCGGTGATCTCCTCGCCGCACTCCGGACAATGCGGAACCCCGATCCGCGCCCAAAGGAGCCGCAGGTAGTCATAAATCTCGGTTACGGTCCCCACGGTCGAGCGCGGGTTGCGCGAGGTCGTCTTCTGGTCGATCGAGATCGCCGGCGAGAGCCCCTCGATCGAGTCGACGTCGGGCTTCTCCATCAGCCCCAGGAACTGGCGCGCGTAGGCGCTCAACGACTCGACGTAGCGGCGCTGCCCCTCGGCGTAGATCGTGTCGAAGGCGAGGCTCGACTTGCCCGAGCCCGAGAGCCCGGTGATCACGATCAGCGCGTCGCGGGGCAGCTCCAGGTCGATGTCCTTGAGGTTGTGCTCACGGGCACCGCTGATGACGATTCGGTCCGAGGCGGCCACTTCACATAAGTCTACGCAAGCGAACAGACGTTCCCCCGCCCACCCGGGCCTGCGGGCGGCCGGGGGAAGCCTCAGAGCGACCTGCCGCGGCCCGCTACCCCGGCCAGATCTGGGAGGTGGGCGAGGAGACGACGTATTTGACCGTCATCACCTCACTCGCACAGATTCCGCTGCCGGTCAACGGAATTTCACCGCTCATCGTCGCCTTTCCACCGGTGACCGACGTGTCGAGGAATTCGAACTGCATCGTGGTCGCGGTGTACGTACAGGCTTCGCCGATGATCACTCCGGGCGCCCCTTTGCCAGAGCTCGAGATTTTGGCCAGCCAGGTGCCTTTTCCGCCGGAGACGTCTTCGACTTCGATTCTCCACGGCAGGTTCACCGCGGTGACCGTTCTACTGCAGCTGCCGAAGGCCACCGGGGTCATTTCTCCCACCGGAGTGGCGTGCGGTTCGGACGTCTGTTTGAATTCCCAGCCCGCGCTTGCGCAACTGGCTTCGATGTGCCCGGTGAAGCGGGCCAATTTCGCTCCCGCTTCCAACGACCCCGAGTAGACGGTGCCAGCGATATATGGCGCGGGACAGAGGGCTTCTTTCGATTTTTCTTTGCAGAAGCCCCAGGCCGATGCCGAGCCGGCTCCCAGGGACATCGCCAGGGCGAGCGCGGCAAGGGTTGCGAGACCAGCGATCTTCGCGAGTTTCATCTTTCTCCTCCTGATACCTCCATCCCCTCATGGAACGGAGGCATACGGCCTACCACGCCGGTCCCAATAGTCAAAGAATTTTGTTAACAACCGGCCGCGCGGACCCAGGGCTCAGCCCAGGGCGGCGGAGAGCTTGGTGCGGTAGTCGCGGGCGCTGGGGTCGGTGGGGTCCTGGTTGATGAGGCCGACGATGGCCTGGCGCAGGAGGTCGCGGGTCTCCCCCGCCTCGCCGTTGCCTGGCTGCCCGGCGAGCTCGGCGATCAGCGAGTCGATCGCGGCGGCGCGGTCGCCGCGATCGAGGGCCTCGAACGCGTCCTGGCCGAGGCCGGCCTTGGAGAGGTGGACGCGGGCGGCGATGCCCTGGGCGTCGAAGTCGCCGGGATGGCCCTGGACGGCTTCCAGCGCCTCGTCCTCCGCCCCGCGCTCGAGCCGGGCGCGGCCGAGGGCGACGGCGACGTCGGCGCGGCGGGGGTCCAGTTCGGCGGCCTCGCGCAGCGACAGCTCGTCGCCTTTGGCCAGCAGCTCGTCGACCTTCGAGGGCAGCAGCGCGTCGAAGAAGGCCTCGACCTGGGCCGGCGGCACGGCGCCGACGAATTCGCTGACGACGTCGCCGTCGCGGAAGGCTTTGACCGCGGGGATGCCCTGGATCGCGAAGCGCCGCGCCAGCCCCTGGTTCGAGTCGGTGTCGATCTTCGCCAGCAGCACGCGGCCGCCGCGGCTCGCCTCGGCCGCTTCCAGCGCCGGGCTCAGCTGCCGGCACGGCCCGCACCACTCGGCCCAGAAATCGACCACCACCGGGGTCTCTTTCGAGACCTCGATCACGTCGCGGTCGAAGGTCGCTTCGGTTACGTCAACTGCCATCGGTCCACCTCCTCGCTCAGGCCGCCGTCATCCCGTCGAGGTCGCGGCGCAGCTCTCTCAGCTCGTCACGGATCCGGCCCGCCTCCTCGAAGCGCAGGTCTTCGGCCGCCACCTGCATCTCCTCCTCGAGGACGACGATCGTCCGCTCCAGCTCCTCCGGCGTTGCGAAGTCCTCGCCTTTGCGGCGACGGCGCTTGCGCGGCGCCCGGTCTTCCATCGCCAGCAGCTCCGACATTTCGGAGATCCCTTTGCGGACCGTCTCCGGGGTGATCCCATGCTCCTCGTTGTAGGCGAGCTGGATCGCGCGGCGGCGGTCGGTCTCCCGCAGCGCCGCTTTCATCGCGTCGGTTTCCTTGTCGGCATACATCAGGACCTTGCCGTCGACATTGCGGGCGGCGCGGCCGATCGTCTGCACCAGGCTGGTCTCGCCGCGCAGGAAGCCCTCCTTGTCGGCGTCGAGGATCGCGACCAGCGAGACCTCGGGCAGGTCGAGCCCCTCGCGCAGGAGGTTGACGCCGACCAGGACGTCGTACTCGCCGAGCCGCAGGTCGCGGATGATCTGGATCCGCTCCAGGGTGTCGACCTCGGAGTGCAGGTAGCGCACCTTGACCCCGTACTCGAGCAGGTAGTTGGTCAGGTCCTCGGCCATCTTCTTGGTCAGCGTCGTCACCAGGGTGCGGTCGCCGGCCTCGCTGCGGACCTTGATCTCGTTCATCAGGTCGTCGATCTGGTTCCTCGTCTCGCGCAGCTCGATCTCGGGGTCGACGATCCCGGTCGGGCGCACGATCTGCTCGACGATCCGGGTCGATTCGGCCTTCTCGAAGGGGCCGGGGGTGGCAGAGACCATCACCAGCTGCGGCACCCGGGCCAGGAACTCGTCGAACTTCAGCGGCCGGTTGTCGATCGCCGAGGGGAGCCGGAAGCCGTAGTCGACCAGCGTCGTCTTGCGCGATCTATCCCCCTCGTACATGCCGCCGATCTGCGGCACGGTCTGGTGGGACTCGTCGACGAAGACGACGAAATCGTCCGGGAAGTAATCGATCAGCGTGTGCGGCGGGCTGCCGGCCGGCCGGCCGTCGAGGATCCGCGAGTAGTTCTCGATCCCCGAGGTGAAGCCGAGCTCCTTCAGCATCTCGATGTCGTAGGCGGTGCGCTGGCGCAGGCGGTGCGCCTCCAGCTGCTTGCCTTCGCTCTCGAGCTCGGCGGTGCGGGATTCGAGTTCGGCCTTGATCTCTTCGACCGCGCGCTCGAGCGTCTCGTCCCTGGTCACGTAGTGCGAGGCCGGCCAGACCGAGACGTGGTCGATCTCGTCGAGGATTTCGCCGGTCAGCGGGTCGAAGTGCTGGACCGACTCGATCTCGTCGCCGAAGAGGGCGATCCGGTAGGCCGACTCGGCGTAGGAGGGCATGATCTCCAGCACCTCGCCTTTGATCCGGAAGGAACCGCGGCCGAGCACCGCGTCGTTGCGCTGGTACTGCATCTTCACCAGCTTGCGCAGCACGTCGTCGCGGTCGATCTCCTTGCCGACCTGGAAGAGCTGCATTTTTTCGTTGTAGACCTGCGGCGAGCCGATTCCGTAGATGCAGGAGACCGAGGCGACGATGATCACGTCGCGGCGGGCGAACAGCGACGCCGTCGCGGCGTGGCGCAGGCGGTCGATCTCGTCGTTGATCGAGGAGTCCTTCTCGATGTAGAGGTCCTGCGCCGGGACGTAGGCCTCGGGCTGGTAGTAGTCGTAATAGGAGACGAAGTAGGAGACGGCGTTGTCGGGGAAGAACTCGCGGAACTCGTTGCAGAGCTGCGCCGCCAGCGTCTTGTTGTGGGCGATCACCAGCGCCGGCCGCTGCACCTCGGCGATCGTCGCCGCCATCGTGAAGGTCTTGCCGGTGCCGGTGGCGCCGAGCAGCGTCTGGAAGCGCTCGCCCGCGCCGAGGCCCTCGGCGAGGCCGGCGATCGCCTTCGGCTGGTCGGCCGTCGGCGTATAGGCAGAGTTCAGCTTGAATTCCGGCACAGGTCGTGACCTTAGCTGCACGGCCACACGGGCTAGATGATTGACTGCGCGGTCAGATGAGACTCGCGCGTACCCTGCTCGCCGCCTTCTTCGCCTTCGCCGGCGCCCTCCACTTCGCCCGCCCGAGGCCCTACGAAGCGATCGTGCCGCCGCCGCTCGCCCCGCGCCGCCGCGAGATCGTCGCGATCAGCGGCGCCGCCGAGCTGGCCGGCGCCGCGCTCCTGGTGCCGCGCTCGAGCCGCCGCCTCGGCCGCTGGTGGCTGCTCGCCCTGCTGCTCGCCGTCTTCCCCGCCAACGTCCACATGGCGATCAACCCGGAGCAGATCGAGGGCGTCGGCCTGCACCGGGTCCCGCGCTGGATGCTCTGGGCGCGGCTTCCCCTGCAGCCGCTGGCCATGGTCTGGGTCTGGCGCGCGACCCGCTAAGCGGAAAAATTCCCCCTTTCAGCCTGCCCCGGGATAGCCTGACTGAATCTCGCTGCCTGTTGCGTATATGGCTGTCGCCTTGAGCGCTCTTATCCGCATTGCTGTTGCCCAATTGTCTGCGGTCCCCCAGAAATGCGCGCTCATTGGACTTTCGACAGAGGCTCGGACTCAACCTACGACGGCTCCGCGAGGGCGCGGGTCTCTCCCAGGAAGACCTGATGCGGATCTCGGACGTCCACCGAACGCAGATCTCGAAGTACGAGCGCGGGGAGACCGAGCCACAGGCGGAAGTTCTAGCCCGTCTCTCTCGGTCATTGGGCGTCAGCGCCGAGGAGTTCTTCGCCGGCGTCGGCTGGCAGTCGGAGCCACCGAGGCTTGTGGTCGAGACCACCGAACCCGAACGCTGAGGCTCGCGTGAAGCTGGCCCGGCGGACCGGCGCGAACATGCGCAGCCTGCGCGAGTCCCGAGGCCTGAGCCCCGAAGCCCTCTCGAGCCGTTCCGGGATCCCCCTCTCTGCCGTCGTCCTTTTCGAAAATGGCGCAGCTCTGCCCGACCTGCGGCAGCTGGTGGCGATTGCCGACGTCCTCGGCACGACGCCTGGCGCGATCCTTGCCGGGGTTCGGTGGGACCAGAACCAGATGCGCTTCGAGGTCGATGCGCCGCCCGGAATCGCCTAGGGCGAGGCGGCGCCGGCGGGCTCGGTGGAGATCGCCTCGCGCTCGGTCTTGGCCCAGCTGCCGTGGCCCATCAGCTGGCGGGTGGTCGAACGCAGGAGGACGGGCCAGAGCAGCCAGGTGTAGATCGTGTAGACCTGCCCGATCAGGAAGCCGGTCACCCAGCCCATCGGCCCTTGGCCGGAGCGGGCGGTCATGCAGCCGAGCGAGGTGCCGCCAAAGGCGAGCAGGTAGAAGAAGATCAGCTGCCAGGCGGGGCCGCCGCCCCAGAACGGGGCAGTGCCGGTGAGGGCCAGGATCAGCGAGCCGACCAGGCCGAGGCCGATGATCCCCTGCCAGAAGGGCAGGAAGATGAAGGCCAGCTGCTCGAGGCGGGCCGGCAGCCCGAACGGCGCCTGCATCACCTGGCGGTGGAGGCCGATCGCCTGCAGGTTGCCCTGCGACCAGCGGGTGCGCTGGCGCAGCAGCGGCCGCAGCTTCGAGAGGCCCTGCTGGTTGACGACGGCGCGCAGGTCCTGGCGGCCCTCCCAGCCGGCGGCGATCAGGCGCAGGCCGAGGTCCTGGTCCTCGGTCAGCTTGTCGCGCCAGGGTCCCTCGTCGTCGCTGACATCGTCGAGGGCGCTGAGCCGGTTGAACTGGCCGTTGCCGCCCATCCCGGCCGTCCCCCAGTCGTTGCGGCCGGCCTGGAAGAGGTGGCCGTAGACGGCGAATTCGACGTCCTGCATCCAGGTCAGGAAGCGCTGGCGGTTGTAGATCCGGACCAGCGACTGGACCCCTCCCACTTTCGGCTCGACGAAGTGGCTGGCGGCGTAGAGCGGCGCCTCGGGGTCGAGGCGGCCGTCGGCGTCGACGATGGCGACGATCGTGCGCTCGCGGTCGTCGTAGTCGCAGAGCGCCCGGTAGGCGTAGTTGAGGCCGGCCGCCTTGCCCTTCTGGGCGTCCGGCTTCTCGCGGCGCAGGACGAAGAGGTCGGGGTCCTCGATCCCGGCGAGGATCTCCGGGGTGCGGTCGCTGGAGGCGTCGTCGATGACGACGATCCGCTTGCTGGCCAGCGGCAGCTCGACCAGGCGGGCGACCGAGTCGGCGATCGTCACCTCCTCGTTCAGCGCCGGCACCAGGAAGATCCAGTTGAAGGCGTCGGCGCCCTCGGGCGGCGGCTCGGGTGGGTGGGCGATCGTCGCGTGGCCGCGGAAGAAGAGCAGCAGGATCCAGACGAAGATCCCGACCACGACGACGAGGCAGATCGTGAAGAGGATCTGCCACGGCAGAGCGAGGCCTTCGAACGGGTACTTCAGCGCCGCCAGTGAGAGCGCCAGGCCGGCCACGACTAGCCCTCGACGAGGTAGGTCGACTCCTCGTCGTCGGCGACCACGGCGGGGACGGGGCCGAGCAGGCCCTCGAGCATCTCGAAGGCGATCTGGTCCTCGGGCTGGAAGCCGGCGGCGAGGGCGACGGCGGCGCGGGTGTATCCGGGACCGAACTGTTGCGGCGCCTCTTTGCCGAGCAGGATGTGCTCGAGCGCGCCGGCGATCCGCGTCGCCGCCTTGCCGTCGCCGTAGGGATTCTGCGCGCTCGCCATCTTGTCGTAGGCCTCGGGGTCGCCGAGCAGGCGCGCGCCTTCGGCGTAGATCAGGTCCGGGTCGGTGCCGACCAGGCGCAGGGTGCCGGCGGCGATCCCCTCGGTGCGCTCGGTCGTCTCCCGGGTCACCAGCACCGGCTTGTCGAGCGACGGCGCCTCTTCCTGGATCCCGCCCGAGTCGGTGATCACCAGGTCGGCCCGGGCCAGCAGGCGCGAGAAGGTCGCGTAGCCGAGCGGCTCGGTCAACAGCACGTTGTCGAGGTCGCTGAGGCGTTCGGTCAGCACCTCGCGCACGCGCGGGTTCGGGTGCACCGGCAGGACGAAGTGGGCCTCGCTCTCGGCCGCGGCCAGACGCGCCACCCCCTCGGCGATGCCGCGCAGCCCGTCGCCCCAGTTCTCACGCCGGTGGGCGGTGATGACGACGATCCGCGAGTCGCTGTCGTGGAGCGCCTGCAGCTTCGGGTTGGCGAAGCGGACCTCGATGCTCGAGGCCCAGTGCAGGGCGTCGATCCCGGTGTTGCCGGTGACGAAGACCTGCGAGACCGGGATCCCCTCGCGGACCAGGTTCTGCAGGTTGGCCGAGGTCGGGGCGAAGTGCATGGCGCCGACCTTGGAGATCACCTGCCGGTTCATCTCCTCCGGGAACGGCGTCAGGTTGCTGCCCCCGGTGCGCAGGCCGGCCTCGACGTGCATCACCGGCATGTGCAGGTGGAAGGCGGAGAGCGCCGCCGCCATCGCCGAGCTGGTGTCGCCGTGGACCAGCACCGCCGCCGGGCGGCGGCCGGAGAGGACGTCGTCGACGGTCGGGTGGGCGTCGGGGTCGATGTCGAAACGCTCGACGCAGAAGTCTTCGAAGCGCTGCATCACCGAGGCCACGCGCTCGTTCAGGTGAGCGCGCCGCGAGCCCGCCCAGAGGGTCACGTCGGGGCGGATGTCGGCGAGCTCGAAGATGTACTCGACCAGCCGGTTGTGCTGGCCGGTCGAGACGACGATCGGTTCGTAGTAGGGGCTCTCGCGCAGGGCGAGGATCACCGGCACCAGCTTGATCGCCTCCGGCCGGGTGCCGACGACGATCGGGATCAGCAGCTTGTGTTGCGTTCGCTGGCCGTCGAACATAGGGGTTCGCCAGCCTTATCGGTGCCCCCGGGGGCGATCTTGAGGCCGATCAAGGAATAAGTTGTTCGAGGAATCCGCCGACCGGGCCGAGGATCCCGCTCGCCCCTTCGAACAACTTGCGGCCGTCCTTGACCAGTTCGATCGCCTGATCCAGGGGGATCCGTTCGAGCGCGGCGCGCACCGGCACCGCCAGGATCGGGCTCAGCGCCCCCGCTTCTTCGGCGTCGTCGACGGCGCGGATCAGCCCGGCGCGGATCGCCTTCGCCAGCTTTTCGTCGTCGATCCCGTACTTCTCCGCGAAGCGTTCGCGAGCCTCCGGGGTGGCGAGCGCCCGGGCCAGCGTCTCGCGGCTGACCCCGAGCTGACAGGCGGCGCCGTCGAGCGCCGAGAGCGTGAACTGCTGGGCGATCTGCTGGATCCCCTGCGGGTTGCGCCAGGCCCGCGGCTTGCAGGGGTCCTGGGACTTCAGCGGCTCGTAACTGGCGCCGCCGGCCGCCAGGTAGGCGCCGACGAGGACGAGCGAGGCGACGATCGCGCCGCCGACCAGGAGCTTGGCGCGGCTGACCGAGGCCAGGCGCCCGGTCCGCTCCGGCTCGCCGCCGGTCAAAGGTCGACCCTCCGCGCGAGGCCGATCGGGAGCAGCGCCAGCAGCCCGAGCAGCGCCGCGATCCCGAACGACTTGCTGAAGGCGTGGGTGGCGCCACGGTCGAGCTGGTCCTGCAGTTCTTCCCGCAGGCCGACGACTTCGGCCCGTTCGCCGGGGTCTTCGGGCAGCGGTTCGAAGGCCGGCCCGATCGTCGGCACTTTGCCGTTCTCCTCGTCCAGGCGTTCGGAGATCCGCTTCGCCATTTCGAGCTTCAGCAGCGGGTTGGCGGGCGAGTCGAGCAGGACCGCGGTGCCGGCGTTGATCGCGTCGTGGCGCTGGACTTCGATGTCGTGGGTGAAGATCGGGGTCAGCGCCAGCAGGCCGATGACGACGCCGGCGTGGCGGGCGGAGATCGTCCAGCCGCCGTGGATCGCCTGCGGGGCGCGGCCGGCGAGGGCGGTCTCGGTCAGCGCTGAGAGCACCAGCGAGAGGCCGACGCCGACCAGGATCTGCGGCGGCAGGGTGAGCCAGACGCTGGCGTGCGGCAGCAGCGCCAGGCCGCCGAGGCCGCCGGAGACGAGGATCGCGCCGGCGGCGGCGCGGGCTCGCTCGCTCGGCACCCATGGCGCCAGGCGGCTGCCGAGGTAGGCCGCGAGCGGCATCGCGGTGACGACCACGGCGGCGGTGATCGGCGACAGCCGCCAGCCTTCGATCAGCAGCAGCACCAGCAGGAACAGCGCCGCCGCGATCGAGGCGCTGATCATCGCCAGCGCCAGGTTCGCCCAGAAGTGCGGGCGGCCGGGGCGGCGGGTCTCGGTCGCGATCACCTGGGTCGACGCCTCGTCGCGGGCGACGGCGAGGATCGGCACCGCCGCCGCCAGCGCCAGCGGCACCTGGACGAGGAAGACCGACTGCCAGGAGATCAGCTCGGTCAGGACGCCGCCGACGGCCGGGCCGAGGGCGGCGCCGGTGGCCCCCGCCCCGGCCCAGACGACGGCGGCGCGGCGCTCGCTGCCGACCGCGGCGGGCAGCAGCTCGAGCGCCGCGGTGACCGCGGCGGCGCCGCCCAGCGCCTGCACACAGCGGGCGATGATCAGGGTCGAGAGCTGGTCGGCGATGCCGCAGGCGAGGCCCGCCCCGGCGAAGATCGCGAGCCCGACCGAGGCGGTGCGCGCCGGGCCGAGGCGCCGCGCCAGCATCGCCGCCGGCACCGCCGCCAGCGCGATCACGAGGTTGAAGGAGACCAGCACCCAGACCGCGCCGGCGACGCTGGTGCCGAGGTCGCGGTAGATGTCCGGCAGGGCGAGGACGACGATCGAGGAGTCGGCGAGGACCAGCCCGACCGCCAGCGCCAGCGCCGCCACGCGCGGCCGCGCCGGGCTCACCGGTACCCCAGTTCGTGCGCGTACTCCTGCCGGTATTCGCGCTGCTTCTCGAGCACCTCTTCGACGTAGGCGCGGGTTTCCGGGAAGGGGATTTCCTCGACGCTGAGGCCGCTGCCGCCCCACTTGTCGGCGTTGCCGGGGCCGGCGTTGTAGGCGGCGAGCGCCGCCGCCTCGTCGCCGTCGTAGCGTTCCAGCAGTTCCCTCAGCAGGAAGGTGCCGTAGCGGATGTTGATTTCCGGGTCGGAGAGGTCGTCGAGCTTGAAGGTGGTGCCGCCGCTCTGCCGCTCGATGAATTCGGCCGCGGCGGGGGTGATCTGCATCAGGCCGCGGGCGCCGGCGCTCGATTCGGCGTCGTTGAACTTCGACTCGGCGTAGATGACGGCGGCGATCAGGGCCGCGTCGACTCCCTTTTCCTGCGACTGCTGGCGGATGATGTCCTCGTGACGGAGCGGCAGGGTCAGTTCCTTGATCGCCTCGTCGAAGACGCCGGAGACGGCGAGGATGCCGACCACGATCCCCAGCGCGACCGCCGCCGCGCCGAGAATCGGCCAGCGCCTGCGCCGCTGCCGCCGCTGCGTCCTCGTCATCTCCTCAGCTTCGCCAGTAGCGCGGACAGGTCGCGTTCGAGCTCCTCGACCGAGCCCTCATTGGCGACCACGTGCTCGGCCCGGTCCGCCTTCTCCGCCTGCGTCAGCTGGCGCGCCTCGCGCTCGTCGACGAGGGCGTGGCCGCGGGCGGCGGCCCGCTGGCGCCGCACCTCCTCGCCGGCGACGACGGCGACGGTGGTGTCGAAGACCTCCTCGCGCCCGCCCTCGAACAGCAGCGGCACCTCAACCACGGCGAACTCGGTCGCCGCCGGCAGCGACTGCAGCCACTCGACGGTGCGGGCGCCGACCAGCGGGTGGATCTGTGCCTCGAGCCAGGCCAGCTCCTCGGGGGCGGCGAAGACGATGCCGCCGATCCGAGCTCGATCCACGCCCTCCGGGGGCGCGACCTCGGGGCCCCAGCGCTCGACCAGCCGCCGCTGCAGCTCCGCGGATTCGAGCAGCTCGTGGACGACGGCGTCGCTGGAGAGAGTCGCGGCGCCCAGCCGCCCGAACGCGGCCAGGGCCTCGGACTTGCCGGCGGCTATCCCGCCGGTGAGCCCGATCGTCAGCGGCGCCACGGCAGCGGCCGCCGCCAGTGCCCGTCCGGCAACTCGCGTATGCGGCTGGCGAGTGCCGGACCGAGCGAGGCTAGGACGCAGGGAGGCCGAATGGCAACGCCATTTGGCCGACCGAGGACAACGCCCCGCGAAGTGTGTCCGGCGCCGCCAGACGTGCGCGGGGGTTGCCGGACGGGCACTTAGCCCTGCTCGGACTCGCCGTTCTCGGTGTCTTCGCCCGCGGCCTCGTCGGTGCTGCTCGGGGCGTCGGGGCGATCGGCGGCCGATTCGCCCTCATGGGCCTCGGCGCCGGCATCCTCGTCGGGCTGCTCCTCGGCCGGCGTCTCGGCGGCCGGCTCGGGGCTCTCCGCGACCGCCTCGGCCGCAGCGTCGGCGACGGGCTCGAAAGTCTCTTCCGCGACGGGGGCGGGCTGCTCGGCCTCGGCCTCCGGAGCGGGCTCCACCGCGGCCTCCGGCGCTGCCTCGACCTCGGGAGCCGGGGCGGCCTCCGCCTCCGGAGCGGGAACGGCTTCTGCTTCAGGCGCGGCCTCTTCGGGGGCAGCCTCTGGTGCCTCTTCAGCCGGGGCGCCCTCTTCGACCGCGGCGCCTTCCTCGGCTGCGGCGGCCCCACTGGTCGCCTGGGCGATCTGCTCTCCGAGGCCCTGCATCGGCATGTTCTGGCCCTCGACCCGCTTGATCGAGAGCGAGAGGCGGCGGCGGTCTTCGTCGATCTCGAGGATCTTGACGTTCAGCTTCGACCCGGGCTCGACCACTTCGCTCGGGTTCTCGACGTGGTGGTCGGCCAGCTCGGAGATGTGGACCAGGCCCTCGACCCCCGGCAGGATTTCGACGAAGGCGCCGAAGGCGACGACCTTGGTGACCGTGCCCTCGAGCACGTCGCCCGGCCGGTGGGTGCTGATCACCCGCTGCCATGGGTCCTCCTGGGTCTGCTTCAGACCGAGGGAGATCCGCTGCCGGTCGCGGTCGATGTCGAGCACTTTGATCCGCACCGTGTCGCCGATTGCGACGACTTCGGAGGGGTGGTTGACGTGGCTCCAGGAAAGCTCGGAGATGTGGATCAAGCCGTCGATCCCGTCGAGGTCGACGAAGGCGCCGAAGTCGACGATGTTGGAGATCTTGCCTTCCACCACCTGGCCGGGCTCGAGTCGGCCGAGGATCTGCTCGCGGACCTCTTTGCGCTCCTCCTCGAGGACCGCGCGGCGCGAGAGGACGACGTTGTTGCGGCTGCGGTTGAGCTCGATGACTTTGCACTCGAGCTCTTCGCTCATGAACTCGTCGAGGTTGTGGACACGGCGGATGTCGACCAGCGAGGCGGGCAGGAAGCCGCGCACCCCGAGGTCGAGGATCAGGCCGCCCTTGACGACCTCGATGACGCGTCCCTTGACCGGTTCGCCGGAGTCGGCGGCGACTTCGATCGAACGCCAGGCTTTCTCGAAGCGGGCGCGCTTCTTGGAGAGGATCAGCCGGCCCTCGGAGTCCTCCTTGGTGAGGACGAGGGCGTCGACCTGCTCGCCCAGCTCGACCTCGTCGGCCGGGTCGACCGACTTGCGGATCGAGAGCTCGTTGCTGGGGATGACCCCCTCGGCCTTGTAGCCGATGTCGACCAGGACCTCGTCCTTGTCGATTCGCACGACTTTGCCGCTGACCACGTCCCCCTCGTCGAAGGACACCATCGTCGCCGCGTAGTTGGGGACGATCTTGCCGTCGATTTCGAGCAGCAGACCGCCGGAGCCCTCCACGGGCGTCGGGGTGAATTCGGTCTGCGCAGGGGCAGGCATGGTCTCGGTCGGGGACACGGACGCGCATGATGGCAGGTCCGTTCTGGATACGCTCCCCAGCATGCCGACCCGTGCAACGAAGCGTGGCTCAGAGCGGACTCCGCTCGACGGATCCCACGACGTATTGATCTGCGGCGCGAGCTTCGCCGGGCTCGCGGTCGCGCGCCAGCTGGCCGGCTCCGGGGCCGACGTGGTGCTGGTCGACCGCTACGAGATCGGCGAGCGGCAGACCTCCGCCTGCGGCATCCCGACCGAGTGGATGCGGCGCCTGGGCCTGATGGAGGCCGAGCGCCAGCGCTTCGACACGCTGGTCATGCACACGCCCCACGGCGATGCCCGCTACCGCCTCCCCTGGACCTTCTCGACCTTCGACTACCGCGAGATGTGCGCGCTGCTGTGGGAGCAGTGCGACGCCCGCTTCGAGACCGCCAAGGTCAACGGACGCGCGCCGGCGCCGAGCGGCGACGGCGCGATCGCGGTCGAGACCGACCGCGGCACGATCAGCGCGCCGCTGGTCGTCGATGCGCTCGGCTGGCGCCGGATGCTTGCCGTGGGAGACGGCGTGCAGCCGCCCGACGCGCCGCTCTCGCGCGGGCTCGAGGTCCATCCCGAGGGCGGCGCCGAAGACCTCGAGATCTGGATCGACCGCCGCTACGTGCCGGCCGGCTACGGCTGGTCGTTCCCGGCCGGCGAGGAGACGCGGATCGGCGTCGGCTCCTTCGACCCCGGCTTCCACGTGCGGCAGACGACCGAGCTGCTGGCCGAGGACCTGGAGCGCGACCGCGTCCGCTACCAGGGCAACTGGATCCCCCACAAGCTGCGGCGGGCGACCGAGGGCGGCGTCTTCTTCGTCGGCGACTCGGCCGGCCACTGCCTGCCGCTCAGCGCCGAGGGGATTCGCACCGCCCTTTACTTCGGGATCGCGCTGGGGCGCGAGCTGCGCGAGGTCGTCGAGGGGCGGCAGACGCGTGAAGACGCGGCCCGCGGCTACGCCGAGTTCCACGACTCGCACGAGTGGAAGTTCCGCTGGATGCTGCGGGTGCAGAAGCTGATCCCGCGGGTGCCGCCGAGGCTGCTGGGGCCGGCGATCCGGCTGATGGGGTCGCGGCGCTTCATCGAGTGGTCGTTCAACCACTACCTGGCGATCGCCCCACCCGAGTTCGCCGGCTCGGCCCCCGCCGAGACGGCTCCGCGCGAGCCCGTCCCCGTCTGAACCAAGCGCCGCCTGGGTCCGTAGGCCCGGGCAGATGGATCAGCGCAAGCCCAGGGAGAGGCTGCTCGGCCCGGCGCTGAGGGCTCAACCGGACCCGCGTCTGGTGGCGCTGGCGCGGGACGGCAGCGAGCCGGCCCAGGAGGAGATCGTGCGCCGCTACCGGGCGGCCCTGGTCCGCTACGCGGGCTCGATCGTCGGCGCGGCGGCAGCCGAGGACGTGGTCCAGGAGGCGCTGGCGAAGGCGACGGCGGCTTTGAGACGAGCCGATGACGAGCTGCGGCTGCGGCCGTGGCTCTACGCGATCGTCCGCAACGCCGCGCTCAATCACCTGCGCGACGCCGGCCCGGCGACCGAGCAGCTCGACGAGAGCTACGACGGGGTCGAGCAGCCGCCGCAGGCGCTGGAGCGACGAGAGCAGGTGCGGGCGCTGGTCGGCGGGCTGCGGCGGTTGCCGCGCCAGCAGCGCGAGGCGCTGGTCAAGCGCGAGCTGGAGGGGCGCAGCCACGACGAGATCGGGGCCGACCTCGGGGTCTCGAGCGGCGCCGCCCGGCAGCTGATCTTCCGCGGCCGCGAGGCGCTGCGGGTCGGCTTCGGCTCACTGCTGCCGATGCCG
The DNA here is from genome assembly GCA_036494495.1 of Solirubrobacterales bacterium. GTDB lineage: Bacteria > Actinomycetota > Thermoleophilia > Solirubrobacterales > 70-9 > VAYN01. The sequence continues at coordinate 33,944 of DASXOF010000089.1, read as the reverse complement.
CTGCTGCGCTGGCTGGCCGAGAGCGGTGGCGACGGAGCCGTGGGTGTGGCCGCCGGCGCTGGCGGCGGGGCGCTGGCGGCGAAAGCGGCGGTGGCGGTGTTCGCGGCCGGGGCGGCGGTGACCGCGGGCGTGGCGATCGACCATGGGGCGAGGCAGCGGCCCGAGCCACCGGCGGCCGAGGCAGCGGTGCGCCCGGCGATGGTGGCGCCGGCGGCTGGCCAGGGGGCGGAGTGGCGGCTCGAGGCGGTCGCGGAGCCCGGGTCCGGCCGCGACGATTCGGTCGCCGGGGACGACCACTCCGGCCGTGGCGGCGACGATTCGTCGGGTCGGGGCCGAGGCGAGCAGCGGGCGGGTGACGACGGGCGCGGCGGCGGTTCCGGCCCGAGCCCGAGCTCCGGTCCCGGATCGAGCGGCGACGACGACAGCTCGAGCGGCGGGGATGGCGAGCGCTCCGGGCACGGCGGCCACGAAGGTGGCTCCGGAGGCGACGACAGCCGCTCCGGCTCCTCGCACGGCGGTCGCAACGGCGACTCAGGTGGCGGCGGTGGCGGGGGTCACAGCGGCGATGACAGCAGCGGCCATGACGGGTCCGCGAGCACCAGCGGCGGCAGCTCCGGCTCAGGGTCGAGCGGTGGGTCCGGCACCGGCGGCAGCGGCTCGGGCAGCGGCTCCAGCGGCTCGGGAAGCGGGAGCAGCTCGGGGGGCAGCGACGCCGTCGAGGCGACCTCCTCCCCAGCCCCCGCTCCCACGTCCTCCGATTCCGGGTCCGTCGCACCCGCGCCAACCCCGGTCGAGAGCGGCTCCGGCGGCTCTGGATCGAGCGGCGGCGGCGGCAGCGGGAGCTCCTCTGAGATCCCGCGTGATCTTTCCGGCGGCACCGGGTCTCAAGGGTCATACGACCCCGACTCAAGGAGGACACGATGAGACGCAGGCACGCACTGTCGATCGCCGTCGCCGCCGTGCTCGGCGCCCTGGCGATCGTCGCGCTACCGGCGCTGGCAGGCGCCAAGGACGACCACCACCGCGGCCACGACCGCAACGGCGAGCGCCATCACCACCATCGCCACGGCGGCAGGGACCACAACGAGAACGTCGGCCGGATCTCGGCCTTCGACTCCGCCGGCGGCGAGCTGACGATTGCCCGCTTCGGCGGCGGCACGATCAGCGGCCTGGTCACCGGCTCGACCGAGATCAAGTGCGAGGGTCGCGACGACAACGCCAGGCTCTCGCGCGACCACGGCGGCAACTCCGGCCCCGGCTCGGGCTCCGGCGACGACAACGGCGGCCGCGGCGAGTCAGAGCCCGGCGACGACCATGGCGGCCAGGGTGAGGAAAAGCCCGGTGACGACCATGGCGAACGCGTCTGCACCACCGCGGACCTGACCGTCGGCACCGTGGTCCACGAGATCGACCGCCGATCCAGCAACGGCGTCGCCACCTTCGACGAGATCGAGCTCGGCCACCAGAGCTGAGCTGCCAGGGAGGAGAGCGCGGGCCGGGGCGGCCGGGTGAGGCCGCCCCGCTCGTGCCTGGACCCTCCCCCGCGCTACTTCGCGTCGAGCCAGTCGCTGCCGATGCCGACGTCGACCTCGAGTGAGGGATCGAGGTCGTAGGCCCCGGTCATCTCGCGCACGACCAGCTCGCGCGCCTGCTCCATCTCCGCCGGCGGGCCTTCGAACAGCAGCTCGTCGTGGATCTGCAGCACCAGCTCGGTCTCCATCCCGGCCTCCTCCAGGGCCGCCTCGGCCCGCACCATCGCCACCTTGATGATGTCCGCGGCGGTCCCCTGGATCACCGTGCTGATCGCCAGCCGCTCGCCCAGCCGACGCGTATTCGGGTTCCCCGATCGCAGCTCCGGGATCGGCCGCCGCCGGCCCATCAGCGTGGTCACGTAGCCCTCCTCCTGGGCGCGCTCGATCACCCCCTCGCGGAAGGCGCGCACCGCGGGGATCCGCTCGAGGTAGCGGGCGACGAATTCCTCGCCCTCTTTGCGCGGGATGTTGAGGCGGTCGGCGAGGCCGAAGCCGGTCAGCCCGTAGACGATCCCGAAGTTGACCATTTTCGCTTTCGAGCGCTGGCCGACGTCGACTTCGTCCGGGGCGATCTCGAAGACCTCGGCGGCGGTTGCGGCGTGGACGTCCTCGCCGGCGTGGAAGACCTCTTTCAGCACCGGCTCGTCGGCGACGTGGGCGAGGACGCGGAGCTCGACCTGGCTGTAATCGGCGGAGAGCAGCTGGTTGCCGGCCTCGGCGACGAAGCAGGCGCGGACCGGGCGCCCGATCTCGCTGCGGATCGGGATGTTCTGCAGGTTCGGGTTGGTGCTGGAGAGGCGACCGGTGGTGGTCGAGGCCTGGTTGAAGGTGGTGTGGACGCGGCCGGTCCCGGTGTCGATCAGGTCCGGCAGCGAGTCGAGGTAGGTGTTCTTCAGCTTGGTCAGCTCGCGCCAGGACTCGATCTTCTCGACGATCGGGTGCTCGTCGCGGATCTGGGCGAGGACGCGGGCGTCGGTCGAGAAGCCGGTTTTGCCGCGGCGCTTGCGGGTCAGCTGCAGCTTCTCGAAGAGCACGCGGCCGACCTGCTGCGGCGAGCCGATCGTGAACTCCTCCTCGGCCAGCTCGAAGATCTCCGCCTCGAGGGTGGCGATGCGCTCGCCGAAGCCGGCGCCCACCTCGGCCAGGCGCTCGGCGTCGAGCCTGAGGCCCCGCCGCTCCATCGCCGCCAGCACCCCGATCAGCGGCAGCTCTACCTCCTCGAGCAGCCCGGTGAGGTTGAACTGCTCGAGACGGGGGCGCTGCACCTCGGCGAGGGCGGCGACGAGGCGCGCTTCCTCGGCCGGGTCGAGGCCGGCCTCGGGCTCCTCGCCGAGCGACATCTGGCCGTCGGGGTCGGGCTCGTCCTCGGCGCCGGCGGCGAGGCCGATGCCGGCGTCGGCGGCGAGCTCGGTCAGCTCGTAGGTGCGCCGCTGCGGCTCCAGCAGGTAGGCGGCGATCATCGTGTCGTGGGCGAGGACGAGCTCGACCCCCTCGCGGGCCGCCGCCGCCAGCAGCCCGTGGCGGCCGCCGCCGAGCGACTTGGCGTCGTGGGCGGCGAGCGGCTTGCCGGCCAGCGCCACCGCCAGCTCGTCGTGGGTCGACTCGCCGCTGAGGATCCGGTCCGGCTCGGCCGCGGCCCAGCGCTCGGCGGTCATCCCGAGGGCGACCGGTCCGGCGCCGATCTCGGCCGGGGTGCCGGCGACGGCCTTCACCTCGAGCTCGGTCTCGACCCGGCGGCCCGGCACCGCCTGCCCCTCGGGCAGCGCTTCTTCCAGCCGCTCCATCACCGCCCGCAGCTCGAACTCGCGCATGAAGTCGCGCAGGGCGCCGCGGTCGGGCTCGCTGCCCATCGCCTCGTCCAGGTCGACCCCGGTCTCGAGGTCGTAGTTGAGCGTCGCCAGCTGCTTCGAGAGCCGCGCGTCCTCGGCGTGCTCGACCAGGTTCTCCTTGCGCTTGGCGCCGGAGATCTCGGCGACGTTCTCCAGCACCCCCTCCAGCGAGCCGAACTGCTGCAGCAGTTGGGTCGCGGTTTTCTCGCCGATCCCGGGGACGCCGGGGATGTTGTCGGAGGTGTCGCCGCGCAGGCCCATCATGTCGGTGATCAGCCCCGGCGGCACCCCGTAGCGCTCTTCGACCGCGGCGACGTCGTAGACCTTGGTCTCGGTGATGCCGCGCGAGGTGCTCATCACCCGCACCCCGTCGGCGACCAGCTGGTAGGCGTCGCGGTCGCCGGTCACGACCATCACCTCGATCCCCTGCTCGCGGGCGGCGCGGACCAGCGAGGCGATCACGTCGTCGGCCTCGAAGCCCTCGACCTTGACGTTGGTATAGCCGAAGGCCTCGACCAGCGGCATCAGGTTGGGCCACTGCTCGCGCAGCAGGTCGGGGCGGGATTTGCGGTTGGCCTTGTAGAGGTCGTAGGTTTTCTCGCGGCCCGACATGCCGGCGTCCCAGGCGACGACGACGCCGGCCGGATGGTGCTCGTCGATGATCTTGACCAGCATCGAGGCGAGGCCGTAGATCGCGTTGGTCGGGCGGCCGTCGCTCGTCCCGATCGACTCCGGCAGGGCGAAGAAGGCGCGGTAGGCGAGCGAGTTGCCGTCGATCAGGAAGAGCTCAGGTGCGTCGGCGGCCACCGGGCAACTCTACGTTCCCGGCTGGCGGCGGCGCCGGCGGGCGGGCGGCTAACGGCCGGGGAGCCGGATCGTCTTCGCCCAGGTGGCGGGCTCGCCGGCGGCGGGAGTAAGAGTCGCGGCGAGGCGCAGGCGGACCGGACCGGATTCGAGCCGGCGCCTGAGCGGGCCGGTGAGGCGGCAGCTGACACTGACGGTGCCGGTCCCGGTGGCCTCGGCGCGGCCGCGGCAGCCGACCGCGCGGTGGCCTGCGGCGCCGAAGGTCCCGACCGCGGTCAGGCGGCCCGGGATCGAGGCGCGCAGCGCGAGGCCGATCGCGTTGGTGCGGATGGTGCGCCGGCCGGAGCGGACGGTCGCGGTGGCCGGCGGGCCCGTCGCGTCCATCGCCGGTGCCGCGTCCGGCGCCTTCTGCGGCTCTTCTGGCGTCGGCGGCGGCTGGAAGCCGCCGATCGGTCGCAGTGGCGGGCAGGGCCATTCCTGGCTGACGGCCGGCGGCGCCGCGACGCCGAGGTAGGCGGCCAGCTCGGCCGGCCGCTCGGCGATGAATTCGCGCTCCCAGGTCGACCAGTCGCTGCTTTCCTGCAGGTCGTAGGGAGGCAGCTTCGCTGCTTCGGAGGTGGCGACTTCGTATTCGCGCCAGGGCCGCACCGCGGCGGCGGTGCAGCGCGCGGAGGTATCGAACCTGAGCGCATCGAGGGCCGTCAGCGCTTCCGCTCCGGCCTGGCGGTAAAGATCGAGGCAGGCGCTGTCGGGCAGGCACTTGGCGAACAGCGCCCCGACCGAGGGGGTCGAGAAGTCGATGTGTTCGCCCCAGGTCTGGTCGGTCCCCCAGGGGAGTATCTGGAACTGCCCCGCCGGGTTGCTGTAGAGGTAGTAGTTGTTGGGCACGAAGTGGCCCGGGAGGAAGCCGGTGTAGCCGTCCCAGTGGCCGATGTAGCGCTCGGTCATCCACATCCGCGTCATCTGGTCCAGGTCGGCGTAGGGTGCAACGCGTTCGGAGTAGGTGCCGGTCGAGCCGTCGACCGCCGCAAGCAGCGTCGTCAGGTCGGTCCTGGTTTTGTTTTTGCCCTCGTCGACTTCGAAGTCTTCGATCCGCTGTTTGCCCGTCCGCGGATTGATTTCGGTGCTGACGTCGGCGCCGAGTTCGCCCTCGTAGAGGTGCTGCGGCGGGTTCTGGAACGGGCCGAAGCGCTTTTCCAGGGCGATCTTGTCGAGCGATTCGAGGTTGAGGTGCAGGCCATAGCTCCTGCCGTTCACCCAGACGTAGGCGAAGCCGGTGTGAGGGGCGAAGACCCCCATCCGGCGGAAGGCCTGGTAGGCGAGGACCTCGTGGGTCATGGTCGGGTCCTGGACCATGTTGTTGAGGGTCATCTTCTCCAGGCCGAGGAAGGTCTGGCCATCGACGAACTCGTCGAACTTGATTTTCAGCCCCGCCTTTTCGGTGATCGGGCGGCGGCTGCCCAGCCCGCCCTTGAGTTTGATCCCGACCGTGAGCGGCGCGCTGAGCGGACCGGCATGGCCCGGCACGCCATCGGTTTCGGCGATCTGGAAGGTGCCTTCGACGTAATCGTCGTATTCCACGTCTTCGAGCAGTTCGAAGGATTCCGGCGGCAGCTCGAGCCGGATTTCGGTGAACGTGGTCGGTTCGTACATCCAGTCTGCCGGGCTCGGCGCGGCGGCGCTGGCCGTCACGAAGACGAGCGATGCCGTCAGTGCCGCGAGCGCGACGGACACTCTCCCCAGAGCCTTCACCGCCGTGAAAGGTACCCCCTGACGTCGGCAGCCACCTGCTCCGGTTCGGCTTCGAGCTGGCGGCCGGTGTAGCGGAGGACCGTGAGGCCGAGGCGGCGCAGGGCGAGGTCGCGGGCATGATCGTCCTCGAAGGCGACCGAGCCTTGGTGGTACTGGTAGCCGTCGGTTTCGACCACGAGGCGCCGGGAGCGCCAGAGGAAGTCGACGGTGAAGCGGCCGACGCGGACGTTGATCTCGGCCGGCGGCAGGCGGTGGCGACGGACGAAGGCGTGGAAGTCGCGCTCGAGGTCGCTGCGGGTGCGGTCGGCGCGGATCCGCGGGTCGAGCCTGTACCTGGCCAACTGCGCTTGGCGGGTGGCGCGGCGGACGAGGTGCGGCTCGTGGGTGCGGCGGAGGTCGAGGATCGTGCGCGACGGAGTGGTGACCGGGATGCCGGCGCGGCGGGTGAGGTCCGAGGGCGCGAGGGCGGTGCGGTGGATTGCGATGCCGGCCCGGCGACGCCGGCCGGAGGCGCTGGGCAGGGAGACATGCACCGGTTCGTCGTCCTCCGGGCGCAGCAGCCCCCAGAGCGCCGCCGCGCTGCCGTGGCTGAGCACCGCCCCCGCCCCGCAAGCGAGCACCGCCGCCATGTACCGCCCCTCCCGGCTCAGCCCCGGGTGTCCCACGGCATAGACGCCTTGATGCACGCGGTGCAGCCGCTTGGCGCGCACACGCGCCGCGACCGCGTGCTTCGAGAATCCCAGCGCGCGCAGCTGACCAACAGCCACCACGCCGTGCTGCGCAGCCGCCAGCGCCACAAGCGCCGCCTCGGCATTGGCGCGAAAGTCGCTCATGAGGCGACTAAGGCGCCAAAGGGACCGGCCTCTCCCCTACTTCCCCCCCTTCGGGGGCAGGGAGGCCGCGTAGTCGGCGCCCGCTTCGACCCATTTGGCGAGGTCCTCGTCGCTCGCGGTGCCTTCGGGGGCGACGTAGATGGTGGATTTCATCGGCTTGCCGGTGAAATCCATCGGGCGGGTGTGGGGCTCGGCGAGGGCCGCCTCGCCGTCGTCGCCGAGGCGGACCATCAGGTCCTCGCCGATCACGCCGCAGCACATGTTGCCGGCGAGCATGAAGGCGATGCCGCCGAACATCCGCCGCTCGCTCAGCTCGGCCCGGGCGCCGAGGATCTCGCGGACGCGATCGGCAAGAGCTTCGTCGAAGGCCACCGGCCGAGCCTATGCGAGATGCCGGGGTCGCGAATCTGATTCGATAGCCGGCGCGATGGCCGTCAGCGCGCAATACAGCGTCACGATCCGGGTCGAGCTCGACGCGCGGCAGGAGCCGCTGGGGAAGCTGACCGCGGCGATCGCCGAGGCGGGCGGCCAGCTCCAGGGAGTCGACCTGGTGCCGGGCGCCGGCAGCGAGGGCAAGCGGGTGCGGGAGTTCACGATCGACGCCGCCGACCGCGACCACTGGGAGCGGATCCTGCGGGCGATCGGCTCGACCCGGGGCGCCCGCGTCATCGACTACGTCGACCGGACGATGCAGATGCACCGGGGCGGCAAGATCGAGCAGCACAACAAGTACCCGCTGAAGACGCGCGACGACCTCTCGATGGCCTACACCCCCGGCGTCGCCCGCGTCTGCATGGACATCCACGCCGACCGCAGTAAAGCCTTCGAGTACACGATCAAGAAGAACACGGTCGCGGTGGTCTCCGACGGCAGCGCCGTGCTCGGGCTCGGCAACATCGGCCCCGAGGCGGCGATGCCGGTGATGGAGGGCAAGTGCATGCTGTTCAAAGAGTTCGCCGGCGTCGACGCCTTCCCGATCTGCCTCGACACCCAGGACGCCGACGAGATCGTCCGCGCCGTCGAGCTGACGGCGCCGACCTTCGGCGGCGTCAATCTCGAGGACATCTCCGCCCCGCGCTGCTTCGAGATCGAAGACCGGCTGAAGGAGTCGCTCGACATCCCCGTCTTCCACGACGACCAGCACGGCACCGCGGTCGTCACCATGGCCGCCCTCTTCAACGCGCTGAAGATCGTCGGCAAGCCGATCGAGGAGCTGCGGACCCTGGTGGTTGGGCTCGGGGCGGCGGGGGTAGCGGTGACGAAAATGATGCTCGAAGCAGGAGCCACCGACATCGTCGGCTGCGACCGCGCCGGCGCCGTCTCGACCGAGCGCGACGACTACCAGTCGGGCGAGATGAACGCGGCCAAGCGCTGGTACGCCGAGCACACGAACCCGGGCAAGGTCGGCGGCACACCGGCCGAGGCGCTCGAGGGCATGGACCTCTTCATCGGCCTCTCCGGCCCGGGGATCATCGTCGGCGACGACCTGCAGAAGATGAACGACGACGCGATCGTCTTCGCGATGGCCAACCCGACCCCCGAGGTGATGCCCGAGGAGGCCGCCCCGCACGTGCGGATCATGGCCACCGGCCGCTCGGACTACCCGAACCAGATCAACAACGTGCTCTGCTTCCCGGGGATCTTCCGCGGCGCCCTCGACGCCGGCGCCCAGCAGATCACCGAGGCGATGAAGCTCGCCGCCGCCAAGGGGATCGCCGAGGTCGTGACCGAGGACGACTTGGCCGAGGACTACATCATCCCCAGCGTCTTCAACCGCGACGTCGCCCCGCGGGTCGCCGAAGCGGTGGTCGAGGAGGCCAAGCGCGACGGCGTCGCCCGGCTGAACGAGGAGACCGGCACCTTCCAGGCCGTCGAGACGGGCTGATCGCGTGAAGGTGCTCGTCACCGGCGCCAGCGGGCTGATCGGACGGGCGCTGTCCGATGCGCTGTTTGCCCGCGGCGACGAGGTGGTGGGCCTCAGCCGCGACCCGGGGCGGGCCCGCGAGGCGAACCCGCGGGTCGAGTGGGTGCGCTGGGAGCCGACCCTGGAACGGCCTCCGGGCGAGGCCTTCGAGGGGGTCGACGGCGTCGTCAATCTGGTCGGCGAGTCGATCGCCCAGCGCTGGAACGACGACGTCAAGCGCAAGATCATGGACTCGCGCCGGACCGCGACCCACAACCTGGTGCAGGCGATCGAGGGGCTGGAGCGCAAGCCGGCGGTGCTGGTCAGCCAGTCGGCGATCGGCTTCTACGGTGACCGCGGCGACTCCCCACTCGACGAGGGCAGCACCCCCGGCGCCGGCTTCGACTCCGAAGTCGCCCAGGAATGGGAGAAGGCGGCGCGCGGCGTCGAGGCGGCGGGGGTGCGGCTGGCGATCGTCCGCACCGGCCAGGTGCTCGACCCCCACGGCGGCTTCCTCGGCGAGCTCGTGACGCCGTTCAAGCTCGGGGTCGGCGGCCCGCTCGCCGGCGGCGCCCAGTACGTCTCCTGGATTCACCGCGACGACGAGGTCGGCCTGCTGCTCTGGGCGCTCGACACCGACTCGGTCAGCGGCGTGGTCAACGCCAGCGCCCCGGAGCCGGTGACCAACAAGGACTTCTCGAAGACGCTCGGGCGGGTGCTGGGACGGCCGGCGGTGCTGCCGATCCCGGGCTTCGTCCTCGACCTCAAATTCGGCCCCGAGTTCGGCAGGATCGCCCGTGGCGGCCAGCGGGTGCTGCCGCGGCGGACGCAGGAGCTGGGCTACGAGTTCCGGCACCCGCGGCTCGAAGAGGCGCTCCGCGACCTGCTCTGAGCGCTGCCCCGCCGCTCCTATTCGAGCGCGTGGCGGACCTTTTCGCGCATCGATCCCGAGGTCCCGGCATCGGCGACCGCCCGCAGCACCCGTTCCATCGCCGCCTCGCCCGAGCTGGCGAGGACGAAGGCGATCCCCGCTTCCGCGACGATCGGCTGCGCGAACTCGGCCGGCTTGCCCTGCGCTTCGAGGAAGGCGACCGCGGTCGAGTCCTGGGTCGCCCGGCGGGCGTTCGCGCCCTGGGCCGCCAAGTCGATCCGCTTGCCGCCGACCACCGGCCGCAGGCACAGCGCCCGCACCCTGACCTCCCCGGCCTTCCCCTCTTCCCGGGAGAGCGCCTCGCGGGCGCCCGGGCAGAGGCCGGCGCTGACGTAGACGTCGACCGTGGCGCCGCTCGCCACCCCGCCGCTCCCGCCGCACCCGGCAACCGCGGCCAGCGCCAGCAGCGCCAGCGCCGCCGCCGCCGGCCTACCCAAAGAAGACCTCGGCCTCTTCGTAGAGCTCGGGCGGCACCGTCTTCAGCTCGGCCGTCGCTTCGGTCAGCGCGACCAGCTTGATCTCGGTCCCCCGCAGCGCCGTCATCCAGCCCCACCTGCCGGCCTCGGCGGCGTCGATCGCGTGCAGGCCGAAGCGCGTCGCCAGCACCCGGTCGAAGGCGGTCGGGGTGCCGCCGCGCTGCACGTGGCCCAGCACCGTGGCGCGGGTCTCTTTGCCGGTGCGGCGCTCGATCTCGCCCTCCAGCCAGTGCCCGATCCCGCCCAGCCGCACGTGGCCGAAGGCGTCGTGCTGGCCCTCGTCGGCCACCGGCATCCCGCCCACCGGCTCAGCCCCCTCGGCGACGACGATGATCGGCGCGTAGTGGCTGGCGAACCGCCGCCCGACCAGGGCGCATACCTCCTCGACGTCGAACTGCCGCTCCGGGATCAGGATCACGTTGGCGCCGCCGGAGAGCCCGGCGTGGAAGGCGATCCAGCCGGCATGGCGGCCCATCACCTCGACGATCAGCACCCGGTGGTGGCTGTCGGCGGTGGTGTGCAGCCGGTCGATCGCCTCCATCGCGATGTTGACCGCGGTGTCGAACCCGAAGGTGTAGTCGGTCGCCGAGAGGTCGTTGTCGATCGTCTTCGGGACGCCGATCACGTTGAGGCCGTGCTCGCTGTGCAGGCGCGAGGCGGCGCCGAGCGTGTCCTCGCCGCCGATCGCGATCAGCCCCTCCACTCCCGCCGCGGCCAGGTTGGCGGCGATCCGGTCGGGGCCGTCGTCGGCCGCGAAGGGGTTGGTCCGCGAGGAGCCGAGGATGGTGCCGCCGCGGGGCAGGATCCCGCGCACCTCAGGCACCCCGAGCGGCATCGTGTCGTTCTCCAGCGGGCCGCGCCAGCCGTCGCGATAGCCGACGAACTCGTGGCCGTGAATGCCGGCGCCTTTGCGCACGATCGCGCGGATCACCGCGTTCAGGCCGGGGCAGTCGCCCCCTCCGGTGAGGACACCGATCCGCATCGATTCAAGGGTAGGGTAGGTTCGGTCCGACCGCGATAGAGGGGGAGGGCATGAACGACGCACCGGACTTCGCAGCCGTTACCGCCAAACAGCAGGCGACCTGGTCGGAAGGCGACTTCTCGAAAGTCGGCGCCCACATCACCTACGTCGCCGAACGCCTGGCCGAGGCGCTCGAGATCATGCCGAGCGACCGCGTGCTCGACGTCGCCTGCGGCAGCGGCAACGGCGCGATTGCCGCCGCCCGGCGCAGCTGGGTCCCGGTGGTGGGCGCCGACTTCGTCCCGGCGCTGTTGGCGCGCGGGCGCGAACGCGCGGCGGCCGAGGGGCTCGAGATCGAGTTCGTCGAGGGCGACGCGCAGAGCCTGCCGTTCGCCGACGCCGAGTTCGAGGCGACGATGTCGATCTTCGGCGCGATGTTCGCCCCCGACCAGGAGCGGACCGCCGCCGAGCTGCTGCGGGTGACGAAGCCCGGCGGCAGGATCGCGATGGCGAACTGGGTCCCCGACAGCGGCGTCGGCGAAATGTTCGCGACGATCGTCAAGCACACCGGCGGCCCGCCAGCGGGGCTGGTGCCGCCGGTCCTCTGGGGCACCGAGGACCGGCTGCGCGAGCTGTTCGGCGACGGCATCGCCGAGCTGCGCACCGAGCGGCTCGGGACGCGGATGACCTTCCGCTCCGCCGATCACTACATCGACTTCTTCCGCACCTACTTCGGACCGATCAAGACCGCCTTCGAGGCGGTCGGGCCGGCCGGCGAGGCGGCCTTCAGCAACGACCTCCGGGCCTTCCTCGAAGCGCGGAACAGCGCCGGCGAGGGGGCGCTGGTGATGGAACCGGAGTACCTGCAGGTGGTGGCGACGCGCGCTTAGTCGGACATCGCCGACGAGGCGACCTTGACGACCACGCCGCAGAGCAGCACGCCGAAGAGGATCAGGCCCGAGACCGCCCCGCCCTGGCCGAGCCAGGCGTAGACGATGACCATCGAGGCGATCGCGAGGAAGAGGGTGACGACCATTCCCATGAGGGCGTGAAGACTATCTGGCCAAGGAGACGCGCGTCTCGCTGAGGAACTCGCCGACGGCATCGGCGGCGGCTGCGGGGGAGCCGGCCTCGCCGGCGGCGCGGACCAGGCGGCTGCCGATGATCACCCCGTCGGCGATCTGCCCGACCTCGCCGGCCTGCTCGGGGGTCGAGATTCCGAACCCGACCGCGACCGGGGTGCCGCCGGCGTCCTCCCTGGTCGCCGCCGCCAGCTCGGCGAGCTGGGCCGGGACCGCGGCGCGCTCGCCGGTGGTGCCGGTGGTCGAGACGAGGTAGACGAAGCCCTCGGCGCGCCTGCAGATCGCCCGCCGGCGCTCGGGCTCGGTCGTCGGCGCGACCAGCGGCACCAGCGCCAGGCCCTCGGCGGCGAGGGCGGCGCGAACCTCCTCGTCCTCGCCGAGCGGCAGGTCGGGGACGATCGCGCCGGCGGCCCCGGAGGCGCGCAGGATCGCCGCGAACTCGGCGGCGCCGCCGTGGGCGAGCACCATGTTGGCGTAGATCATCAGCACCACCGGCACCCGATCGGAGATCGAGCGGCAGACCTCGAGCGCGGTGGCGAGGGTGGCGCCGCCGGCGAGCGCGGCGGTGGCGGCGGCATGGATCGTCGGCCCGTCGGCGAGCGGGTCGGAGAACGGCACCCCGAGCTCGACCAGGTCGGCGCCGGACTCGACATAGGCGGCGGCGACCGCGAGTGAGGTCTCGCGGTCGGGGAAGCCGGACATCATGTAGGGCATCAGGGCGGAGCGGCCCTCGGCCCGGGCGGTCGCGAAGGCGCCGTCGATCCGCTCGACCCCGGCGACCATCTCACTCGACATCGAGCGCCCCCACCTCGGCCATGTCCTTGTCCCCCCGGCCCGAGAGGCAAACGAGGTCGAACCCCTCGTCCGCGCCGCCCTCCGCCAAGAGCCAGGCGATCGCGTGCGAGGACTCGAGCGCCGGGATGATCCCCTCGAGGCGGGCCAGCTCGCGGAACGCGGCCAGCGCCTGCCGGTCGGTCACCGCGACGTAGCTGGCGCGGCCGCTGTCGCGCAGGTGGGCGTGCTCGGGGCCGACCCCGGGGTAGTCGAGGCCCGCCGAGACCGAGTGGGCCTCCTGGATCTGCCCGTCCTCGTCGGCGATCACCGAGGAGAGCGAGCCGTGCAGGACGCCGGTGACGCCGCCCTGCAGCGAGGCGCCGTGGCGCAGCGTGTCGAGCCCCTCCCCCGCCGCCTCGACCCCGACCAGGGCGACCTCGGCGTCGTCGAGGAAGGGATGGAAGGTGCCGATCGCGTTGGAGCCGCCGCCGACGCAGGCGATCACCCGGGCCGGCAGCGCGCCCTCTCGCTCCAGCGCCTGCGCCCGCGCCTCCTCGCCGATCACCCGCTGCAGGTCGCGGACCAGGGCCGGGAAGGGCGCGGGCCCGACCGCCGAGCCGATCACGTAGTGGGTCGTCTCGACCGTCGCCACCCAGTCGCGGATCGCCGCGCTGACGGCCTCCTTCAGGGTCCGGGCGCCGGCCTCGACCGGCGCCACCTCGGCCCCCAGCAGCTTCATCCGCTCCACGTTCGGCGCCTGGCGGCGGATGTCCTCGGTTCCCATGTAGACGACGCACTCGAGCCCGAGCAGCGCGCAGGCGGTAGCGGTGGCGACGCCGTGCTGGCCGGCGCCGGTCTCGGCGATGATCCGGCTCTTGCCCATCCGCTGCGCCAGCAGGGTCTGGCCGAGGGCGTTGTTGATCTTGTGGGCGCCGGTGTGGGCGAGGTCCTCGCGCTTCAGGTAGACGCGGCCGCCGACCCGCTCGGAGAGCCGCTCGGCCAGGTAGAGCGGCGTCGGCCGGCCGATGAAGTCGCGCCGCAGGAGCTCCAGGCGGGCGACGAACCCGGGGTCCTCGCGGGCCTCCGCCCAGGCCGCGGTCAGCTCGTCGAGCGCGGCGATCAGCGACTCGGGCACGTAGCGACCCCCGTAGGGGCCGAATCTCTCCTCGATCGCGCTCACTGGTGGGTGACGGCGGCGCCGTTCGCCGCCTCGAAGAAGGCCGCCATCGCCGCGTGGTCCTTGCGCCCCGGCTCGCTCTCGACGCCGCTGGCGACGTCGACCGCGTAGGGCTGGACGACGTCGATAGCGGCGGCGACGTTGCTCGGGACGAGGCCGCCGGCGAGGATCGCCGGCACCTCGGAGCGGTGGCCGCGCAGGAGCTCCCAGTCGAAGCTCTCGCCGGTGCCGCCCCAGAGGCCCTTGCCGCGACGGTCGAAGAGGTGGAAATCGGTCCGGTAGGCCTCGGCGCCGTGGATGTCGGCGGCGCTGGCGACGTGGATCGCCTTGATCACCTTCAGCCCCGTGCGGCGCGCCGCCTCGGCGCAGAAGGAGGCGCCCTCGTTGCCGTTCAGCTGCACCATCGTCAGCTGCTCGTCCTCGACCGCCCGCGCCACCTCCTCGAGGGTCGGGTTGACGAAGACGCCGACGACCTCGCACTTGCGCCGGTAGGCGGCAGCGATCTCAGCCGCCGCCGCCGGCTCGACGTAGCGCGGCGAGCGGTCGTAGTGGATCAGCCCGACCGCCCACGCACCGAGCCGGACCGCCTCGGCCGCATCGTCGAGATTGGTTATGCCGCAGAACTTGACCCTCACAAGCTCAGCGTACGTGACGGAGGGGGCCGCAGCCCCCTCCGTCGTCGCCTCGCTGTGGATTGGGGCTATTCGGCGGGTTCGCCGACCGCTTTGGGCCGCGTCCCCAGCGTCACCGTCGCCTTCTTTTCCTGGCCGTCGCGGAGCAGACTGATTTCGAATTCGTCGCCCGGTTCGGCTTCTTCAACCAAGGTCACGACTTCTTCCATGCTCGTGATCTTCTTGCCGTTGATTTCGGTGATGATGTCGCCGCCGAGGCCGACTTCGACGCCTTCGATCGAGGCTTTTTTAGTCGAGCCCTGGATCCCGGCCTTGTCGGAGGGGCCGCCCTTGACGACTTCCTGGACGATCACGCCTTCCTTCACCGGCAGGTTCAGGTCCTTGGCGAGTTCGGGGGTGATGTCGCCGCCGCTGATGCCGAGGTAGGCATGTTCGACTTCGCCGTTCTTGATCAGGCTCTGGATCTCCGACTTGGCGGTGTTGATCGGGATCGCGAAACCGATGCCGACGTTGCCGTTGGAGCCGCTGCCGCCGGTCTCGATCTGCGAGTTGATCCCGATCACTTCGCCCTCGGCGTCGATCAGGGGGCCGCCGGAGTTGCCGGGATTGATCGCCGCGTCGGTCTGGATCACGTTCGAGATCGAGAAGCCGTCGGGGGCCTGGATCTGGCGCTGAAGGGCGGAGACGATGCCGCTGGTGACGGTCCGGTCGAGGCCGAACGGGTTGCCGATCGCGACCACCGGGTCGCCGACTTCGACCTTCGAGGAATCGCCGAGCTGGAGCGGGTGCAGTTCGCTCGCCGGGGCGTCGACCTTGAGCAGGGCGAGGTCGCTGCTGGGGTCGGTGCCGACGACTTCGGCGGTCCGGGCGGTGTCGGATTCGCCCAGTTTGACCGTGATCTTTTCGGCCCCTTCGACCACGTGGTTGTTGGTCAGGATGTGGCCTTCGGCGTCGACCACGAAGCCCGAGCCGGTCGCGGTGCCGCCGCCGGAGGACCCTTCTTCGCCGAACGGGTTGAACGGCGAGGCTTCGGTTTCTTCAGCCGCCAGCTGCGATTCGACGAAGGCGACGCCGTTGCCGTCGGCCTTGTAGATCTCGTTGACGGTGTTGCCGCTCCCTTCTTCGCCCGACTTGGAGACGACGGGCGAGCTGAGCGGGGCCGCGACGGTGGTGGTTGACCCGCCACCGGAGCTGACGAGACCGGTGGCGATCGCGACCAGTCCCACCACGGCGACGATCGCGCCGCCGAGGAGGGCGGCTGCGAAGGGACTGTGGAGGCGACTCTTGGGTTGGTTCATGGGTTGGATGTTGGGGGGTCGGGTTGGGTCGAAGTTAAATGCTCTTGAAAAGTTTTCTAAAGAGGGTTCGAGGGTGGGCGAGGCGCGGCTGTCGGCACTCCTCCCCGTGAATTTGCGTCGCTCGCCCCTTCGGGGCTCCGCTCCGGATGTTGGTGCGCCCCTGCGGGGCGCGGATATCGGATTGCATTTCCGCCGCTTCGCGACATTCCCGGGGAGGAGTGCCGACAGCCGCGCACGGAACGGCCGGCCCGGCTCCGAATCCCCGCAGGTCACGAAGCTTCCAAAGGACGGGGACGCCCCCTCTGCGTTTGAGCTTCCGAGGGACGGGAGCTGTCCAGGCTTCGGCCGTCTGACGGAACTGTGTGGTGGGGCGATCGGGTGCCCCTCCCCAAAACACTCAAGCGAGCGAGGCGGAGCCGAGCGAGCGTTTTGGGGAGGGGTACGCGATCGCCCCTACCGCCCCGCCCGAACCCTCAGACGTCCCTAAGGAAGGTGGTGCTCCCGCGTGTGCTCATCCATCCCGGTCAACTCCCGCACCTTCGCCTCCGGATCCGCCGCGCTCATCAACGACCCACCGATCAGCACCGCATCCACCCCCACCCGATCCAGCTCTTCCAGCTCATCGCGCCCGGAGATCCCGCTCTCGGCCACCACGGTCTTCCCCGCCGGCACGTCGGGCATCAGCTCGTAGGTGGTCTCGATGTCGACGCTCATCTCGTCGAGGTTGCGGTTGTTGATCCCGACCACCTCGGCGCCGGCCAGCAGGGCTCGCTCCAGCTCCTCGGCGTCGTGGACCTCGACCAGGGTGTCGAGATCGAGCGCCTCGGCTTCCTCGTAGAGGCGCCGGAGGTCGTCGTCATCGAGGGCGCGGACGATGAGGAGGACGGCGTCGGCGCCGTTCACCGCAGCCTCGTAGAGCTGGTAGGGGTCGACGATGAAGTCCTTGCGGATGA
This sequence comes from Solirubrobacterales bacterium, assembly GCA_036494495.1. Taxonomy (GTDB): domain Bacteria; phylum Actinomycetota; class Thermoleophilia; order Solirubrobacterales; family 70-9; genus VAYN01. Next base: position 17,007 of record DASXOF010000089.1, on the reverse strand, counting down.
TCGGGATGCCGCAGGCGGAGCGGGCGGCGCGCAGGTCCTCGAGCGAGCCGCCGAAGTGGGGCTCGTCGGTGAGGACCGAGACCGCGGCCGCGCCGCCGCGCTCGTAGGCGGCGACCTGGTCGGCGACGGTGGCGGTGGTGTTGATCGCGCCGGCCGAGGGCGAGCGGCGCTTGAACTCGGCGATCACCGAGAGGCCGGGGCGCACCAGCGCCTCGCTGAAGGGCCGGTCCTCGCCGCGCGCCGAGAGGCGCTGTTCGAGGTCGGACTGGGGCACCGCGCTGCGGCGAGCCTCAACCCCCCGTCGCGCCCCGTCGATCAGCTGCTCGATCATTCCCACTTGGACTAAGAGAGGTTACCGGCCGGCCGGGGCGGAACCACGGCCAGGAGCCTGCTTCATGCCTGACGCGGAACCGTCGCCTCGACCAGCCGACCGAGCACCTCGGCGGCGGCGCCGGAGTCGATCGCCTCGGCCGCCCGCTCGACGCCCTCGGAGAGGTCGGCGGCGAGCCCGCCGACGTAGATCGCGGCGGCCGCGTTCAACAGGGTGATGTCGCGCTTGGGCCCGGGCTCGCCGGCGAGGACGGCGCGGACGGCGGCGGCGTTCTCGGCCGGGGAGCCGCCGGCGAGGTCGCCGAGCTCGGCCGGCGCCAGCCCGAACTGGGCGGCTTCGGCGTACCACTCGGAGGTGCGGCCGTCGGCGACCTCGATCACCCGGGTCGGCGAGGAGATCGAGAGCTCGTCGAGGCCGTCTTCGGCGCTGACGACGAGGGCGCGGACGCTGCCGAGGCCGACCAGCGCCTCGGCGATCGTCTCCTGGTAATGGCGGTCGCCGACGCCGAGCAGCTGGCGGTCGGCGCCGGCCGGGTTGGTCAGCGGCCCGAGGAAGTTGAAGATCGTCCGCACCCCGAGGGCTTTCCGCGCGGGCTGGACGTGCTGCATCGCCGAGTGGTGCTTCTGGGCGAACATGAAGCCGAAGCCGATCTCCTCGATGCAGCGGGCGACCGTCTCGGGGTCGGCTTCGATGTCGACGCCGAGCGCCTCCAGCAGGTCGGCCGATCCGCACTTGCTGGTGTTGGAGCGGTTGCCGTGCTTGGCGACCGCGCAGCCGGCGCCGGCGGCGACGAGCGCCGCGGCGGTCGAGACGTTGAAGGTCAGCGGGCCGCCGCCGGTGCCGGCGGTGTCGACCAGCTCGTGGCGCTCGGTCCGCACCGGCTCAGCCAGCGAGCGCATCGTCCGCGCCAGCCCGACCAGCTCCGGCACAGTCTCCCCCTTCGCCCGCAAGGCGATCAGGAAGGCGCCGGTCTGGACCGGGTCGGCGCGCCCCTCCATGATCTCGCTGAGCACGGCCGAGGCGTGGTCGGCGGTCAGGTGGTCGCCGGCGCAGACCGCGTCGATCGCGCGGCTGACGATGTCGTTAGGCATGGGCGCCGTCGAGGAAGTTGGCGAGCAGGTGCTTGCCCTGCGGGGTGAGGACGGACTCGGGGTGGAACTGGACGCCCTCGACCGGCAGCTCGCGGTGGCGGGCGCCCATCACCACCTCGCCGAGGCTGGCGGTGAGTTCGAGCTCCGCCGGCAGCTCCGGGTCGGCGATCAGCGAGTGGTAGCGGCCGGCGACCAGCGGGCTCGGCAGGCCGGCGTAGACGGCGCGCCCGTCGTGCTCGACTTCTGCCTCCTTGCCGTGGATCGGGTCGCCGACGACGACCCGGCCGCCGAACTCCTCGACCATCGCCTGGTGGCCGAGGCAGACGCCGAGCACCGGCGTCCCGGCTTCGCCGAAAGCGCGGATCGCCTCACCGGAGATGCCGGCCTCGGCGGGGGTGCAGGGCCCCGGCGAGACGACCAGGCGCTCGTAGCCGCGACCGATCAGCTCGCCGACCTCGGCGCGGTCGTTGCGGACCACCTCGATCTCCGCCCCCAGCTCGCCCAGGTACTGGACCAGGTTGTAGGTGAAGGAGTCGTAGTTGTCGATTACCAGGACCTTCATGCCCAATCCGGCTGTTCGCAGGCGACCTCGACGGCGCGGAAGACCGCCTTCGCCTTGTTCACCGACTCGTTGTACTCGTAGCTCGGCTTGGCGTCGGCCACGGTGCCGCCGCCGGCCTGCACGTGCAGCTGACCGTCCTTGACGACGACGGTGCGGATGTGGATCGCCGTGTCGAGGTCGCCGTCCCAGGAGAGGTAGCCGATCGCGCCGCCGTAGCCGCAGCGCTTGACCGGCTCGAGCTCGTCGATGATCTGCATCGCCCGCACCTTCGGCGCCCCGGAGAGGGTGCCGACCGGCAGCGCCGAGCGCATCACGTCCATCGCCGTCACCCCCTCGCGCAGCCGGCCCGAGACCTGGCTGACGATGTGGAGGACGTGCGAGTAGGTCTCGACCACCATCAGCTCGTCGACCTGGACCGAGCCGTACTCGCAGACGCGGCCGAGGTCGTTGCGCCCGAGGTCGACCAGCATCACGTGCTCGGCCCGCTCCTTGGGGTCGTTGATCAGCCGCTCGGCGAGGCGGCGGTCCTCGTCCTCGCTGCGGCCGCGGGGCGAAGTGCCGGCGATCGGCCGGGTCGAGACGCGGCGGCCCTCGACCTTGACCAGCGGCTCCGGCGAGGCGCCCGCGATCTGGAAGTCGCCGAACTCGAGGAAGTACATGTAAGGCGAGGGGTTGACCGCGCGGAGGCCGCGGTAGACCGAGAAGGCCTCGACCGGCGCCGGCGCCGAGAAGCGCTGCGAGGGGACGACCTGGAAGGCGTCGCCGGCATGGACGTACTCGATGATCCGGGCGACGATCGCTTCGAACTCCTCGCGCTGCAGGTTCGACTCGAACCGCGGCGGCTCGGTCACGGCCGGGCGCTCCGGCGCGGGGACGGCGCCGCGCAGGCGCTCGCGCATCGCGGCGATCGTCGCCGCGGCACGCTCGTAGGCGGCGTCGATCCCGCCCTCGTCGTCGGCGAAGGCGCAGGCGAGGATCGTCAGCTCGTGCCGCAGGTGGTCGAAGACCAGCATCGCGTCGGTGATCATCAGCGCCAGGTCGGGCAGGCCGAGCGGGTCCGGGTTGGGCTCGCCGAGCGGCTCGACGGTGCGGACCAGGTCGTAGCCGAAGAAGCCGACGGCGCCGCCGGCGAACGGCGGCAGGTCGGGCACCGGAGCCGGCGTCAGCTCGCCGAGCCGGGCGGCGACGGCGGCGTAGGGGTCGGGCGCGGCATCGGTGCGCCGCGGCGGCTCGCCGGCGCCGCCCTCCCCGCTCCATTCGGACAGCACCCCGTCGCTCCAGCGCAGCAGCGCCCGCGGCCGCAGCCCGACGAACGAGTAGCGGCCGACCTGGCCCTGCTCGGCCGACTCGAGCAGGAAGCAGGGCGCCCCCTCGGGCTCGCCGGCGCGCAGCTTGAGGAAGGCCGAGACCGGGGTCTCGCAGTCGTCGAGGAAGCGGGCGCGGACCGGGACGACGTTGCCCTCGCGCGCCAGCTCGCGCGCCTGCTCGAGGCTGGGTTCGAGCGTCAGTTCGGAGCTAGCGGCGACGGCCATTCAGCACTTCCATCACCTCGGCCTGCGTCACCCCGCGCGAGAACAGCAGCACCGCGAGGTGGTACAGCAGGTCGGCCGCCTCTTCGGCGACCCGCTCGTCGCTCTCCTCGCGCGCCGCCCGCGCCACCTCCTCGGCCTCCTCCTCGACCTTCTCGCCGATGTGCGGTGGATCGTCGAGCAGGGCCACGGTGTAGCTGCCGCTGGGGCGCTCGACGGCGCGGGTGCGCAGCGTCCGCTCCAGCGAGGAGAGCGCTTCGTAGGTGACCGGGAACGGCTCGCCGGGAGCCGGCGGCGCGTCCTTGCGGGTCGAGGCCGAGCCCAGCACCTCGCGGTAGAAGCAGGAGCGCTGGCCGGTGTGGCAGGCCGGCCCTGTCGGTTCGACCAGGGCCACGACCGCGTCGCCGTCGCAGTCGTAGCGGAGCTGCTTGAGGTGCAGGAAGTGACCGGAGGTTTCGCCTTTCTTCCACAGTTCGTCGCGGGAGCGGCTGTGGAAATGCAGTTCGCCGGTCTCGAGCGTCATTTCCAGGGATTGTGGGCTGACGTAGGCGAGCGTCAGCACCTCCCCGGTGTTGAAGTCCTGGACCACGCAGGGCGCCAGGCCGCGCTGGTCGAATTCGATTTCGGCGAACATGCGGACCATCGTAAAGGGAAGGGTGTTATTCGATCCCGAGCCGGTCGAGCAGGTCCTCGTCGCGGCGCCAGTGCTTCCGTACCCGCACGTCGAGCTCGAGGTGGACGCGGTGCCCGAGCTCGCGCTCGAGCGAGCGCCGCGCCGCCGTCCCGATCTCGCCGATCTTGGTCCCGCCCTTGCCGATCAGGATCCCCTTCTGGCTCTCGGTCTCGGCCCAGATCTCGGCGGCGACCTCGACCAGCCCGTCGTCCGGGCGCGGCTCGCCGACCTCGAGCACCGAGACCTCGACCGAGTGCGGGATCTCCTGCCGGGTCCGGTTCAGCACCTGCTCGCGGATCAGCTCGGCCAGCAGCAGCTCACTCGACTGGTCGCTTGAGTCCTCCGGCGGGTAGAGCAGCGGCCCCTCCGGGACCAGCTCGCCGAGCCGCTCCAGCAGCGGCGGCAGGCCCTCGCCGGAGCGGGCGCTGATCGGGAAGACCTCGTCGACGCCCTCCAGCTCGGCGGCCTGCGCCAGCACCGGCACCAGCTCGTTCGGGCCGACCTTGTCGGCCTTGTTGACGGCGACGATCCGCGGCAGTCCCACCCCGGCCGCCAGCAGGGTCCGGGCGATGAAGCGGTCGCCGGGCCCGACCCCCTCCTCGCCGTTGATGACGAGCAGGGCGACGTCGGAGTCGGCCAGCTCACGCTCGACCCGACTCTGCATCCGCGAGGTGAGGACGTCGCGCGGGCGCTGGACGCCGGGCAGGTCGACGAGGATCAGCTGGCGCTCGGCGGCGCTGTCGGTGAAGACGCCGCGGATCGCCCGCCGGGTCGTCTGCGGGCGGTTGGAGACGATCGCGACGTGCGAGCCGACCAGGGCGTTGACCAGCGTCGACTTGCCGACGTTCGGCCGCCCCGCGAGCCCGATGAAGCCGGAGCGGGTCACCGGAGCCCCACCAGCACCTCGGCCTGCAGCGCCAGCATCTCGCCGTCGTCGACCTCGTGGTCGTAGCCGCACAGGTGGAGGACGCCGTGGACGGCGGTCTCGGCCAGGGTCATGTCCTCGCAGCGCTCGGGGCAGATGACGACGTCGCCGAGCTCACGCGGGCCGGCGACCGGGCCGGCGCCGTCGAGCGGGAAGGAGAGGACGTCGGTCGCCTCGTCCTTGCCGCGATGCTCGCGGTTGAGCTCGCGGATCCGCTCCTCGCCGGCGAGCTCGAGCCCGAGGTGGCCGTCCTCCACCCCGGCCGCAGCCAGCGCCGCGGCAACCGGCTCGCGCAGCTCGGCGGGGACGTCAGTCAGGTCGGCGGGCACCGTGGCGGTCGTAAGCGGCGACGATCCGCTGCACCAGTTTGTGACGGACGACGTCCTCGCCGCCGAACTCGACGAAGTCGATTTCGCGCACGTCGTCGAGGATGTCGCGCACGGCGATCAGACCCGAGCGCTGGTCGCTCGGCAGGTCGACCTGGGTGACGTCGCCGGTGACGACCATGCGCGAGTTGAAGCCGAGCCGGGTGAGGAACATTTTCATCTGCTCCGGGCTCGTGTTCTGGGCCTCGTCGAGGATCACGAAGGAGTCGTTCAGGGTGCGGCCGCGCATGAAGGCGAGCGGCGCCACCTCGATCACGTCGCGCTCGAAGTAGCCGTTGACGCGGTCCGGGTCCATCATGTCGTAGAGAGCGTCGAACAGCGGCCGCAGGTAGGGGTCGACCTTGGCCTGGATATCGCCGGGCAGGAAGCCGAGCCGCTCGCCGGCCTCGACCGCGGGCCGGGTGAGGATGATCCGCTGCACCTGCCGTTCGGTCAGCGCCGCCGCCGCCATCGCCACCGCGAGGAAGGTCTTGCCGGTGCCGGCCGGGCCGATCCCGAAGGTGATCGTGTTGCGGCGGATCGAGTCGACGTAGCGTTTCTGGTTCAGCGTTTTCGGCGCCACCTTGGTGTTGCGATGACGCCAGACGACGTCGTCGAGGATCGCCGCGGGGCCCTCCTCGGCGTCGAGCGCCCCGGCCACCGCTTCGATCGTGCCCGGGGCGACGTCGTGGCCCTGCTCGATCAGCTCGACCAGCTCGTCGACCACCGTCGCCGCCTCCTGCAGGTCTGCCGAGTCGCCGTCCAGCGTCAGCACGTTGCCGCGCAGATGGAGCTCGACCGGCAGCCGGTCGCGGAGGCTGCGCAGGACCGAGTCCTCGGACCCCGCCAGCTCGGCAGCAACGCTGTTGTCGAGGGTCAGCTGCCTGCGAGCCAAGTCAGTGCCCCTCCGGGTGCGCCCGCGTGCGGCTGGCGAGTGCCGCACCGAGCGGGGGTAGGACGCAGGGAGGCCGAATGGCAGCGCCATTCGGCCGACCGAGGACGACGCCCCGCGAAGTGTGTGCGGGGCCGCCAAGCGTGCGTGGGCGCATCCGGAGGGGCACCTACCTAGCCACTCAGCTTCTCGCGCACGGCGGCGCTGACGCGCTTGCCGTCGGCGCGGCCCCCCACTTTCGGCATCAGCGCCGACATCACCTGCCCCATCTGCTTGATCTCGGTGGCGCCGCTCTCGGCGACCGCCGCCTCCACCAGCTCCCCCAGCTCCTCGTCGGAGAGCTGCTGCGGCAGGTAGCCCTCGATCAGGTCCGCCTCGAAGCGCTCGGACGCCGCCTGCTCGGCGCGCCCGGCCGACTCATAGGCCTCCGCCGCCTCGACCCGTTTCTTCCGCTCCTTCTGCAACACCGCGACCTCGTCGCCCTCGCCGAACTTGGCGTCCTGCTGCAGCACGTCGACGACCAGCCGCAGCGCCGCGGCCCGCTCGCGGTCGCGCGCTTTCATCGCCGTCCGCACGTCGCTCTGCACCTGCTCGAGAACCGTCACGGGAGGTAGGTTAGACGGCGGCGTCGGGGGCGACCGCGAGGCCCTTGGAGACGAGGGCGGTGATGTCCGTGCTGACGAGGGTCCAGCCGTTGCTCTTCGCCACCGCGACGTAAGCGGCGTCGTAGACGGTGAGGTCGTGCTCGGCGGCAATGTCGACAGCGCGTTCGATTAGATCCGGACCGACGCGCACGAGCCGATCCTTCTTGCACCGTGAGACGATCACGTCACACATGGCTCGCGCCCAGCGCGGCTCGCGCCGCCGCGCCCCCAGGACGTTGGCTACCTCGAAAAGCGTCAGGTCGAGTGCCGCCAAGGCTTGTCCGGATTCGACCAGCGATTCCGCCGCATGGTGGTAGCGCTCGCGTGGAGTCGCCGCTGCCACCCAGACCCCCGCGTCCAGAAGAAGCGGCACCTAGTGCGATTCCCGATCTTCGCGGATCATCTTTGCGACGTCGATCGGAGGTTCGTTCTCGCGGAATTCGGCCCGGATCGAATCCATGATCCGTTTCGCCTTTTCGCGCCCCCGCCTCTCGTCGTCCTCGATATCGGCCTCGACGAGGCCCCGCAGGTAGCCCGAACGGGTCTCACCCAGCTCTTTGGATCTCTGATCGATTTGCCTGAGCAGTTCGTCTGGCATCGATACCAAGACCTTTGCCATGGGGTGAGTATATCCAGTATCTCCCACGAGCTGCAGGGCGGCCATGGCGGCACCCTGACAGGCAAAAGCGCACATGTGTGTGTCTTTGGTACCGCCTTCGAGAAATCTGGCGCGCGGAACTCAGACGCCGGCGCCGAGCGCGATCCGCTCGACCTCGCCCAGGGGCATTTGCAGGAAGCGGGTGCCGACCTCGCGGAAGGCGGCGGCCTCGCCGGTGCAGAGGAAGTCGTAGGTGCCCTCGCCGGCGCTGCTCGGGCGCGAGAGGGCGGCGCCGTCGAGGGTGCGCTGGATCGCGGCGGCGACGGCGTGGCCGCCGCTGACGAGGCGGACGTCGCGGCCGAGGATGCGCTGCAGCATCGGCGCCACCAACGGGTAGTGGGTGCAGCCGAGGATCAGGGTGTCGACCCGAGCCTCGCGCAGGGGCGCGCAGTAGGAGCGGGCCATCGCCATCGTCTCCTCGTCGAACAGCGAGCCTTCCTGGATGAAGGGCGCGAGGCGGGGGGCGGCGACCTCGGTCACCTCGAGGCCCCTCCCCTGCGCTTCCAGCGCCCGCCGGTAAGCGCCGCTGGCGACCGTGTTCGGGGTGGCGAGGACGCCGACCCTGCTGTTGGAGGTGATCGCGGCGGCGATCTCGGCCTGCGGTGCGACCACCGGCACCACCTCCACCCCGTGCTGGGCGCCGACCTCGCGAGCGACGTCCTCGGCGACCGCGGTGGCCGTGTTGCAGGCGATCACCAACAGCTTGGCGCCGCGGCGGAGCAGCAGCTCGGCGATCGCGGCGACGCGCTCGCGCAGCTCGCCGGTGTCACGGGATCCGTACGGGAAAAGCTCCGTGTCCCCGAGGTAGACGTAGTCCTCCTGGGGCAGGGAGACCAGGCACTCGTGGAGGACCGTCAGCCCGCCGACGCCCGAGTCGAACATCGCCACGGGCAGCGACGCGTCGCTCACATGAACGGTTTGTAGACCATGAAGAAGACGGTGACGACGATCAGGATGCCGGCGACGGTCCCGACCTGGCCGATCCTCTGGCCCAGCGCTTCGAACTCGGGGCTCAGCGTGTCGCCGCCCTCGAGGTCGCGCTCGGCGAGCGCCTTGGCGCGGCGGACGGCCGGCTGGAAGAAGCCATGTTGGAGGGCAAAGAGGGCGATGATCGCGATCCAGCCCCAGACGATGAAGAAGTTGCCGCCGTCCCAGATGTTGCTGCCGTCGGCCATCAGGACGATGCCGGCGATCAGCAGGATCACCATCCCCGGGTTGACGAGATAGCGGTCGCACCGCTGGATGCCGCTGAGCAGCGCCGGCGTGGCGCGCGGGTACTGCGGCACGACGGAGAACAGCAGGGCATAGCCGAAGGTGGGCCCGAAGGCGACGACGACCGCGAGGATGTGGAAGAACAGGGCGACCTTGTAGCCCGTGTCCAGGTAGTCGGCGACCGGCAGCATCGGCGGACAACATATCCGCCCGCCGCGACGGAGACGGTCAGGGGCGCCGCATGAGCCGCGCCGCCCAGTCGCCGTCGCGGCGGCGCTCCACCTCAACCAGCCCAGCCGGAGCGAAGGCCGCGGCGGTCGCGTCGAGCTCGCCCGGCAGCAGGCCGGAGCAGATCAGCGTCGCCGGCGCGCTCGCCGGGTCGAGCAGGACCGCGACCGCGGCGAGGACCGGCGCGGTCATGTTGGCGACCACGGTCGGCGCCAGCTCCGGCAGCCTTTCGCGCAGGTTCATCCGCGCGAGGCGAACCTCGACGCCGTTGGCCGCCGCGTTCGCTGCCGCCGCCTCGATCGCCGCCGCCTCGTGGTCGTAGCCGCGGACCGGGCCCCAGCCGAGCTTGGCGGCGGCGATCGCAAGCACCCCGGAGCCGGTGCCGAGGTCGACCAGGCCGCCGGCGGCACCGCCCTCCGCCTCCAGCTCGAGCAGCAACTCGAGGCAGAGCCGGGTGGTCGGGTGGGCGCCGGTGCCGAAGGCGCGGCCCGGGTCGACGACGACGTCGACCGCGCCGTCGCGCGGCGGCTCCCAGGATGGCCGCAGCCAGAGCCGCCCACCGACCATCAGGGGCTTGTGGAAGTCGCGCCAGCGGTCGGCCCAGTCGTCGGGGATCTCGGTCGAGCTGACCTCGATCGGGCGGCCGCCGACCACGGCCTCGATCTCCCCCAGCTCCGGCAGCTCGCCCTCGCCGCCGTAGATCGCGTACTCGACGTAGCCCGGCCCGCGCTCCTCCTCGACCCCGTTCGGGGCCAGCACGGTCAGCTCGGCGAGGACCAGCTCGGCAGCCTCCGGCGCACAGCGCACCGCCAGGCGGATCAACGGAAGGCGCGGCGCACGCGGGCGAAGAGCCCTTCGTGCTCGGGCTCGAGGTTGGCCGCCTCGAGCGTCTCGTCGAGCTGCTCGGCGAGGGCCCGCTGCTCCTCGGAGAGGTGGGTCGGGACGATTACGTCGACGACCACCCGCTGGTTGCCGCGGCGGCGGTTGCCGAGCCGCGGCAGGCCGAGGCCGCGCAGCGTCTCCTCGTGCCCGGGCTGGGTGCCGGGGGCGAGCTCGACCTCCTCGGCGCCGTCGAGGGTCGGCACGGTGACGGTGGTGCCGAGCATCGCCTCGGTGGCGGGGATGGCGACGACGTGGATGAGGTCGGTGCCGTCGCGCCGGAAGCGCTCGTCGTCGGCCACCGCGACCTCGACGTAGAGGTCGCCGGCGGGGGCACCGGGCTCGCCGGCGTGGCCGGCCCCGGCGACGCGCAGCCGCTGGCCGTCCTCGATCCCGGCCGGGATCTCGACCGTCTTCGCCTGCAGGCCGCGGACGCGGCCGCTGCCGCGGCACTCCTCGCAGGGCGTCTCGGGGATGCGGCCGGCGCCACCGCACTGGTCGCAGCTGACGCCGCGGACCATCTGGCCGAACGGCGTCTGGGTCACCTGGCGCAGCTGGCCGGCGCCGCCGCACTTCTCGCAGCTGACGATCGGGGTGCCGGGCTCGGCGCCATTGCCGCGGCAGTGCTCGCAGGCGGCCACCGCCTGGTAGCTGACCTCGCGCGGGGCGCCGGTCGCGACGTCCCCGAGCTCGATCTCCACCGCGACCAGCACGTCTCCACCAGGGGCCGGCCCGGCGCCGCCGCCGAAGCCGGCGCTGCCGAAGATCGAGGAGAAGAGGTCCTCGAAGGAGCCGAAGCTCTGGGCTCGGGGGTCGAAGCCGCCGGAGCGCAGGCCCTCGTGGCCGTAGGCGTCGTAGGTGCCGCGGCGCTCGGCGTCGGAAAGGACCTCGTAGGCCTCGGCGGCCTCCTTGAACTTCTCCTCGGCTTCGGGGTCGTGGGCGTTGACGTCGGGGTGCAGTTCGCGGGCGAGCTTGCGGAAGGCTTTCTTGACTTCGGCCTCGTTGGCGTCGCGGCCGACGCCGAGCACTTCGTAGTAATCGCGTGGCATCAGTGCCTTTCCGAAAATCCGTGCGTGCGGCTGGCGAATGCCGCACCGAGCGGGGGTGGGACGCAGGGAGGCCGAATGGCAGAGCCATTCGGCCGACCGAGGACGACGCCCCGCGAAGTATGATCGGGGCCGCCAGGCGTGCGTGGGGATTTTCGGAAAGGCACTTAGGTGGGAGTTCTGCGACTAGCCGTCGTAGACGGTCTCGAAGTAGCGGGAGAGCTCGCGGGCGGCGCTGCGGACCGAGGAGATCGCCGTCGCGTAGTCCATCCGCAGCGGCCCGACGACGCCAACCGTCCCGAGGTTGCGGTGGCCGAGGCCGTAGTTGGCGCCGACGACGCTGACCGAGCGCAGCTCCGGCTGCGGGTTCTCGCCGCCGATCCAGAGGAAGACCGAGCTCTCGTCGATCGTCGCGCTCAGCATCCGGAGGACATCGGCGCGGCGCTCCAGCGCGGTCATCAGCTCGTCGGCCCGTGGCAGGTCCGGCAGGTGCTGCTCGGAGAGCAGGCGCGAGGCACCGTCGAGGTAGAGGTCGCCGCCGGCGTCGCGCTCGAGCTCGGTGAAGGCGGAGCCGAGTGTGGCGACGAATTCGGCCTCGGTCGCGTCGAGGTCGGGGCTGGCGAGGCGGGTGGCGATCATCCGGGCGCCGACGCCGAGGCCCGAGAGCGACTCGTTCAGGTAGCTCGAGGCCCAGCTGACGAGGCCGCCGTCGACCGGCCGGTCGAACTCGAAGACGCGGCGGGCGACGTCGCCGCTGGAGGCGATCGCGATCACCACGACCCGGTTCGGCGCCAGCTTCAGGACCTCGACCCGGTGGATCGTCGCCGCCGCCGCGCTCGGGGCCGGCGCCGTCGCCATCGCGACCAGGTCGGTGACCCGGGCCAGCGCCGCCGTCGTCTCCCGCATCGCCTCGTCGACCTCGCGCCGCAGCTGCGAGAGCTGCATCCCGAGCCGCGACTCGGTCGGCATCGACCCCGCGGCGAGCAGCGAGTTGACGTAGAGGCGGTAGCCGGCGTCGGTCGGGACGCGGCCGGCGGAGGTGTGCGGATGGGTGAGGAAGCCGGCGGCCTCGAGCGCCGCCAACTCGGCCCGCACCGTCGAAGGCGCCCACTCGATCTCCGGCCGCTCCGCGACCTCCTTCGAGGGGACGGGACGGGCCGAGGCCAGGTAGGCATCGACGACCAGGCGCAGGATCAGGTCTTGCCGTGGTGAGAGCACGACTTCAATTCTAGAAAGCCGCGGGGCCGGCGCCGTGGAGGGGGCGCAGCCTAGGAATCGAGATCGAGGACGGCTTCCGCGTTCTTGATCAGCTTCGTGTCGCCCTGCGTGGCGACGGTGTCGACCACGACACGGTTTCCGTCGACTTCCTTGACGCTCCCGGTGACGACGATCTCGGCCTCGGGGACGCCCATGCCGCGGAACTGGACGCTCAGCTTCTTCAGGGCGCGGGGGTCGCCGCCGGCGAGGGCGACGGCGTTGGCTTTCGCCACCAGGCCCATCGAGTAGAGGCCGTGGAGGATGTTGCGCGGGAGGCCGACGGCTTTGGCGAACTCGTCGTCGATATGGATCGGGTTGAAGTCGCCGGAGGCGCCGGCGTAGCGGTGCGGCAGATACTTGTCGGGGGTGACCCGCAGCTCCTGCACCTCGTCGCCGACGTTCACGTCCGCCATCTCGATCACACCCCCCTGACGATGTTGGTCCAGACGCCGCGCAGCACCTGCTCGCCCTCCTGGTTCACCGAAGTCGACTCGAAGACGTAGAAGCCGTTGCCCATTTTCTCCTCGATCGAGACGCATTTGGGCGTGGTCGTGATCTCGTCGCCCGAGCAGACGACCTCGCCCCACTCGAACTCCTGGCCGCCGTGGACCATCGTCGCGAAGTTCATCGCCACCTCGGGGTCGAGGATCGCCGGCGCCATCGCCGGCAGCGCGTAGACGACGCAGAACATCGGCGGCGCGACGACATCGCGGTAGCCGGCCTCGCGGGCGGCGCCGACGTCGAAGTGGACCGGGTTCTCGATCCCCAGCGCGGTCGCGTACTCCTTGATCTTCTCGCGGCCTACCTGGTAGGTGCTCCCCGCCCATTCCTTGCCGACCGCGTCGGTCTTCAGCGCCATCGCCGCGGCACTCTACTGGCTGCGTGGCCAGGCGGGCGGGCCGCCGGGCCGGAGCGGCTACTCGTCGATCTCCAGCACCGCCAGGAACGCCTCCTGCGGCACTTCGACCCGGCCCACCGCCTTCATCCGTTTCTTCCCCGCTTTCTGCTTCTTCAGCAGCTTGTTCTTGCGGGTGACGTCGCCGCCGTAGAGCTTCGCGGTGACGTCCTTGCGCAGGGCCTTGACCGTCTCGCGGGCCAGGATGTTGGAGCCGATCGCCGCCTGCACGGGGACGTCGAAGAGCTGGCGCGGGATCGTCTTCCGCAGCCGCCCGACCAGGCGCTTGCCCTGGTCGTAGGCGAATTCGCGGTGGACGATGATCGAGAGCGCATCGACCTTGTCGCCGGCAAGGAGGATGTCGACTTTGACCAGGTCCGACGGTCGATAGCCGATCGGCTCGTAGTCGAGCGAGGCGTAGCCGCGGGTCGAGCTCTTCAGCAGGTCGAAGAAGTCCAGGACGATCTCGCCGAGCGGCATGTCGTAGCGGATCTGAACCCGCTGCGGGCTGAGGAAGTGCATGTCGACGTGGGTGCCGCGGCGCTGCTGGCAGAGCTCCATCACGGCGCCGACCTGCTCTTTCGGGCAGATGATCGTGGCGCGGATGTAGGGCTCTTCGACCGTCTCGATCGTGGCCGGGTCGGGCAGGTCGGTCGGGCTGCGGACTTCCCGCTCCTCGCCATTGGTGAGGTGGACGATGTAGCGGACGTTGGGCGTCGTCGCCAGGAGGTCGAGGTCGTACTCGCGCTCCAGCCGCTCGCGCACGATCTCCATGTGGAGGAGGCCGAGGAAGCCGACCCGGAAGCCGAAGCCGAGCGCCTCGGAGGTCTCCGGCTCCCAGGAGAGGGCGGCGTCGTTCAGGGCCAGCTTCTCGAGCGCGTCGCGGAGGTCTTCGAAGCGGTCGGTCTCGATCGGGAAGAGGCCGCAGAAGACCATCGGCCGCACCTCGCGGTAGCCCTCCAGCGCCTCCTCGGCGGGATCGGCCTGTGAGGTCAGCGTGTCGCCGACGCGCAGCTTGGTCACGTCCTTGATGCCGGTGATCAGGTAGCCGACGTCGCCGGCTTCCATCCCTCCCACCGCCGTCATCGCCGGCCGGAAGAAGCCGAGGTCGTCGATCTCGGCGCGGGTCCCGTTCTGCATCGCCAGGATGCCCCCGTTCTTGCGGAAGGAGCCGTCGACCATGCGGACGTAGGCGATGACACCGCGGTACTGGTCGAACTCGGAGTCGAAGATCAGGGCGCGCGGCGGAGCCTGCGGGTCGCCGGAGGGGGCCGGGATGCGGGCGACGATCGCCTCCAGGACCTCGTGCACGCCCTCGCCGGTCTTGGCCGAGATCGGCAGCGCTTCGCCGGGGTCGGTGCCGAGCAGGTCGGCGATCTCCTGGGCGACGCGCTCGGGCTCGGCGCCGGGCAGGTCGACCTTGTTGATGACCGGAATCAGCTCCAGCCCGTTCTCGATCGCCAGGTAGGTGTTGGCGACCGTCTGCGCCTCGACCCCCTGGGCGGCGTCGACCACGAGCAGAGCGCCCTCGCAGGCGGCGAGGCTGCGCGAGACCTCGTAGGAGAAGTCGACGTGGCCCGGCGTGTCGATCAGGTGAAGGTGGTATGTCTGGCCGTCGTCGGCCCGGTACTCGACCCGCACCGCCTGCGCCTTGATCGTGATCCCCCGCTCGCGCTCGAGGTCCATCGAGTCGAGCAGCTGGGCCTGCATTTTCTTCGGGTCGACGGCCCCGGTGAGCTCGAGGATGCGGTCGGCCAGGGTCGACTTGCCGTGGTCGATGTGGGCGATGATCGAGAAGTTGCGGATCTGGTCCATGCGCGAGCGATGAGTATGGCGAGGGGCGCCCGCGGGCGCCGGCAGGAAGCGGCAGCCGGCCCGTCGGAGGCCGGTTAGGGACAGGGGGCGGGGTCGAGCGGCCCGTCGAGGCGGAAGACCACGGTCGGCGGCTTGCGGAGGATCGCCTTGGCACCAGCCGCTTCGGCCCAATCGGCCTGCGGCGGGTAAGGCGGCTTCCCAGCTTCCACCCGGTCGCGCGAGGCGACCAGATAGTCGTAGTCGCCTTCGTTGACGAGACGGATGAAGGCCGGGCAGCCGGGCGGCGCCTCGAACCCCCCGTGCGCCGTCTTCTCGCCGATGTACTGGACCCGGTTCGAGAGGTCGGTCCCGAACAGCGGGTACTGGCGGGTGCTGGTGGTCGCGATCCGCGCTCCGGAGACGTCCCGCGCCCAAGCGAACGCCGCGTTCAACCCCGGCGTCGTGAACGACGGATCCTCATACCGATTCGCCAAGTAATGCCGCTCGACCGGATAACCGACCACTACCGCTGCGACGAGCAGCGCGACGAGCGCCGCCACCCCCCACCGCCCCGCCCCGTGGTTGTCCTTCGTAACGCCAACCGCCCCGTGGTTGTCTTTCGTAACGACAGGGGTTACGAAAGACAACCACGGTGCCGGGGCGGCGGCGAGGGACGCAAGGCGACCTCGGACGGGCGGAGCGGCTGGGAGGAGAGCGAGGCCGAGGACGAGCGCCGGGGCCAGGTAGCGGAGGCCGGATTCGAAGCCGCGCGGCATCCCGTCCGGGCCGGAGGCCGAGGTCGGGGCGACGAGCCAGGCGAGTGCCGTCGCCAGCCCGACGAGCCCCGCCAGCGCCAGCACCGCCGCCCGCGCTCCCCCAGCCCCGACCTCGACGGCGTCCCCACCAACTGCGTAGCCGGCAACACCGGCCCCTCCGCCGGTGTGGTTGTCCTTTCTTCGGGCATCCCTAAGAAAGGACAACCACTCGCGGGGGGCGATGAGGAGGGGGAGGATGAGGCCGGCAAAGGCGGCGAGGGCCAGGAAGGGCCAGACGATCCAGAGGGCTTGGTGGAGGCCGGCGAGGAACCAGTCGGACCAGACGTTGCCGTCGGTGAGGTAGCCGACGACGCTGTGGGCTTCGCGGCCGCCGAGCGCCTGGGCCGGTGCGGGCAGGGAGATCGGGCCGAGGTGGTGGATCCAGGGCAGCGGGTTGCCGCTGTGGGCAAGATTGCGGAGGTACCAGTAGCCGCCGCCCGCGAGCGCCGGCAGGCCGGCCGCGGCGAGCGCGCGCCAGCGCGCGCCGTGCGGGGCCAGGGCGACCAGACCGAGGACCAGGACCACAGCCGGCAGGAGGAAGTTGAGCTTGGTCCCGGCGGCGAGGCCGGCACCGAGGCCGGCGACGACGAGGGCACCGACGTCGAGCTGCCGACCGCTCGGGAGATCGGCGGCCGACCGGCCGCTGGCCCGCGCCTCGTCCTCCCCCGCTCCCCCCTCGCTCCACGCGTTCAGCGCCACCGCGATCGCCGCCAGCAGGAAGAAGATCCCGACGATGTCGTTGCGGGCCTCGCCGGCCTGGTCCGACAGCGCCGGCACGCTCAGCGCAACTGCCCCGAGCGCCAGCGACCACGATGCCACTCGATACGGCCGCCCGATCGCCCAGCACGCCACCAGACACCCCACGAACCACCCCAGGTTCATCAGCGGCGACAGCAGATCCCTCCCGAACGCCAGCATCCCCGCCGCGTGCAGCACTTCGCTGTTCGCGGGATAGAACCAGGCAAGGAACTGCGGCGCGATGAGGTGCAACCGCCACGTGTCCCCGCTCTGGAAGAACCCCGCCGCGAACGGCCCGTGGTACCAGGTCGAATCGAACCCGGTCATCCCCGTCCCCAGCTTGTCCCTCACCCCGCCCCCGAAGTGCACGACCGCCACCACCGCGATCAGCAACGCAACCCAGGTCACCACCGATCCCCACGAAACCGCGCCGCCCGCCGGAGGGAGGTCGTCTGCACCCCTACCTGCAAGTG
>DASXOF010000088.1:0-18011 GCA_036494495.1 Solirubrobacterales bacterium | reverse complement strand
CAACCCCCTGGGAGAGTAGGTCGCCGCCGGTTCTTCTTATCGCAGCCCGCGCCGGAATGGCGCGAGGGCTGCGCGCCCCGATAGGCGGCGCCTGACGGCGCCGTCCGTCGGCTTGGCGTAGCTCTGCTACGCGGCGCCCCTCGTCGGCGCCGTCCCGCTTGCTCCTCGAACGGCTCGCTCCACGCCTCTTCCCGGCGCGGGCTGCTGGTTTGGGGGTCGGAGTCATGCGGGACGGGCCGGATCCGGCACACGCGGCGCCCAGCGGGGGCGCGCGGGCTGGGGAGGGCCGCGTCGCGCGCTTGCACTTTTGGTCGGATAACGACCAAAAGTGCAAGTCCGAGGCGCCCTTGGCCTGCGGACGGGCTGCGGCTGATGTCGCATATGCGGGTGGCGCCTGCGCACCGGCAACCGCGTTGCCTTCTGCCGCCCGCCGCTACCTGCTATGGGGCCACGGGTGCTGCAGGCTCGAGGCGTAGCGCACGGCACCGGCATCGTTCACGGGTCCCCAACTCACTTCTTGGCCCGCGCCGGCGTTATCAGGCGCCCTAGGCGCACACGGTGATGCCTCGGGGGCGGGACGCGACCCCGCGACCTGCGCTGCCGGCGCGCGGCGATACGTCTGGCCCGCGCTCACCCTGCCGGTGCGCTGCTGCCTCATCCGCCGCTTTCCCGCTGTGCACGCTCGGCTCGCGGCCACTCCGTTGCGAGTCGACCGATCGGCCAGCCCGGCAGGCGCTTGTCGCCCCTGAGACACCTAAGCGCCCGCAGCCACCCTGCGCCGCGACGTATCTGCCGCCCGACTACGCCCGCCCGCCGCGACTACCCGCCACATCGCCCGACCTGCCCGTCTGGACGTGCCTGCCCGACCCCCCAACCTGCCCGTCTGGCCCCGACGTGCCTGCCCAGACCTGCCCGCCCGCCGATCGCGCCTGCCGGCTAGTGCCGGATGCCCAGGGCGCGATCGGCGGCCCGCCGGCGGTGCGGCCCGGTGGGGGTCGCGGGGCGCCGGCGGGTGCCACAGCTCGTCGACGTTCTCCCAACGGGCTCGAGCCCGTACTCGCCGAGCGTGGCAAAGTCGATCAGCAGGTCGACGGCGTCGGTTAGCCGTCCCGTTAGCGTTTGCTTGTAATCGAACATGGGTTCGTAAGTTAGGAGGGTGCTCGGACAGAACATATGTTCTGCACGTGGAATTGCAGGCAGACGGCGGCAAATGGCTCTGTAGAGCGAGATGCGGCGAATGTGGGGCATGGCCGTCGGAGCCGCGAAGGCTACGAAGGCATGTCGCAGCGCCTCCCTGGAGAGGAACGCTGCGAACCCCAGAAGCGCTAACACGAGGCTTCCCCTCCGGAGCTTTCGCTGCGGCTACCTGCCGCACTCCGAACCGCCTCGTGGCGGCATGGTAGAGCCCGCAAAGGCGCTTTGCAACTTGGGAAATGGTTATCGGGTCGGGTTGGGTGCGAGGCTCGGATCGGGCCGGGCGCGGCGCCGCCGGGTGGCCTCGTTACCCTCTGGCGACGATGGAGAAATTCGTGATCCAGGGCGGTGCGCCGCTGTCGGGCGAGCTCTCGGTGGCGGGCAACAAGAATGCGGCGTTGCCGATCCTTGCGGCCTGCCTCCTGACCGAGGAGGAGCTGGTCCTCGATCGGGTGCCGCGCATCCGCGACACCGAGGCCCAGATCGCGCTTCTGGAGCGGCTCGGGGTCGATGCCGAGTGGATCGCCGACAACAGCATCCGGCTCTGCGCCGCGAACGTCACCGAGGCTGAGGTCGACGAGGAGCTCTCGGGCCGGATCCGGGCCTCCTTCCTGCTCGCGGGGCCGCTCCTGGCCCGCTTCGGCGAAGCGCGGATGCCGCCGCCGGGCGGCGACTTCATCGGCCGCCGCCGGCTCGACGCCCATCTCGACGCCTTCAAGGACCTCGGCGCCCGCATCGACGGCGCCCGCTCGATCGAGCTGACCGCCCCCGGCGGCCTGCGGGCCTGCGAAATCTTCATGGATGAGCCCTCGGTGATGGGCACCGAGAACGCGCTGATGGCGGCGGCGCTGACCCCGGGGCCGACGACGATCTCCAACGCCGCCTCCGAGCCCCACGTCCAGGACCTGGCCCGCCTGCTCTCGAAGATGGGCGCCCGGGTCGACGGGATCGGCTCCAACGTGATGACGGTCAACGGCCGCGACCGGCTCGGCGGCGCCCGCCACACGATCTCCTGCGACCACATCGAGGTCGGCAGCTTCATGGCGCTGGCCGCGGCGACCGGCGGCCAGCTGCGGATCCTCGACGTCGAGCCGCAGGACCTGCGGATGGTCCGCCGCCAGTTCCACCGGCTCGGGCTCGAGTCGCGGATCGAGGGCGAGGACGTCGTCGTCCCGCCGGAGCAGCAGCTGCGGGTCGAAGCCGACCTCGGCGACGCGATCCCGAAGATCGAGGACGGGCCCTGGCCGGCGTTCCCGGCCGACCTCACCTCGATCGCGCTGGCCCTCGCCACCCAGGCCGAGGGCGAGATCCTGATCTTCGAGAAGATGTTCGAGAACCGTTTGTTCTTCGTCGACAAGCTGGTCGCGATGGGCGCTCGGATCACGCTGTGCGACCCCCACCGGGCGATCGTCAGCGGTCCGAGCCGGCTTCACGGTGCCCGCGTCGAGAGCCCCGACATCCGCGCCGGGATGGCGATGCTCATCGCCGCCCTGGCCGCCGATGGCCGCTCGGAAATCGGCAACGTGGTGCAGATCGACCGCGGCTACGAGCAGATCGACGAGCGCCTGCGGGCGCTCGGCGCGCAGATCGAGCGGGTCTCCGCCGAGGTTCCGGCCTAAGCCGGTTGGCGATTTCCTCGTAAGGTCCGTTCGATGATCCATCCGATTCCGCCCGGAAGCCGTGACGTCCTGCCCGAGGAGATGCGCGAGCTGCGCCGTCTCAACCGCGCCCTGATCGAGGTCTTCGAGGCGCGCGGCTACGGCGAGGTGGCGACGCCGACGATCGAGTACGAGGCGGTGATGGCGCGCGGCGACGGACGGGCCAGCGGCGCCTACCGCTTCTTCGACGAGTCCGGCGAGCTGCTGGCGCTGCGCTCCGACATGACCGTGCCGATCGCCCGCCTGGTCGCCAGCCGCTTCGCCGAGGCCGAGATGCCGCTCCGCCTCTGCTACCTGGCGAGCACCTACCGCGCCGTCACCCCGCAGCGCGGGCAGCTGCGCGAGGTCGTCCAGGCCGGGGTCGAGCTGATCGGCGCCCAGGCGCCGGACGGCACGGCGGAGATCGTCGAGGTCCTCGAGGCGGCGCTCGACGCCGCCGGGCTCGAGCGCGCCGTGATCGGGCTCGGCGACTCCGACCTCTACCGCCAGCTGCTGGCCGAGTTCGGGGTCGACGGCGAGGCCCAGGACTCGCTGCTGACGCGGCTCGCCCGCCACGACCTGGTCGGGCTCGAGGTCGAGCTCGGCGAGGCCGGGATCGGCGATGACCGGGTCGCCACCTGCGTCGCCCTCTCGCAGCTGCGCGGCGGCTCCGAGGTGCTCGAGCAGGCCCGCGAGCTCGGCGGCGAGGCGGTCGAGCGGGCGATCGCGCGGCTGGGGGAGACGTACGAGGCGCTCGAGCGGCGCGGCGTCGCCGACCGCGTCCAGATCGACATGGGCCTGCTGCGCGACCTCGGCTACTACAGCGGCGCAATCCTCGAGGTCTACGACCCGGCGCTCGGCTACGTGCTCGGCGGCGGTGGCCGCTACGACCGCCTGATGCACAACTTCGGCCTCGACCTGCCGGCCGCCGGGTTCGGCCTCTACCTCGACCGCGTCCACGTCGCCCAGATGGAGGAGCAGCGACGGGCGAGGGTGGAGCCATGACCGTCACCGTTGCCGGCAGCCGCGTCGTCCCCGGCGGCAAGCTGAAGCTGGCGGTGCCGCGCGGCGCCCTCTTCGGCGAAACCCTCGACGTCCTCGAGGCCGCCGGCGTCGACACCGCGGAGCTGCGCGGCGACTCGCGCTCGCTGATCTTCGAGACCGAGAAGCTGACCCTGGTCACGATGCGGCCCTCCGACGTCCCCACCTACGTCGAGTCCGGCGCCGCCGACGTCGGCATCACCGGCAAGGACGTGCTGCTCGAGCAGGCCGATCGCGCCGTCTACGAGCTGCTCGACCTCGGCTTCGGCCGTTGCCGCATGGTCCTCGCCGGCCGTCGCGGCGACAACCGCCTGGGCGAAAGCCAGCGGCGGCTGGGGCTGATGCGGATCGCGACCAAGTACCCGCGGATCGCCGCCGACTACTTCGAGGGGACCGGCCGCCAGATCGAAGTGATCGAGGTCAAGGGCTCGGTCGAGCTGGCGCCGCTGATCGGCCTCGGCGACGGCATCGTCGACCTCGTCGCTACCGGCCGCACCCTGGAGGAGAACGACCTCGAGGTGCGCGAGGAGATCGTCGTCTGCAGCGCCCGCTTCGTCGCCAACCGGGTCGCCCACAAGCTGCGGGCGGCCGAGGTCGACGACCTCACCGCGCGGCTGCGCGAGGCCAGCCGCGCCCTCGGGACGGCGCCGTGAGGACGCGGCGCTTCGAGTGGGAGGGCGCGGCGGCGAGCGCCGCTGCGGTCCGCGGCTGGGTCGAGGAGTCGGCGGCGGTGGTCGACGTCGCCCCGATCGAGAACCTGATCCGCGAGGGCGGCGACGCCGCCGTGATCGCCCTCACCAACCGCTACGACGCGACCGAGCAGCCGCTGAGCTCGCTGCGCGTCGAGCCGGCCGAGTGCGAGCGGGCGCTGGCCGCGCTCGACCCCTCGCTGCAGGCGGCGCTCGACGTCGCCGCCGCCAACGTCCACGCCGTCGCCGAGTCGCAGCTCTCCGAGCCGCGCCGCACCGAGCTGCCGCAGGGGCAGACGGTTACCGTGCGCGAAGTCCCGGTCGGCGCCGCCGGCATCTACGCCCCCGGCGGCCGCGCCGCCTACCCCTCGAGCGTGCTGATGTGCGCGATCCCGGCCCAGGTCGCCGGGGTCGAGCGGATCGCCCTCGCCTCGCCGCCCGGCGCCGACGGCCGTCTGCACCCGCTGACCCTGGCCGCCACGGCGCACTGCGGGATCGAGGAGGTCTACGCGATCGGCGGCGCCCAGGCGATCTTCGCCCTCGCCCACGGCACCGAGACGATCGCCGCGGTCGACGTCGTCGCCGGCCCCGGCAACGCCTGGGTCCGCGAAGCCAAGCGCTTCGTCTACGGCCAGGTCGGGATCGACTCACTGGCCGGCCCCTCGGAGCTGATGGTCATCGCCGGCCACGACACCGATCCCGAGTGGGCGGCGCTCGACCTCTGCGCCCAGGCCGAGCACGGCGGCGACAGCCCCCTGCTCCTGGTCGCGGTCGAGGAGCACGTGCTGGAGGCGATCGGCGAGGCGACCGAGCGCGCCGCCGCCGAGCGGCCGAGCGTCGCCGACGCGCCGCTGGCGCTGCTCGCCGTCCCCGACCTCTCGGACGCCGCCGACCTCGCCAACGCCTTCGCCCCCGAGCACCTGCAGCTCTTCGAGGAGGACGCGGTGCTGCTGGCCGAGCGGATCCGCACGGCCGGTTGCGTCTTCGCCGGTCGCTACGGCGCCACCGCCTTCGGCGACTACGCCGCCGGCTCCAACCACGTGCTGCCGACCGGCGGCGCCGGCCGCTTCAGCGGCCCGCTCGGTCCCGCCGCCTTCCGCCGGCGCATCTCCACGGTCGAGATCGACGCCGGCGCCGCCGCCGCGCTGGCGCCGCAAGTCGACGCCCTCGCCCGGGCCGAGGGCCTACCCGTTCACGGCGAGTCGGCGATGATTAGGCGCTGATGGCCAGAAGCGCGAAAAGGAAACGGCGGACCGGTGAGACCGAGGTGCTGCTCGGGCTCGACCTCGACGGCGGCGCCAGCAGCGCCAACACCGGCGTCGGCTTCTTCGACCACATGCTCGACCTGCTCGCCCGCCACGGCCGGCTCGGCCTCGAAGTGGAGGCGGTCGGCGACCTCGAGACCGGCGCCCACCACACGGTCGAGGACGTCGGCATCGTCCTCGGAGCGGCGCTCGACGAGGCGCTCGGCGACCGTGCCGGGATCCGCCGCTACGGCTCGGCGCTGATCCCGATGGACGAGGCGCTGGCCGAGTGCGCGATCGATATCTCCGGGCGCCCCTTCCTGGCCTTCGACGGGGCACCGGAGCCGGGCACGATCGCCGGCTTCGAAACCGAGCTGACCGAGGAGTTCTTCCGCGCCGTCGCCACCAACGCGAAGCTGACCGTCCACATCCGGATCCGCTCCGGGACCAACGCCCACCACATGGTCGAGGCCGCCTTCAAGGCCTTCGCCAGGGCGCTGCGGGTCGCCGTCTCGATCGATCCCGAGGAGAGCGGCGTGCCCTCGACCAAGGGGACGCTGAGCGAATGAGCGCCCGGATCGCGATCCTCGACTACGGCATGGGCAACCTGCGCTCGGTCGAAAAGGCGCTCGAGCACGTCGGCGCCAGCGCCACCGTGACCGCGGACGGGGCGGCGATCGGCGCCGCCGAGGGCCTGATCCTGCCCGGGGTCGGCGCCTTCCCGCGGGCGATGGAACGGATCCGCGAGCGCGGCCTCGACGAGCTGATCGCCGCGCGGGTCGAGGCCGGGGTGCCGGTGCTCGGGATCTGCCTCGGGCTGCAGCTGCTGTTCGACTCCAGCACCGAGCTCGCCGGCGCCGCCGGACTGGGGCTGCTGCCGGGGGCGGTCGAGCGGCTGCGGGCGCCGGGCCTCAAGGTTCCGCACATCGGCTGGGCGCCGGTGCGCTGGGAGCGCGATTCGCGGCTGACCGACGGCATCGACTCGGAGACCCCGTTCTACTTCGTCCACTCCTTCGCCCCCGAGGCGAACCCGACAGAGCTGCTCGGCAGCGCCGAGTACGGCGAGCGCTTCGCCTGCGCGGCCGAGCGCGGGAACGTCTTCGGCGTCCAGTTCCACCCCGAGAAGTCGAGCGCCGCGGGGCTGCGACTGCTCGCCAACTTCGCCGGCGTCTGCGCCTCGGTCCCGGCCTGAGCGGCGCCCTCCTCTCGTGATCCTCTATCCCGCGATCGACATCCTCGGCGGCCGCACCGTGCGCCTGGTCGAAGGCGACTACGAGCGCGAGACGACCTACGACGCCGACCCGGTCGACGCGGCGCTGCGCTGGGCCGAGGAAGGCTCGCACTACCTGCACGTCGTCGACCTCGACGGCGCCCGCGGCGGCAAGCCCGAGAACCTCGAGGTGGTCAGGCGGATTGCCGACCGGATCCCCTTCCCGATCCAGGTCGGCGGCGGCCTGCGCGACGAGGAGAACGTCGCCAGCGTGCTGCGGGCCGGCGCCGAACGGGTGGTGATCGGGACCGCGGCGCTGCGCGACCCGCGCTTCCTGCAGCGGATGCTCGACCGCCACGGCGAGCGGGTCGCGGTCAGCGTCGACGCCCGCGGCGGCAACATCGCCCTTGCCGGCTGGACCGAGACCAGCCAGGTGCCGGCGACCGAGGCCGTCGCCGAGCTCAGCACGCGGGGCGTCTCGCGCTTCATCTTCACCCCGATCGAGGTCGACGGCACCCTCCAGGGCCCGGGGCTGCGGGAGCTGGCGCTGGTCGCCGGCTCGACCACCGCCTCGATCATCTACTCGGGCGGCGTCGGCTCGCTCGAGGACCTGGCGCTGCTGCGCGAGCAGGCGGCGCCGAACGTCGAGGGCGTGATCGTCGGCCGGGCCCTCTACGAGGGTCGCTTCAACGTCGCCGACGCGATCGCCGCGCTGGCCTGAGGCCGCCGAGCCCGTACGCTTCGCCGATGGCGCTGAAACGCGTGATCCCCTGCCTCGACGTCGACGCCGGCCGCGTCGTCAAGGGCACCAACTTCGTCGGCCTGCGCGACGCCGGCGACCCGGTCGAGCTGGCCGAGCGCTACGACGCCGAGGGCGCCGACGAGCTCGTCTTCCTCGACATCACCGCCTCGCACGAACGCCGCGAGACGATCGTCGAGCTCGCCCGCCGCACCGCCGACAACGTCTTCATCCCGTTCACGATCGGCGGCGGCATCCGGTCAGTGGAGGACGCCCAGGCGGTGCTCGACGCCGGCGCCGACAAGGTCTCGGTCAACTCGGCGGCGCTGCAGCGGCCGGCGCTGCTGAGCGAGCTGGCCGACCACTTCGGCGCCCAGTGCGTGGTGATCGCGATCGACGCCAAGCGCGAGGAGGACGGCAGCTGGGGCGTCTACGTCAAGGGCGGGCGCGAGCGGGTCCCCGACCGCGACGCCGTCGCCTGGGCGCAGGAGGCGGTCGACCTCGGCGCCGGCGAGGTGCTGCTGACCAGCATGGACCGCGACGGGACCAACCACGGCTACGACCTCGAGCTGACGCGAGCGGTCGCCGACGCGGTGCCGGTGCCGGTGATCGCCTCCGGCGGCGCCGGCGAGCTCGGCCACCTCAGCGAGGCGATCGCCGCTGGCGGCGCCGACGCCGTCCTCTGCGCCTCGATCTTCCACTACGGGACCTACCGGGTGCAGGACGCGAAGGAGCGCCTTGCCGCCGACGGGATCCCGGTCCGGCTCTAGGAGGGACTGGCAGCTCCGGCTAGCCGACGCCTTCGGCGGTTTCGCCTTCGCCGCTGGCGAGGTCTTCGGCCAGGCCTTCGACCCCGGTCGAGCCGAGGATCTCGAAGCGCGCCAGTTCGTAGGGCGCGTTCTTTTCTGCGTACCCGGGGATCTCGGTGGTCGCGCCTTCGTAGCCGGCCGCTTCGACCGCTTCGATCACCGCCGAGTCGAAGGCCCCGGCCGGGTAGCAGAAGTTCTTCACCGGGACGCCGAATTCGCGCTGCAGCAGCTTGCGCGATTCGGCGACTTCGTATTCGAGTTCTTCGGGGCCGATGGTGGTCAGGTCGGAGTGGTTGACGGTGTGCGAGGCGAGCTCCCAGCCGGCGGCGATCATCGCCTTGACGTTGCTTTCGTAGAGGTCCGAGCCTTCGGCCTTGAGGTTGAGGACGCCGGCCCAGCCGTGCTTTCGCAGCTGCGGCAGGGCGAAGGTGAACTGCGGCCGGTAACCGTCGTCGAAGGAGAGCACGACCGGCTTCGGCGGCAGGGTGCCGCCCCGGTACCAGGCGTCCTGAACCTGTTCCAGCGTCACCGCCTGGTAGCCGTTTTCGTCGAGCCATTCGAGCTGGTGGCGGAAGTCCGGGCGGGAGACGAAGAGTTCGGGGTATTCCTCGCTTTCCGGCGCTTCGCCGAGCACGTGGTACTCGAGGATCGGCACCGGGCCGGTGTGCGGTTCCCAGTCAGGTTGCGGGGTCGAGTTGCGGACCTTGCCGCCTTCGCCTTCGATTTCGCCCCGGGTCTGGCCGCTGTGGTTGCTGGCGTTCTTCGCCTGCTGGCCCGCCGCCTTGCCCGTGCCGGCCTTGTCGGACCCGCCCGAGCCGCCGCCGCTGGCGATCGCGACGACGATCCCGACCGCGATGACCACCGCCGCGAGCGAGGCGAACGCGATGATCCGCCGCCGCCGCACCTGGCGGCGGCGCTCGGCCCGCCGCGCTTCACGCTCGGCGCGCTCGTCCACCAGCCAATCCGGATCTGTCGGGTCGTCGGCCATCCGCGGCGGCGATCATGGTAGGCAAGCAGGATGAACCGCGCACGAAAGCCTGGCGCCGACCTCGGGGAGGCGCTGCGTCAGCTATACCCGGAGCTGCAGCAGATCGCTGCGGCGGCGCGGGTGCCGGCCTACGTGGTCGGCGGCGCGGTCCGCGATGCGCTCCTCGGCCGCGGCCGCGGCGACCTCGACCTGCTGGTGCTGGGCGAGGCGGAGGAGCTGGCGGCGGCGCTGAGCAGTCACCCGGTCGCGAGCCACGACCGCTTCGGCACCGCCACCGTCGAGCTGGGCGGGCACCGCGTCGACATCGCCGGCGCTCGCACCGAGAGCTACCCCCGGCCGGGGGCGCTGCCGGTCGTCGAGCCTGCCGCCGGCGTCGAGTCCGACCTCGCCCGCCGCGACTTCAGCGTCAATGCGATCGCGGTGCCGGTCGGCGGTGGCGCGCCGGTCGACCCCCACGGCGGCGTCGCCGACGTCGAGGCGCGGCTGCTGCGGGTCCTGCACCCGGGCTCCTTCGCCGACGACCCGACCCGGGCGATCCGCGCCGCGCGCTACGCGGCGCGCCTGGGCTTCGCGCTCGAGGCGGAGACCGAGCGGCTGCTGCGGGCGACCGATCTCGCGACCCTGTCCGACGACAGGCGCGGGGCCGAGCTGGCCCGCCTCGCCGCCGAACCGACCGGCCCGGCCGGCCTGCGGCTGCTCTCGGAGTGGGGGCTGCTCGAGCTGCGGCCCGGCGGCGCCGAGCTGGCCGCGGCGGTCGCCGAGCTGCTCGGCGACGAGCCCTGGCGCGAGGAAGCGCCGCATGCCGAGGCGGTCCTGGTCGCGGCGCTCGGCTCGGCCGGGGGGGAGGAGGAGCTGGCGGCGACCCGGCCGGCCCGCCCCAGCGAGGGCTACGAGCTGGCCCGCGGCCGCGACCCCGTCGAGCTGCTGCTGGCACGCGCCCTCGGCGCCGAGTGGCTCGACGCCTACCTGCGCGAGTGGCGGCCGGTGGCGCTCGAGATCGACGGCGCCGCGTTGCTCGCCGCCGGCGTCCCGGAGGGGCCGGCTCTCGGTCGCGCCCTGCGCGCAGCGCACCGCGCCGCCCTCGACGGCGAAGCCGGCGGTCGCGAGGAGCAGCTCGCCGTCGCCCTCGCCGCGGCCGGCGCCGAATAGGTACGCCGGGGAGCCGCCGCTTCTGCTTTCGTAGGGGCCATGGACTGGCGCGAGCGCAACGGCGTCCGGTGGCTCGAGGCGAAGATGCACGGCGCGCACGCGGCCTTCACGACCCGGATCGGCGGGGTCAGCGAGCCGCCCTTCGACAGCCTCAACCTCGGCGTCCTCACCGACGACGAGGAGGACGCGGTGCGCGAGAACCGCCGCCGGCTCGCCGCGGCGCTGGGGATCGAGACGGCGAGCGTGCCGATCGCGCTGCAGGTCCACGGGGCAGAGATCGTCCGCCACGCCGCGCCACAGTCGCCGAGCCCGTTCGCCGAGCCCGGCAGCGCGCTGCCCGAAGCCGACGGCCACGTCGTCGCAGCACCGGGGCTGACGCCGCTGGTCTTCGTCGCCGACTGCCTCCCGGTCGCCCTGCTCGGCCCGCGCGGCCTGGCGCTCCTGCACTGCGGCTGGCGGCCGCTCGCCGCCGGCATCGTCGCCAGGGGGGCGGCGATGGTGGGAGCGACCGAAGCGGCGATCGGGCCCGGGATCGGCCCCTGCTGCTACGAGGTCGGCGAGGAGGTGCTGGAGGCGTTCTCCGGGCTCGGCGAGGGGATCGCGGAGGGCCGCATGCTCGACCTGCCCGAGGTGGCGCGACGGCTGCTGGCGGCGGCCGGCGTGCGCAAGGTCGAGTCGGCCGGCCTCTGCACCCACTGCGAAGCGGATCTCTTCTTCTCCCACCGCCGCGACGGCGGCAGGACCGGCCGCCAGGCCGGCCTCGCCTGGCTCAACCCGATCGAATTCCCGACCGGCGAGATGCCGCTGCCCGCCGCCGCGTGAGGGCCCGGGAGCAGCGATGCCGGGCCTGATCCACGGGATCGACCCCGAGAAGGTCGCCGCCAATCTCGCCCGGGTGCAGGCCGAGGCGGGGGAGGGGGTGGAGGTCCTCGTCGCCTGCAAGTACGTGCCGCTGGAGGAGATGGGGGCGCTGGCCGAGGCGGGGGTGAGGCTGGTCGGCGAGAATCGCCAGCAGGACCTCGCCGCCAAGCACGAGCGCTGGGGCGGGCAGTTCACCTGGGACTTCATCGGCAACCTCCAGAGCCGCAAGGTCAAGCAGGTGCTGCCGCTGGTCCGCCTCGTCCACTCGGTCGCCACGGACTCGGTGCTGGACCAGCTCGGCAAGCGCGGCACCCCGGAGACCGAGATCCTGGTCGAGGTCAACGTCGCCGGCGAGGAGGGCAAGGGCGGGGTGGCGCCGGCCGAGCTCGGCGATTTCATCGCCCGCTGCCCGGTCAGGGTCGGCGGTCTGATGACGATGCCGCCCTTCACCCAGGACCCGGAGGACTCGCGCCGCCACTTCGCACGCCTTGCCGAGCTGGCCGCCGAGCACGGACTGGCGCGGCTTTCGATGGGCACCTCGCAGGACTGGCCGGTGGCGGTGCAGGAGGGGGCGACGATCATCCGCCTCGGTACGACCCTATTCATCTAGGCAGGTCCCGCGCCGGCTTCGCGTAAAACGGCGCTAACCTGGGAAAATTCGGTAAAGGACTCGGGCAACTGAGGCAGAATCAACGCTGCAATGGCATTCCGCGACACTTGGCATAGAGCTCTCGTTTACTTCGGCCTCGCCGAGGACCAGGACTACGGTCCCGAATACGAAGACGAATTCGAGCCGGAAACCGGCACCGAAGAAGCCTTCGAAGGCCGCCGGGAGCGCGAGCGGGATCGCGACCGCGACCGGGGCGAAGGATCGGTCCGGCGCCTGCCGACCTCGCGCCGCGCCCGGCGCGACGAAATCGACGACATCTTCGCCGACGACGAGCCGATCGCCGCCAGCCGCACCCGCACGCTGCGCCCGGTCGACAACGGCGGCGGCGACATCCAGGTCCACCTGGTGATCCCGCGCAACTTCAACGACGCCCAGCAGGTCGCCGACCAGTTCAAACGCTCGGTGCCGGTGATCCTCAACCTGCAGACCGCCGACCATGACCTCTCGAAGCGGATGATCGACTTCTGCTCCGGCCTCACCTACGCGCTCGACGGCGGCATGCAGCGGATCGCCGAGAAGATGTTCCTGCTGACGCCGCGCAACGTCGAGGTCTCGGCCGAGGAACGCGCGCGGCTGATCGACAAGGGCTTCTTCAACCAGTCCTAGCGGCGGCGGCCCACTAGGCTGCCCGCCATGATCGTCGGCTTCATCGGCTCCGGCAACATGGCCGCCGCGATGGCCCGCGGCTGGGCCGGCGAGTTCGAGGGGATGCTGTTCTCGGACTCGGGGTCCGGGCGGGCCGCGGCGCTGGCAGCGGAGCTCGGGGGCGAGGCGCTGGCGAACGCCGAGGTGGTGGCGCGGGCGGATTTCGTCGTCCTGGCGGTGAAGCCGGGCAAGCTCGAGGAGGTGGCGCCGGAGCTGGGCGCGGCGAAGCGAGTGGTCTCGATCCTCGCCGCAGTGCCGCTCCAGAGGCTCCAGGAGGCGTTTCCAGGGGCTTCGGTGCTGCGGGTGATGCCGAACGTCGGGGTGGAGGTGCGGCAGGGCGTGATGTGCGTCGCCGGCGACGCCGGGGCTGAGGTCCGGGCGGCGCTGGAGCGGCTCGGCCACCTCGTCGACCTGCCCGACGACCAGTTCGACGAGGCGACGGCGATCATGGGCTGCGCGCCCGCCTATCTGGCGCTGGCGGTCGAGGCGCTGGCCGACGCGGGCGCCGAGGCCGGGCTCGACCCCGACCTGGCCCGCGAGCTCGTCGTCGAGACCACCGCCGGCACCGCCGAGCTCCTGCGCGAGCGCCACCCGGCCGACGTCCGCAGGGCGGTCACCTCGCCCGGCGGCAGCACCGAAGCCGGGCTCGAAGCGCTCGACCGCGAAGGCGCCCGGGCGGCGTTCGAGGCGGCGGTCGAGGCTTCGCTGCGGAGGATGCGGGGATGATCCCGCTGGCCCTCACCCGCGGCGACGTCGCCGACTACGTCAGCGCCCTGATCGTCGTCTACATCGGCCTGATCTTCTGCAACATCCTGATCTCCTACGTGCCGCGGATGCCCTACCGGCCCTGGCTGCGCTCGGTCCTCGACTTCATCACCGACACCACCAACCCGTACCTGAACCTCTTCCGCCGCCTGCTGCCGCCGGTCGGCGGCGGTGGCTTCGCCTTCGACCTCAGCCCGATGCTCGGCATCCTGCTGCTGTTCCTGCTGCAGCGGATCGTCCCCGGCCTGATCGAAGGGTGAGGCCGCGGTGAGCGGCGCCAAGCGCGCCTGGCTCCTGGCGGGGGCGCTCTGCGCGCTCGTCATCGCCCTCGACCAGGTCAGCAAGGCGATCGTCCGCGCCCAGGTCGTGATCGGCGAACAGATCGACGTCTTCGGTCCGCTCGGCCTCACCCAGACCCACAACACCGGCGTCTCCTGGGGCCTCGCGAGCGGCACCGGGGCGCCGCTGGTGATCATCACCGTGGCGGCGCTCGGGGTGATCGTCTACCTCTTCGCCCGCGACCCGGCGCGGCCGGGGATGTGGGTCGCCTGCGGCCTGGTCGCGGGGGGCGCGGTCGGCAACCTGATCGACCGCGTCGCCGCCGGCCACGTCACCGACTTCATCGAACTGCCGCCCTGGCCGCCGTTCAACGTCGCCGACGTCTGCATCACCTTCGGCGTCGCCATCCTGGTGCTGATCTACCTGCGCGAAGCGATCCGCGAGGAACGCGCCCGCAAGCAGGGGGAGAAGGGTGGCTGAGGCGGCCCTGCGGGTCGTCTACCGCGACGACGCCCTGGCCGTCGTCGACAAGCCGGCCGGCCTCGTCGTCCACCCGGCCCCCTCGCACACCGGTCCGACCCTCGTCTCCGAGCTGGGGGAGCTGCTGGGGGGCGGCGAGGACCCCGAGCGGCCGGGGATCGTCCACCGCCTCGACAAGGGGACCAGCGGTCTGCTGGTGGTGGCGCGGACCGACGCCGCCCACGCGGCGCTGCAGCAGGCGGTGCGCGAGCGCGAGGTCGAACGCGTCTACCTGGCGCTCGCCGGCGGCCGCCTGGCGACGCGGACCGGGACGATCGACGCGCCGATCGGCCGCGCCCAGCGCCAGCGCAAGCGGATGGCCGTCTCCGGCGCCGCCGCGCGCCAGGCCCGCACCCATTTCGAGGTGCTCGAGCTGCTGCCGCGCGAGACCTACCTGGAGGCGAAGCTCGAGACCGGGCGCACCCACCAGATCCGCGCCCACTTCGCCGCGATCGGCCACCCGCTCTGCGGCGACGAGACCTACGGCGGCGCGATGCGGTACGGCCTCATCCGCCAGTTCCTCCACGCCCACCGCCTCGCCTTCGCCCATCCAGAGAGCGGCGAGCCGCTGAGCTTCACCTCGCCCCTGCCCGACGACCTGGCGAGCGCCCTCGACCAGTCCCGCGAAACCCCTTAGCCCCCGCGCGTTGTTGGCGCATTAGTCGCCTCCGGGGGCGACTAATGCGCCAATTCATCCTTTGATTGGCGCCTTATCCGTCTACGACACGGATAAGGCGCCAACACCTGGCGCGGCGAGCGGGATAGGTGCGCTGTCGATGGCCGCTCTCTACAATTGTGCGTCCAGAAATTCGACCCCCGCCGAGGGCGGACCGGATCCTGCCCGACACCAATCCCGATGTCGGGTCCCGGCGAGCGCGGCGGGCGCTGCACCACCAATCCAAGGAGAACCGATGTCCCAGACGGAGCTCAAAGAGCTGCTCGAGGCCGGAGTCCACTTCGGCCACCAGACGCGCCGCTGGAACCCGAACATGCGCCGCTTCATCTTCGGCGAGCTGGACGGGATCCACATCATCGACCTGCTGCAGACCGAGGCGCTGCTGGAGAACGCCCGCCGCTTCGCCGGCGAGCTGGCCAGCGGCGGCGGCACGGTGCTGTTCGTCGGCACCAAGAAGCAGGCCCGCGACACGGTCCAGGAATGGGCCGAACGCTGCCGCATGCCCTACGTCAACAAACGCTGGCTCGGCGGCCTGCTGACCAACTTCAACACGATGTCGGGCCGGATCGCCCGCCTGCACGAGCTCAACGGCTGGAAAGAGGAGGGCAAACTCGACCTCCTGCCGACCAAGGAGCGGATGGGGATGGAGGCCGAACTCGCCAAGCTCGAGTTCAACCTCGGCGGCGTCCGCGACATGGACCGCCTGCCCGACGCGGTCTTCGTCACCGACCTCAAAACCGAGGAGATCGCGGTCCACGAGGCGGCCCGCCTGCGGATCCCGATCATCGGCCTGGTCGACACCAACTGCGACCCGACGCCGGTCGACTACGTGATCCCCGGCAACGACGACGCGATCCGCTCCTGCCAGCTGATCATCGGCACGATCGGCGGCGCCGTCGAGGAGGGCTCCTCGGCCTGGCGGGTGCAGGAGGAGCGCCGCATCGCCGAAGAGATGGAGCGGCGCAAAAAGGAGGAGGAAGAGCGGCGCAAGCGCGAGGAGGAAGAGAAAGCGCGGCGCGCGGCGGAGGAAGAGCGGCAGAAAGCGGAGGAGGCCGCGAAGGCGGCGAAAGCTACTGCGGAAGCACAGGCGAAACAGCAGCAGGCCCAGCAGCAACAACAGCAGCAGGCCTCGGCGCCGCCGAAAGCCGAGCACGAGCAACCCCAGCAGGCAGCTCCCGCGACTCCGCAAGCCGCTGAGCCCCAGGCGCCGGCGGCGCCCCAGGCCCAGGCCCAGGCGCCCGCTCCGCCCGAGCCCGCTCCGCAACCGCCGGCCGCTGAGCCCGCCGCTGAGCCGACCACCACTGAGACTGAGAAAGGAAACGGCTGATGGCGATCACGGCCGCCGATGTGAAGGCGCTCCGGGAGCGGACCGGGGCGGCGATGATGGACGCGAAATCGGCACTGGTCGAGGCCGACGGCGACGTCGACCGGGCGATCGAGCTGCTGCGGGTGAAGGGGCAGGCGTCCGCCGCCAAGCGCGAAGGGCGCGGCACCAACGAGGGCGTCGTCTCCTCCTACATCCACGCCAACAACAGGGTCGGGGCGATGGTCGAAGTCCAGTGCGAGACCGACTTCGTCGCCCGCAACGAGGACTTCCAGGTCTTCGCCTACCAGGTCGCCCTCCATGTGGCGGCGACCTCGCCGCTCTACGTCTCGACCAATGAAATCGACGCCGACCAGCGCGAGGCCGAAAAGAAGGTCTTCGAAGAGAAGGCGCGCGAAGAAGGCAAACCGGACAACATCGTCGAGAAAATCGTCGAGGGCCAGCTGAGCAAGTGGGCGAGCGAGGTGGCGCTGCTCGACCAGACCCACGTCAACGCCGAGAAACACGACTCGAAGACGATCGAGGAGCTGCGGCAGGAGCTGGCGGCGAAGACCGGCGAGAACATCCAGATCGCGCGGTTCTCGTACTTCCGGGTCGGCGAGGAGTAGGCGGTAGGCGCGGGTCGATCATCTAGGGTCACGCTCACGTGACCGACTCCGCCGACGCTCCCCAGTTCGGCCGCATCCTGCTGAAGCTCTCCGGCGAGGCCCTGATGGGCCGGCTCGAGTACGGCACCGACGGCACCGAGGTCGACCGCATCGCCCAGCAGGTGGCGGCGGTGCGCGAGCTCGGGGTCGAGGTCGCGATCGTGGTCGGGGCCGGCAACATCTACCGCGGCCTCGACGGCGCCGCCAAAGGGATGGACCGGGCGACCGGCGACTACATGGGGATGCTGGCGACGGTCCTCAACGCCCTCACCCTGCAGGACGCGCTCGAGCGCCGCGGCCAGCACACCCGGGTGATGTCGGCGATCGACGTCAAGGAGGTCGCCGAGCCCTACATCCGCCGCCGCGCGATGCGCCACCTCGAGAAGGGCCGGATCGTGATCTTCGCCGCCGGCACCGGCAACCCGTTCTTCACCACCGACACCGCGGCGGCGCTGCGAGCGCTGGAGATCCACGCCGAGGCGATCCTGATGGCCAAGAACGGGGTGGAGGGGGTCTACAGCGCCGACCCGGCGACCGACTCCTCGGCCGAGTTCATCCCCGCGATCACCCACCGCGAGGCGATCGAGCGCGGGCTGCGGGTGATGGACTCGACCGCGCTCAGCCTCTGCATGGACAACGACCTGCCCATCTACGTCTTCAACATGGCCGACGAGCGCAACATAGATAGGATCGTCCGCGGTGAGAAGGTCGGAACGCTGGTCGCCAGCGCGCCCGCCTCTTGACCGGGAATCCCGATGTCTGAGCTGATCGACGAACTGCTGGCGGACGCGAAGGAGCGCATGGCCAAGTCGGTCGAGTCGAGCCGTGGCGAGCTCGCCACCGTCCGCACCGGCCGCGCCTCGCCGCACCTGCTCGACCGCATCGTGGTCGAGTACTACGGCAACCCGACGCCGCTGAAGCAGCT
>DASXOF010000087.1:0-23154 GCA_036494495.1 Solirubrobacterales bacterium | reverse complement strand
CGGCCGCGCCTCGCCGCACCTGCTCGACCGCATCGTGGTCGAGTACTACGGCAACCCGACGCCGCTGAAGCAGCTCGCCAACGTCGCCGCCTCCGATGCTCGCCTGCTGACGATCACCCCCTTCGACAAGAGCGCCCTGGGGGCGATCGAGAAGGCGATCCAGGAGTCCGACGTCGGCCTCACCCCGTCGAACGACGGCAACCTGGTGCGGCTGGCGATCCCGGAGATGACCGAGGAGCGGCGGCGGGAGATGGTCAAAGTCGTCCACGGCGTCGCCGAGGAGGGCCGGGTCGCAGTGCGGAACGTCCGCCGCGACGTGATGAGCGACCTCCGCGACCTGAAGAAAGAAGGCGAAGCGGGCGAGGACGACGAGCGCCGCGCCGAGACCACCCTGCAGAAACAGACCGACGAGGCAATCGCCGAGATCGACAACCTGCTCAAGGGCAAGGAAGCCGAAATCCTCGAGGTCTGAGGGCGGTCACCCGAGCGTGTCCGTTCCCCGATACGTAGCGATCATCACCGACGGCAACGGCCGCTGGGCGCAGCAGCGCGGCCTGCCGGTGATCGAGGGCCACCGCGCCGGCGCCGACGTGGTCAAGGAACGGCTGCGCGACGCCGCCGAGCTGGGGATCGAGGAGCTGACCGTCTTCTCCTTCTCGACCGAGAACTGGAACCGCTCCGAAGCGGAGGTCACCGGGCTGATGCGGATGTTCGGCGAGCGAATCGCCTCGGAAACGCCGGAGCTCGACGAGGAAGGCGTGCGGATGCGCTTCGTCGGCCGCCGGACGGGGGTCGACGCCGGGCTGATCGAGCAGATGGAGTGGGCCGAAAGGGAGACCGCGGCGAACACCCGGATCTCGCTCTTCGTCGCCTTCAACTACGGCGGCAGGGCGGAGATCGTCGACGCGGCGCGAACCTTCCAGGGGAGCTCCGAGGAGGAGTTCCGCGACCACCTCTACGCGCCCGAGATGCACGACCCCGACCTCCTGATCAGAACCAGCGGCGAGCAGCGGATCTCCAACTTCCTGCTCTGGCAGACGGCGTACTCGGAGCTGGTCGTGCGCGATGAGCTCTGGCCGGACTTCGACCGCGGAGCCTTCGAGGCCTCGCTGGCGGAGTACGAGACGCGGCAGCGCCGCTTCGGGACCCGGGCATGAACGTCGACCTCTTCGACGAGCGGGACTTCGAGCCGGATCCGCCGCGGCCACCGCGACCGCCCCGCGAGCCGCGGCGGCGCCGCGGCGGCAGCGGCGAGACGATGAAGCGGATCGTCATCGTCCTGCCCTGGATCGCCTTCGCGATCGCGATCACCGTCGCCGGCGGGCCGATCTTCGCCCTGGCGATGATCGCGATCGGGATCGTCTGCCTGCGCGAGTACGTGGCGATGACCCACGAATCGAGGCCGATGGCGATCCCCGCCTACCTCGCCGTCGCCGGCTTGGTCGTCGCCGCCCACTTCGGCACCGCCTTCAACGTGCTGATGATCGTCGCGGCCTCCTTCCCGGTGATGTTCTTCTTCGCCGCCGACTCGCGGCGCCAGCCCCGCGACGGCGCCATGACCTCGATCGCCGTCACCCTCCTGGGGATCGTCTGGATCGGCCTCCCGCTCGCCCATGCCGTGCTCCTCCGCGACCTCCCGAGCCACGGGGCGGCGCTGCTCGTCGACGTCCTGGTCGGCACCTTCGTCACCGACACCGCCGCCTACGCCACCGGCCGCATGTTCGGCAGCCACCGGATCGCGCCGGAGATCTCGCCCAACAAGACGCTCGAGGGCCTAATCGGCGGCCTCATCATCGGCACCATGGGCTTCTGGTTCGCCGGCCTCTACCAGAACTGGCTGTCGGGAACCGACGCCCTGATCATCGGCGCCGCCGTCGCCGCCACCGCCCCGATCGGCGACCTCTTCGAGTCCCTCCTCAAGCGCGACCTCGGGACCAAGGACACCGGCACCCTCTTCGGCCCCCATGGCGGCATCCTCGACCGCCTCGACGCCGTCCTCTTCACCGTCGTTGTCGGCTACTACCTCAGCGTCGCGCTGGTGTACTGACCCTCACGCGCCCCCGGCGCGCCTTTCGCCTGCATTTCGGCACATTTCTTGACGCGAGTGGCGGGCGCGCGTACCGTCGGCCAATGGTGCGCGACAGGGGCAGATCGGTGCTCGGCTGGGCGGCCCGCTGGGGCTTCGCAGCCCTGGTCGGGTTGGGCGTGGTCGCTGCGATCTGCGCCGCCTGGACCGTGGACCCGCCCGCCGAGGTCCCGAGCTTCGCCCTCCAGGCCGAAACGGTCTACCGCCTCGAGGTCGGCACCACCGTTTTCGTGGCCATCTACCTCGCCGCAATGGCGCTCGTTCTCGCCCTCAACAACAAGGCCTTCAGCGAGATCGGGACGAGCGGCGTCAAGGCGCACGGCGTCGGCGGGGAAGTGCAAACGGAGGCGATCCGGAGGCTCCAGGTGAACGTGAAGGAGGTCTTTCGGATGGTCGCCGACCTGCAAGAGAATTCTGAGCGAATTGACGAGAAAGCCGCTACCCTGAACGTTGATGACAACCAGTAGCAATGCAAAGAACACGCGCAAATCCGAGGAGGATCGGCGCTGGAAGGAGCATTGGAACCGTCTGGTGCGGGAATTCGAAGCGTCCAGCGCGGAAACCGATCGCTGCATCGCCAAGCTCGAAGCGCTTGAAGAGCTCGCCAAGCGCTGACGCTCCGCAAGCCCGCCTTCCATCCCGTCCCGTTTACCGGAAGGTAAGACCCGCTCCGTATCCTCTCGCTTAGATGAGGAAGGTCCTGATACTCGGTTCGACCGGGTCGATAGGTACGCAGGCGCTCGACGTCGTCGCGCGCTCGAACGAGCTGCAGGTTGTCGGGCTCGCCGCCGGCAGCGGCTGGGAGACCGTGCTCGCGCAAGCGCGGGAGCACGGGGTCCCGATCGTGGCGCTGGCCGACGAGGCGGCGGCGGAGCGGGCCCGGGGCCAGTGGAGCGGTCGCGTGCTGGCGGGCGAGGAGGGAGTTCGGGAGCTGATCGCCACTGCCGGCGCCGATCTGGTCCTCAACGGGATCGTCGGCGCTGCCGGGCTGGCCTCGACCGTGGTCGCGCTCAGCGCCGGGACCGACGTCGCCCTCGCCAACAAGGAGAGCCTGGTGGTCGGCGGCGAGCTGGTGATGGCGCTGGCCGAGGGCACCGGGGCGCGGCTCTTGCCGGTCGACTCCGAGCACTCGGCGCTGCACCAACTGATCGGCGCCGAGGCGCCGGGGACGGTGGAGAGGCTGGTGCTGACCGCCTCCGGCGGGCCGTTCCGGGGGCGGGAGGATCTGGGCGGCGTCAGCGTCGCCGACGCGCTCGCGCACCCGACCTGGCGGATGGGCGGCCGGATCACGATCGACTCGGCGACGCTGATGAACAAGGGCTTCGAGGCGATCGAGGCGCACCATCTGTTCGCGGTGCCCTACGAGCGGATCGGCGTCGTCGTCCATCCGCAGTCGCTGGTCCACTCGCTGATCCAGCTGATCGACGGCTCTTCGCTCGCCCACCTCGGTTACCCCGACATGCGGGTGCCGATCTCCTACGCGCTGCACTTCCCGAACCGGGCCGAGGTCGACGTGCCGCAGCTCGACCTCGCCGCCGCCGGCGAGCTCACCTTCGAGGCCCCGGACCTGGAGACCTTCGGCTGCCTGCGCCTGGCTCTGGCGGCCGGCGAAGCGGGGGGGACCGCGCCCTGCGTCCTCAACGCCGCCGACGAGGTCGCCGTCGCCGCCTTTCTCGGCGGCCGCATCCCCTTCACCGGGATCGCCGCCGTGATCGAGCGGGTGCTGGAAGAGATGGCCGCCCAGCCGGTGACTCACTTCGACGACCTCTTCGCCACCGATCTCGAGGCCCGCGAGCGCTCCCGCGAGGCGATCGCGGGGTTGACCAAGGTATGAACTGGGTCTACATCTTCGTCGGCTTCTGCCTGCTGATCATCCTCCACGAGGCGGGCCACTTCGTCGCCGCCAAGGCAACCGGGATGCGGGTGGAGCGCTTCTTCCTCTTCTTCGGGCCGACGATCTGGTCGTTCAAGAGGGGCGAAACCGAGTACGGGGTGAAAGCGATCCCGCTCGGCGGCTACGTGAAAATCAGCGGCATGAACCCGGAGGAGGAGGTGCCTCCGGAGCACGAGGCGAAGGCGTACTACCGGCAGAAGGTCTGGAAGCGGATCGTCGTAGTCGCGGCGGGTCCGGCGGTGAACATCGTCTTGGCGTTCGTGATCCTGTTCGGGGTCCGCGCGACGATGGGGGGCGCCCCCGAAACGATCCAATCGGTCGGAAGCGTGATGCCGGAAACTGCGGCGGCCAAGGTCCTGCGGCCCGGAGACCGGATCGTTGCGGTCGATGGTCAGAGCTATCCCGGACTGAGCACCGAAAAGAGACTCGACCGCTTCGGCGAAACGGTTGCCTCGCACGAATGCGCAGGCGGCGAGAAAACCGACGGCTGCGCCGCCCAGGAGCCGATCCGCCTCACTTTCGAACGGGACGGAAAGACGAAGTCGGTCTTGGTTTTCCCGCACTACAACCAAGAAGCGAAAAAGGCCCTGATCGGTTTCACCTACGCTCGGTCGAACCCTCCCATCGGTACCGGGGAGGCCGCCTCGCAGGCCGGTGACGCGATCTGGGAAGTCGCCGAAGGCACCTTCAACGTCTTCGCCCACCTGTTCGAAAAGGAAAAGCGCGAACAGGTGTCCGGCGTGGTCGGGATCTCGGACGTCGCCAACGAAACCCTGAACGAAGAAAACGCTCTCGAACGTGGCCTCCTGTTGCTGGCCCTGGTCAGCCTCTCACTTGGGCTCGTCAACCTGCTCCCGATCCTGCCGCTCGACGGCGGCCACATCTTCTGGGCGGTGGTCGAGAAGCTGCGCGGCGGCAAGCCGGTGCCGCTGATGATCATGGAGCGGGCGACGGTGATCGGGATCGTGCTCGTCATGGGGATCTTCTTCCTGGGCCTCTCCAACGACATCGGCAGGATCACCGGCGAAGGCTTCAACGCGCGCTGAGCGCCGGCCCGCATCCATAAACTTCAGACATGGCTTCGAAACGGCAGATCTGGGTCGGCAAGGTGCCGATCGGCGGCGGCGCTCCGGTCGCGGTCCAGACGATGACCAAGACCGAGACCGCCAACCTGGCGGCGACGATGGAGCAGATCCGCAAGGTCGCCGACGCCGGCGCCGACATCGTCCGCTGCGCGGTGCCGCGCGAGCAGGACGCCGAGGCGCTGAAGACGATCGTCAAGGAATCGCCGATTCCGGTGATCGCCGACATCCACTTCAACCACACCCTGGCGCTGAAAGCGATCGACGCCGGCGCCCACTGCATCCGCCTCAACCCCGGCAACATCGGCGGCCGCGAGAAAGTCGCCGAGGTCGCGGTGCGGGCGACCGAGGCCGGCACGCCGATGCGGATCGGGGTCAACTCCGGTTCGCTGCCGAAGCACCTGCACGCGCTCGAGCGCGAGAACCCGGTCGAGGCGCTGGTCGCCGCCGCGGTCGAGTTCGTCGAGCTGATGGAGAGCCTCGAGTTCGAGAACTTCAAGGTCTCGATCAAGTCGACCAACGTGCCGTACACGATCGCCGCCAACCGGCTGCTCTCGGAGAAGATCCCCTACCCGCTGCACCTCGGCGTCACCGAGGCCGGGACCAAATGGGGCGGCTCGTTGAAATCGGCGGTCGGGCTGGGGACGCTGCTGGCCGACGGGATCGGCGACACGATCCGGATCAGCCTCTCGACGTTCCACGCCGAGGAGGAGGTCAAGGTCGCCTGGGAGATCTTGAAGGCCCTGCAGCTGCGCGAGCGCGGTCCGGTCCTGATCGCCTGCCCGACCTGCGGCCGCCTGCAGTTCGACATGGACTCGGTGGTGGCCGAGATCGAGCAGCGGCTCGAGGCCTACGAGGAGCCGGTCGAGGTGGCGGTGCTGGGCTGCGCCGTGAACGGGATCGGCGAGGCCAGCCACGCCGACTTCGGCATCGCCGGCGCCAAGAACGAGGGCCTGATCTTCGCCGGCGGCAAGCCGCTGCGGAAGGTGCCGCAGGCGGCCCTCGTCGACACCCTGTTCGAGGAGATCGACAAGTCGCTCGACCGCGGCGGCGAGGTCGAGTTCGACGAGGCCGAGTCGCGCGAGGGGGCCGAGTGGGTCGCCAACATCGAGCGCGAAAACGCCGGCGACCTGACCCCGGAGAAGATCGCCGCGATGGAGCACGAAGCGGCGCAGCGGGGCGAGTCGGACCGGGTGCTGCTCGACGAGGACGCCTCCCCCACGGCGGGCCGCCGCTTCACCCGGGCCTGAGGCCCGATTGCCGGCGCCTGGCGGCGTCCTCGTCGGCTCACGTGCAGAGCACGCTTCGCCTCCTGCGTCCTTGCCAGTCTTGGCACTCGACCCTCAGTAAATAGACTCGCCGCCGGATGGCCGCCAACGCGATCTCGCCGACCCGTGCCGAGGACTTCCCCGGCTGGTTCCAGGCCGTCGTCAAGGACGCCGAGGTGGCGGAACTGGCGCACGTCCGCGGCTCGATGGTGATCCGCCCCTGGGGCTACGCGATCTGGGAGCTGATGCAGGCCGAGCTCGACCGGATGATCAAGGCCACCGGCGCCCAGAACGCCTACTTCCCGCTCTTCATCCCGCTCAGCTACCTCGAGGCCGAGGCCGGCCATGTCGAGGGGTTCGCCAAGGAGATGGCGGTGGTCACCCACCACCGGCTCGAAGCCGACCTCGGCAACCCGGGACACCTGAAGCCCGGCGGCGAGCTGGCCGAGCCGCTGATCGTCCGCCCGACCTCGGAGACGGTGATCGGCAAGTCGTTCGCCAAGTGGATCAACTCCTACCGCGACCTGCCGCTGATGATCAACCAGTGGGCCAACGTGGTCCGCTGGGAGATGCGCCCGCGGGTCCTGCTGCGAACCACCGAGTTCCTCTGGCAGGAGGGCCACACCGCCCACGCCGACGAGCTCGAGGCGCGCGAGGAGATGCTGCAGATGCTCGGCGTCTACCGCGAGTTCGCCGAAAGCACCCTTGCGGTGCCGGTGATCACCGGCGAGAAGTCCGAGGAGGAGCGCTTTCCGGGAGCCGAGACGACGCTCTCGATCGAGGCGATGATGCAGGACGGCAAGGCGCTCCAGGCCGGCACCTCGCACTACCTGGGGCAGAGCTTCGCCCGCGCGGCGGAGATCGAGTTCAGCGACCGCGACGGCGGTCGCCAGCTCGTCCACACGACCTCCTGGGGCGTCTCGACCCGCCTGCTCGGGGCGCTGATCATGTCCCACTCCGACGACGACGGGCTGCGGCTGCCGCCGGCGGTCGCGCCCTCGCAGGTGGTGATCGTGCCGATCCTGCGCGGCGACGAGGCCGGCGAGGTGGGGGCGGCCGCGGAGGCGCTGGCGGCGGAGCTTCGGCAGCAGAGCTTCGGCGGCGCCCCGGTCCGCGCCACGGTCGACATGCGCGACCGCGGTCCGGCCGACAAGCGCTGGGAGTGGGTGAAGAAGGGGGTGCCGCTGGTGATCGAGTTGGGCCCGCGGGACCTGGCCGCGGGCGTCGTCGCGCTGCGCCGCCGCACCGACCTCGAGGCGAAGCCCGAGTCGCTGCCGCGCGAGGGCCTGGCCGCCGGCATCGAGGCGATGCTCGAGGAGATCCAGCACGGCTACTTCGAGACCGCCGCCGCCCGCCTCGAGTCGCGAACGGCACGGGACATCACCGATCTGGGAGATTTCCGGCGGTGGTTCGAAGCCGACGAAGGAGATTCGACCAAGGGCGGTTTCGTCCGGGCTCCGTGGAGCGAAGCGCCGGAGTCGCTGCCGATCCTCGAGGAGCTGAAAGCCTCGGTCCGCTGCCTGCCGCTGGACCAGGCGCTGCCCGACGGCGCCCGCTGCGTCCTCACCGGCGAGCCGGCCAAGATCGAAGCGGTCTTCGGCAAGGCCTACTGAGGCCCGGCCACCCGCCGGCCCGGGAGCCCCGCCGTGGCTAGCCGCAGCCCGTTCGGCCGCGGCCGCGCCCGCCGCCTCTTCGGCCTCGACCGCAGCTACGCCAAACCGGCCAGCACCGAGCCGGGCGAGCCGCTCCACCCCTGGACGCTGCCGAACTTCATCGGCTACCTGCGCCTGGCCGCGATCCCGGTCTTCCTCGTCCTCGCCTATGAAACCGACGACGGCACCTCGGTCCTCTCGGCGATGATCTTCTGGGCGATTGCCTTCGGCGACTACGTCGACGGCTTCCTCGCCCGCGTCACCGGCCAGTACAGCCGCCTCGGGGCGCTGCTCGACCCGATCATCGACCGGCTGACGATCCTCGCCGGCGCCGTCGTCTGCTGGAGCTTCGAGCTGCTGCCGCGCTGGCTCCTCGTCGTCCTCGCGCTGCGCGAGCTGACGATGCTGCTGCTCGGCCAGTACGGCCTGCGTCACGGCGTCGACATCAAGATCAACTGGCCGGGGCGGATCTCGGTCTTCCCGATCATGGGCGGGATCTGGCTGGCGCTGCTGGCGCCGGGCTGGGTCGCGACCGCGCTGGTCGTCTGGGGGGTGGCGATGGCGCTGCTCGCCACCTACATGTACGCGCGGACCGGGCTCCGCGCGGTGCGCACCGCCAAGGGCTCGACCTGAACCGAGGGTCCGCCGGCTCTGGGCCTGCAATTCCGCCGCCAACGGCGCTCGAACCTTCAAGCGAAGGTTGAACCTTGGAGATCCGTCTCTATACTTCTCGCGGCGTCCAACGGGGGCGCCTGGAACCCTTCGAGTTAGGAGCACCATGGAGGACACCTTTCCCGATCTCGGTTCGCTCTCGGACAAGGAGCTGAAGGAGCTGATCGACAGCCTCACCGAGGAAGAGAACGAGATCTCCTACAAACGTCGCGTCCTGCACGGGAAGATCGACATCCTTCGCGCCGAGCTCGTCAACCGGCTGCGGCAGAAACGCGAACACGGCGACTCGCTGATCTCCGGCGACGACGTCGAGCAGCTGACCCAGATCCTGGCCGGCAAAGCGGTCCACCCGAACGAGGAGGGGCCCGCCTAAGACGGGCGACGGAGATGGCCGTTCACTGTCCCGAGTGCGGGTTCGCCAACCCCGAGGGCGCCAACTACTGCCAGAAATGCGGTGCATATCTGGGTGGCCCGAAAGAGGGTGAGGACCCGACGACGATGACCTATCGCGTCGACGAGACCGGCGACATGCAGCCGGTCGACATCGACGAGGTGATCCAGTCCTCTGGCGCCGCGC
Source organism: Solirubrobacterales bacterium (assembly GCA_036494495.1). Taxonomy (GTDB): domain Bacteria; phylum Actinomycetota; class Thermoleophilia; order Solirubrobacterales; family 70-9; genus VAYN01. The sequence continues at coordinate 13,923 of DASXOF010000087.1, read as the reverse complement.
TGGTGATCCGCGCCGGCGGCGGCCGCGCCGGCGAGAGCTTCTCGATCGACGAGGACCGCGTCTCGATCGGCCGCAGCCCCGACGCGGGCGTCTTCCTCGACGACGTCACCGTCTCCCGCAACCACGCCCTGCTGGTGCGCCGCCGCGACGGCCTCTACATCGACGACCTCGGCTCGCTCAACGGCACCTACGTGAACCGGCGCCGGATCGAGTCGCACCGGCTCGCCGACGGCGATGAGATCCAGGTCGGCAAGTACAAGCTCTCCTACCTCGAGCGCTAGCGCGCCGAACCCCCGAGATGACCGTCTCAGACCCCTCATCCACGCGCACCGCCGCCGAAGGCGGCAGCCGTCCGCGCAAGGCGCTGACGATCGGCGCCGTCTGCAAGATCCTGCAGAACGAGTTCGACGACGTCTCGATCTCGAAGATCCGCTACCTCGAGGACCAGAAGCTCCTGAACCCGCGCCGCACCTCGGGCGGCTACCGCCTCTACAGCCAGTCGGACGTCGAACGGCTGCGGACGATCCTGCGGCTGCAGCGCGACGAGTTCCTGCCGCTGCGGGTGATCCGCCAGGAGCTCGCCTCCGGCGGCGACCTCGCCTTCAGCACCGAAGGCGACCGCAAGCCGACCCCGGGCGCGGTGCGGCGGGCGATCCTGGTCGACACCTCGCGCGCCTACCTGACGGTCGAGGAGATCGTCGAGGAGACCGGCGCCCGCGAGGAGCTGATCACCGAGCTCGAGAACTTCGGCATCGTGCAGCCGGAGAAACGCGACGGCAAGGTCGTCTACGACGAGACCGACCGCGAGATCGTCCGCGCCGCCAACGAGCTCTCGCGGGTCGGGGTCGGCGCCCGCAACCTCCGCATCTTCCGCTCCTCGGCCGACCGCGAGGCCCAGCTCCTGGAAGCGCTGCTCGGCCCCTCGCTGCGCTCCCGCAACCCCGAGCGCCGCAAGGAGGCGCTGCAGAGCCTGGAAAGTCTGGCGGCGACGGTCAGCCACCTGAAGCACCTGCTGCTGGTCCGGGACCTACGGCGCCTCGCCGGCGAATAGCGCGCGCCCCGCTCGTGGCCCGAGTCAGCCGCCGCCGCACCGTCGCCGCGCCCCGCAGCGAGGTCTGGTCGCTCGTCTCAGACCCCTACAGCCTGCCGCGCTGGTGGCCGCGGACCTCGCGGGTGGAGAACGTCGACCAGCGCGGCTCCGGCCGCCGCAGCCAGTGGACGCAGGTGCTGGAGACGGCGGAGGGGAGGGGCGTGCGGGCCGACTTCCGCTGCGTCAGCGCCGCCGAGGGCGAGCGCTACGTCTGGGAGCAGGAGCTGGAGGGGACGCCGTTCGCCAAGCACCTGAGGAGCTCGCGGGTCGAGATCGGGCTGGCGGAGAAGGGCGAGGGGACCGAGGTCCGCCTCAGCTCCGAGCAGGGGCTGCGGGGGATGTCGCGGCTCGGCGGCGTCCTGATGCGCCGCGGCCAGGGGGCGATCCTCGACGAGGCGCTCGACGGGATCGAGCGGGCGCTGACGTGAGCGAGCCGCGGCGCGACGCGAAGTGGTGGGGCTGGGGGGAGCCCGAGAAGCTGCCGGAGCTCGACGAGGCGGCGCGCGCGGTGCTGCGCGAGCGGATCGGCGAGCTCGAGCCGTGGCCGCTGGCCCGCGAGCTGGCGGACTTCGAGCTGCCGGCGGCGCAGGAGCTGCCGCAGGCGGCGGTCGACGCGGTCGGCGCCGAGAACGTCTTCACCGCCGCCGAGGACCGCCTCCGCCACGCGACCGGGCGCGGCTACGTAGATCTGGCGCGGCTGCGCCTGGGGGCGCTGGAGGCGGCGCCGGACGCGGTCCTGGCGCCGGCCGACGCCGGGGCGGTGCGGCGCGTGATCGATGCCTGCGCGGTGGCCGGGATCGCAATTGTTCCCTTCGGCGGCGGCACCAGCGTCGTCGGCGGGGTCGAGCCGCTGCGCGGCAGCTGCGAGCGCCTCGTCAGCCTCGACCTGACGGCGCTGCGCGGGGTCGAGGTCGACCGGCGCTCGCTGACCGCGCGGCTCGGCGCCAGCCTGCGCGGGCCCGAGGCCGAGGCGGCGCTGGCCGGCCACGGCCTCACCCTCGGCCACTTCCCCCAGTCCTTCGAGTACGCGACGGTCGGCGGCTTCGCCGCGACCCGCTCCGCCGGCCAGGCCTCGAGCGGCTACGGCCGATTCGACTCGCTGGTCAGCTCGGTGCGGCTGATCGCCCCGTCCGGCGACCTCGAGACCCTGGAAACGCCGCACACCGCCGCCGGGCCGGCGCTGCGCGAGCTGGTGATCGGCTCCGAGGGGGCCCTCGGCGTGATCCCCGACGTCACCGTGCGGGTGCGGCCGGCGCCGCCGGTGCGCCGCTACGAGGGCTGGATGGCCGAGGGCTTCGAGGCCGGCGCCGGGATCGTCCGCACGCTCGCCCAGGGGTCCGGGCTGCCGACCGTGATCCGCGTCTCCGACGAGGAGGAGACCGAGAGCTCGCTCGCCCTCTCCGGTCCGCGCGGCGTCGCCGGCCGCCTCTTCGGCGGCTACCTCTCGGCCCGCCGGCGCACCGGCGGGGCGCTGATGATCGTCGGCTACGAGGGCGATGAGGAGACCGTGGCGCGGCAACGGTCGCTGGCCGTGCGCGAGCTGCGCGCCGGCGGTGCCGCCTACCTCGGCCAGGCGGCGGGCCGCTCCTGGGAGCACGGCCGCTACGACGGCCCCTACCTGCGCGACACCCTGCTCGGCATGGGCGCGCTGGTCGAGACGCTCGAGACCTCGCACACCTGGAGCCGCCTGGAGGAGCTCCGCGCGGCGGTCGGCGGCGCGATCCGCGCCAGCCTCGAGGCCGGCGGCACGCCGCCGCTCGTCTGGTGCCACCTCTCCCACGCCTACGCCGACGGCGCCTCGCTCTACTTCACCTTCATCAGCCGCGCGCGTCGGGGGGAAGAGGCGGCCCAGTGGCGCGAGACCAAGGCCGCGGCCTGCGAGGCGATCGTCGCCCACGGCGGCACGATCACCCACCACCACGCGGTCGGCCGCGACCACGCCCCGTACCTCGAGGCCGAGGTCGGCAGGACCGGCGTCGAGCTCCTGCGGGCCGCGAAGGAGCGCCTCGACCCCGCCGGGATCATGAACCCCGGCAAGCTCCTCGGCCGCTGAGGCCCCCACGGAAGACTCCTGCATTCACCGCCGTGTCGCGGGTAAATGCACCAGTCTTCCTCGGCTACTTGCCTTTCGCTTCTTTTTCTTCTTCCAGCCGCTTGGCGGCGCCGATGATCGGGCCGGTGATCTTGCCGCTCAGCACCGGGGTGCCGGTGTAGGTGGGCGGTTCCTTCGCTTTCGTCGCCGCTTTCAGCGCCGTGTCCAGCTTCGAGTTGGCGGCGCGGGTGATCGCGATTTCGTCGAAGGTTTCGTTGGCCAGGTAGGCGAGCAGTTCGGTCGGGACTTCGAACTGGCCGCCGATGACGCCGTTCTTGTTCACCGGCGAGGCCGCCAGCGGCAGCATCCGAGTCGGCGAGGCGGCGATCCAGATCGCGTAGGACTCGCCTTTTTCGAGCTGTTCGAGGCCTTCGGCGACGATCTGCAGCGCCAGCTTGTTCTTCACCCGGCCGAAGATCGCGATCCCGTGGGCGCTGCTGCCGTCGGTGGCCGAGAGGATCGCCTTCGTCACTTCCTGTTTGCCGGAGGTCGTTTCGGCCGCTTTGACCGCTTCCTGGACGGCGCTGCCGCTCGGCGCTTCGGCGCTGGTCGTGGTGGTCGAGGAGCCCGAGTCGCCGCCTCCGAGCGTGATCAGCAGCACGACGACGACCACGACCGCCGCGGCGACGGCGCCGATCCCGATCCAGGCGCCTTTGGAGAAGGGGAGAGAGAAGCCTTTCTTCGCCTTCGGCGGCGCGGGGGGTGGAGGAGGCGGCGGGGCGGCGGGGGCCGACGGCGCCGCGTCGGGCGCGGCCGCGGCCTCAGGCGTCGCCTCGGCGGCCGGCACCGGCTCGGGCGGCAGCAGCGGCGCCTCTTTGCCTTCCTTCTCCAGCTCCGCCAGCGCCTCTTTGACGCGCACGCGCAGCTCCTCGACGCTGACTCCCATCAGCGCCGCCATGTCCTCGTATCCCTGCTCCCGCTGCGCGAGAAGCCGCAGCATCGCTCTCTGGTCGTCGCTGAGCGCCACCGCGGGAAGCCTATATAGGGTGCCTGGATGGCAAACGAGGGTGAGGTTAAGACGGACGAGGCCGCTCCCGGCGACCAGAGCTCGAACTTCGATTCCTACGTCGGCACCGAGTGGCTCAGCCTCGACCCCGAGGACGCCCGCTGCCGGGTCGCCGTCCGCGACGACCTCCGCCAGCCCTACGGGATCCTCCACGGCGGCGTCTACTCGACCCTGGTCGAGAGCCTCTGCTCCTACGTCACCGCCGCCTCGGTCTACGACCGGGGGATGATCGCGATGGGCCAGTCGATCGAGGTCAGCTTCCTGCGCCCGGTCTCCGCCGGCCACGCCGAAGTCCGCGCCGTCGCCCGCCACCGCGGCCGCACCACCTGGGTCTGGCAGGCGGAGATCCTCGACGCCGAGGAGCGCCTCTGCGGCGTCGCGAAGATGACGATGGCCGTCAGGCCGGCTCCCAGCGCCGGCTGAGCGGCGCCCTCAGCCGCCGAAGCGGTTGGTGATCGGCAACCGCCGGTCCTTGCCGAAGGCCTTCGGCGTGATCCGGATCCCCGGCGCCGCCTGGCGGCGCTTGTACTCGGCCCGGTCGACCAGCCGGATCACTTCGTCGATCGTCTCCGCCGGCATCCCCTCGGCGATCATCTCGTCGCGGCCGAGGTCGCGCTCGACGTAGGCCTCGAGGACCCGGTCGAGCAGCTCGTAGGGCGGCAGCGAGTCGCTGTCGCGCTGGTCGGGGCGGAGCTCGGCCGAGGGCGCCCGGTCGATCACGCTGACCGGCACCAGCTCGCTCCCGGCCCGCTCGTTGCGGCGCCGGACCAGGGCGTAGACGAGCTCCTTCGGCACGTCCTTGATCACCGCGAAGCCGCCCGCCATGTCGCCGTAGAGCGTCGCGTAGCCGACCGACATCTCGCTCTTGTTGCCGGTGGTGAGGACGAGCCAGCCGTGGCGGTTGGAGAGCGCCATCATCAGGTTGCCGCGGATCCGCGCCTGGATGTTCTCGGCGGCGAGATCGGGCCCGGAGGGGAGGGCGGAACCCCCAAGCGCCCGCTCGTAGCCGTCCATCATCGGCGCGATCTCGATCTCGAGCAGCTCGCAGCCCAGGTTCGCGGCGATCTTTCTCGCGTCGCCCTGGGTTTCATCGCTGGAATGAGGAGAGGGCATGACGACGCAGGAGACCCGCTCGGGGCCGAGCGCGTCGACGGCCAGCAGCGCCACCAGCGCCGAGTCGATGCCGCCCGAGAGGGCGAGGCCGACGTGGCGAAAGCCGTTCTTCTCGACGTAATCGCGGAGACCCAGCGTCAGCGCGGAGTAGACCTCGTCGAGGTCCCCGAGCGGGTCCGCCCGCCGGCAGCCGCCGCCCGCGGGGACGTCGCAGACGAGCAGCTCCTCCTCGAACTGGGCGGCGCGGGCAAGCACCTCGCCCTGCGGCGAGAGCAGGAAGCTGTGGCCGTCGAAGACGAGCTCGTCCTGGCCGCCGACCAGGTTGCAGAAGGCGAAGTGGGCGCCGTATTCGCGCGCCCGCTCGGCGAACATCTGCTCCCGCTCGCGGCCCTTGCCGCGGTGGTAGGGCGAGCCCGACGGGTTGGCGATCAGCTCCGCGCCGGCGTCGGCCTCCTCCTGCGCCGGCCCGCCCGGAGCCCAGACGTCCTCGCAGACGGTGAGCCCGACCTTGAGCTCGACCGCGAGCCCCTCGGCCGGGTCGAGCAGCGCCGACCCGCGGCCCGGGACGAAGTAGCGCTGCTCGTCGAAGACGGCGTAGTTGGGCAGCCGGTTCTTGCGGTAGACCGCGCTGATCGCGCCGCCGGCGAGGACGGCGAGGGCGTTGTAGGCGTGGGGGGAGTCGGGGTCGCCGCCGCCGGGGATCGGCTCGGCGAAGCCGACCAGCGCCGTGATCCCCTCGACCCCGGCCGCGAGCTCCTCCACCGCGCGCCGGTTCGCCTCGAGGAAGTGACGCTTCAGGTAGAGGTCCTCGGCCGGGTAGCCGGGGATGCAGAGCTCCGGGAAGATCACCAGGTCAGCGCCCTCTTCGCGGGCGCGGCCGATCCACTCGGCGACCTTGGCCGAGTTGCCGTCGATGTCGCCGACGGTGGGGTCGATCTGGGCGAGGGCTACGCGCATCGTCTGGGAGGGAGGGGGCTCCTCCGGCCCCAAGTATCCCGTCTGGGGCCCGGCGCTACCCTTTCGCGGATGCGGAGCCGCCGCCTCCTGGTCGGTATCGCGGCGGCGGCCATCTTCCTCGTCGCGCTGCCGGTCGCTGCCGCCAACGCGGCCACCGGCCTCGCCGCCGGGATCCCGGCCCTCGCCTCGCCGGCGCAGAAGCCGTTCATCGCGCCGAAGCCGAGGCCCGACGAAGTCCGCGGCCGGCCGACCGACGGCGACGACCCCAACCGCAACGCGTACAGCGTCCCGGAGGCGCCCAAGTCCCCCTTCTGCGGTCCCCACTTCTGCGTCCACTGGGTGGCAGAGGGGCTCGACGCGCCGAGCCTGAAGGACAGCGACGGCAACGGCATCCCCGACTACGTCCAGCGGGTGCTGAAGGTCGCCGAACACGTCCACCAGGTCGAGAACGACAAGCTCGGCTGGCGCGAGCCGAAGAGCGACGGCCGCCGCGGCGGCGGCGTCGGCAAGACCGACGTCTACCTCTCGCAGATCGGCGGCCAGCTGTTCGGCTACGCTGCGCCGGACCGCGGCCAGAACACCAAGGGCCACCCGACCCCGCGCCGCCTCTTCGGCTACCTGGTCCTCGACAACGACTACAGCGCCTTCGAGTTTCCCGGCACGAAGCCGATCGCCGACCTCGAGGTGACGATCGCCCACGAGTACAACCACATCCTCCAGTTCGGCTACGACGCCTACCAGGACGCCTGGTTCGCCGAGTCGACCGCGGTCTGGATGGAGGACCAGGTCTACAACGACCTCAACGACTACCTGCGCTACGAGCGCCGCTGGGTGAAGCTCTACGACACGCCGATGACGGCCAACTCGATCAAGGAGTACGGCTCGGCGGCCTGGAACGAGTGGCTTGCCCACCGCTACGGCCGGGCGTTGATCCGCCAGGCCTGGGCCGGGGCGATCCACGCCAAGCCGGGCGGCTTCTCGGTGGCGGCCTACGAACGCGTGCTCCGCCCCCTCGGCACCACCTTCAGCCAGGACTTCTCCCGCTTCGCCGCCGCCGTGGCGGAGTGGCACACCAACCACGGCTTCCGCGAGAGCTATCTCTACCCCGAAGTCCCACGCCGCGGCCGCCTGCCCCTCGACGGCCGGCCCCTGACCAGGCGCCTGAACCACACCACCTTCCAGTTCCTGCGCGTGCGCGCGCCGGAAGGCAAAGCGGTCGTGATCCACGCCATCGCGCCGGCAGGCAGCGCCGCCGCCCTGGCCCTCGTCGGCCGGATCGGCAGCGAACACCACGGCCGGGTCGTGACCCGCATGGACTTCAGCGAATCCGGAGGAACCCTTCGCGTGCGGCTCCCGAACCCAGGCCGCTTCTCCCGGATCACCGCCGTCATCGTCAACGCCGACGCCCAGGTCCACGGCTACAACGCCCGCCGGCTCGACTGGCGTTACCTGATGGACGAAAAACCGTCCGTGCTGAGCGGTCGCTTGCTGCGGTAGCCCGTAGCACCCCCTTTTCTTGAGCTTCCGAACCTCGGGCCGGGGCGGAGGCACGGATCCCGGGCCGGGGGCGACGGCCGCGTGGTTGTCTTTCGTAACACCAGGCGTTACGAAAGACAACCACGCCCTCCGCCGACTGCCGCATGGCGCCCCAAACCGGGCAACTGAACGGCCCGTGTACCGGAGGCTCGAACACCAGGGGGTGGGGTCTCCGTTGAGTCGCGACCTGTACGCCGGGGGATCGTCGGTGGGACCCCCGAACGTTTTGCGCATGAGGAGCGGCGCTCCATCAAGGCGTAAAGCCGCATCCTCCGGCGACGACGAAGTGCGAGTGAGGGGGTCCTGCCGACGATCCCCCACGCGCCGCTAAATGTCCCTACGCCAGCGTCGCGCTCCCATTCGAAGATGGCGCCTTCGCCCGCTTCCCCGGCCCAGCCGGCGCACTCGCAACCGCCTCCGCCGTCGCCTCCTCCAGGTCCAAGGCAAAGCTCTCCAGGTCCGCCATCGCGTCGTAATCCCCGATCAGCCCGAAGTTCACCTGCCCGTTGTAGGACATGATCCCGACGCAGAGCGCCTGTTTGTGGGCCAGCGGGACCATCGGGAAAATCGACTCCATCTGCCGCCCGAGGATGTAGAGCGGGAACTGGGGCCCGGGAACGTTGGTGACTACGAGGTTGAAGAAGCGCTGGGCGGGCTGGAGGCGGGCCGCCTGGGAGGCGATCGTGGTCGGCGCGAAGTCGGTCAGCTTGGTCAGGATTTCGGCCCCGACCGCCTGCCCGGAGGACTTCAGGTCGCCCATCTCGGCGCTCACCACGTGGAGGCGCTCGACCGGGTCCTCGATCCCGATCGGCAGCGGCGCCATCATTGCCGTGATCCGGTTGCCGAGCGCGCCGTGCTCGTCGGCGGCGCGGACGCTGACCGGGACCATCGCCCGCAGCTCGACCCCCTCGGTCTCGTGGCCGCGAGCGCGCAGGTAACGTCCGATCCCGCCGGCGACGATCGAGAGGATGACGTCGTTGACGGTGCCGCCGTGGGCGTCCTTCACCCGCTTCAGGTCGCCGAGGTCCGCCTGGGTCATCGCGAAGCGCCGGTGCGGCCCGATCTCGACGTTGAAGACCGAGCTCGGCGCCGAGAGGCCGGCGCCGACCATCTTCGTCGTCGCCCCGACCCCGCGGATCACCTTGCGCGGCCCGCGGAAGGCGTGGCGCACGCCGCGGACAATCTCTCGGGGGCTGGTCAGCCGCTCGCGCAGGGCCTGCTGCAGCAGCTGGAAGTCGCTTGGTTCGGGACGGGCCAGCCAGGGCGGCGGGGGAGACGGGGGGCCCTCCGGTTCGCGGTCGAGGTCGAAGAGGACGGTGGTGATGTCGACCCCGGAGATGCCGTCGACCAGCGCGTGGTGGCTCTTGCCGATGATCGCGAAGCGGCCGTCGTGCAGACCCTCGACCAACCACAGCTCCCAGAGCGGCTTCGAGCGGTCGAGCTGCTGGGAGAAGATCCGCGCCGCCAGGTTGCGCAGCTGCTCGTCGGAGCCGGGCGCGGGCAGCGCGGTCGAGCGCACGTGGTAATCGAGGTTGAGGTGGGGGTCGTCGACCCAGACCGGGCGCCCCTGGTCGAGCGGCACGAAGCGGAGCTTCTGGCGGAAGCGGGGGACGAGGTGCAGCCGCGAGGCGATGTGGTCGCGGAACTCCTCGTGCGAGGGCGCCGGCCCTTCGAAGATGCTGGTCGAGGCGACGTGCATGTGGGCACCGCTCCGCTCGAGATGGAGGAACGACGCATCCAATCCCGTCAGCCTGTCCGCCACGAAGTCATCTTCGCACAAGAAACTGAAGCGGTATAGGGCGAATTCACGGCTCTGCAGAGCCAAATGGGCGGATCCGTGCCGCCAGCGCTTTGTGTGCGTTCGCTCACATTTGCGCGTCGGCGCTACCCGTAGCGTGTTCAGGCCCTAAACGCGAAACATCCCATCTGCCGAGTCCTCGCGCCGCTGGCGCCGGGGAACGGGGGACCCATTTGCCGCACGCCACACCAGGCGACTGCGGCCGGGGCGAATCGGGCGGCGAGCCGCCCGTAGCGAGAACCCGGCACCGAGCCGAGCCCGCGAGCCCGTCAGCTAACCCCGTAGGCAGCGAGAAAGCGAGTGATCAACCCCCCATGCGATACATCGTGCCCGTGGCTGCCGTCGCAGCCGCGCTGGCGACCGGAGCCTCCGCTGCCCCCGCCGCCTCGCACAGCAAACAGGACCACCAGGCCCACCGGGACAAGCACCCGCAGCGGTCGAAGTCCCATGTAGCCCTGCACCTCTCGGGCCACGACCTGCTGGCCGGCAACGGCATCAAGGTCAGCGGCAAGGTGCGCCCGGGCGGCCACCACCGGGTCCGCGTCGTCTTCGACGGGCCGGACTCCGGCCACCTCGGCGTCCGCACCAAGGCCAACGGCAGCTTCGCCGTGCGCTGGGTGCCGAAGGTGACCGGCAGCTACTCGGTCCGCGCCTACGGCCTCCACGACGCCCGCACCAAGGGCTCGGCCAGCAAGGGCCGCCACCTGACCAGCTACCGGCTGGCCGGCGCCTCCTGGTATGGCCCAGGCCTCTGGGGCAACGGCGTCGCCTGCGGCGGCACCCTGATGCCCGGCACCCTCGGCGTCGCCAACAAGACGCTGCCGTGCGGGACCAGGGTCACCCTGCGCTACCACGGCCACGAGATCACGGTGCCGGTGATCGACCGCGGCCCCTATGTCGCCGGCCGCGAATTCGACCTCACCTACGCAGTCAAGGAGAAGCTCGGCTTCCCCGGCGTCGGCACGGTGATGGCGAGCCGCTGAGCGGGCGAGGACTCAGGAGGGGAGGCTGAGCCGCAGCTGCGGTTCGGCCTCCGGCTCCGCCTCGTCGGCGTCCGGGCCCTCGGCGCCGGCGTCGCTCCCGGCTTCGACCTCGCTCTCGAACGAGGCGAGGCGGACGCCGAGCAGCCGCACCGGCCGCGGCGGGTCGTAGGCGCGCAGCAGGTCTAGCGCCACGGTGCGGACCACCTCTGGGTCGTTGGTCGCCGCCGCGACCGAGTGCGAGCGGCTGACGTTGGTCCAGTCGTCGAGCCTGATCTTGATCCCGATCGAGCGACCGGCGAGGTCGCGCTTGCGCAGGCGCCGGCAGAGCTCCTCGGAGAGCTCGGCGAGGTGGCGTTCGAGCTGTCCGAGGTCGGCGACGTCGTAGTCGAAGGTGGTCTCCGCCGACTGCGATTTGGTCTCGCGCGAGGTCGCCACCGGCGTCGCGTCCTCGAGCCGCGCCCGCGAGTGGAGCCAGGCGCCGGAGCGCGGGCCGAAGCGCTCTTCCAGCTCGCCCCGGGACCAGTTCTCGCGCAGCTGCGACAGCGTCGTGACACCGAGCTTCTCCAGCCGCTGCTGCGTTTTCGGCCCGATCCCGGGGACGAGGCCGGGGGAGTGGTCGGCGAACCGCACCAGCGCGTCCTCGCGCGAGAGCACCACCAGCCCGGCGGGCTTGCCGAGCTCGCTGGTGATCTTCGCCAGCAGCCGGCTGTCGGAGATCCCGACCGAGCAGGTGAGGCCGCCGGTGACTTCGCGGATCTCGGCCGCGATCCGCCGCATCGTCGCCTTCGGCGAGAAGAGCCCGGTGAGGTCGAGGTAGGCCTCGTCGAGCCCGACCACCTCGACCACCTCGACGTTCGAGCGCAGCACCTCCATCACCTCGCCCGAGGCCTCCCGGTAGGCGGGGAAGTCCGGCGTCAGGTAGACCGCGTCGGGCAGCCGCCGGCGCGCCGTCGCCGCCGGCATCGCCGAGTGGATCCCGGCCAGCCTGCGCGCCTCGTAGCTCGCCGTCGTCACCACCGCCCGCGGACCCGAGCCGCAGACGATCACCGGCTTCCCCCGCAGCTCCGGCCGCCGCCGCAGCTCCACGCTCGCGTAGAACGCGTCCATGTCGAGGTGGGCGATCGCCCGCGGCCAGTCCTTCACTTCGCTCGCCACGGCCAGGACCTTACGCTCGGCCCCGGACCGAACAGGTGTTCGTCCCGGTCAGATGCCGGGCCGGGGCGCCCGCCTCAGTCCCGGCCGCCGCGGTGCAGGGCGAGGGCCAGGAAGCCGCCGACCAGGAGGCCGACGACGACCATCACGCCGGCGACGGCGGCGGTGTTGAGAAGCGCCTCGGGCAGGGCCATAGAGCCGAGACCCTATGACGCCTCTCTGTACGGCCCTTAAACTCCCCGGCGATGGCTTCTGCCGAGGCGAAGAACCTCGAGGCGATCTCGAAGGCGATCGACCAGCACAACGCGAACTGCCCCTTCCCGGCGGCGGAGGTGCGGATGAACCCGTACGAGATCGAGCGGCTCGGCTGGGACACGATCCGCGGCCTGCCGCTCGTCCCCGACGCGGAGCTCGGCACCGGCCGCTTCCGCATCGTCTGCTCGCGCGACGTCGACGACAGCGGCCTCGAGATCACCGAGGCGGTCGGCAAAGAGCTCGAGACCGTCGCCCCGACGCAGAACTAGCCAGCGCCGGCGCTACCTGTTCCAGAAGTCGAGGCCCGTGTTTTCGGCCCAATTCTGGACTTCGATGTTGAGCTGCTTCATTTCGCCGCTGAGGATCAGGAAGCCCATCACGATCAGGATCACGCCGCCGATCGCGACGATCAGCTGGTAGTGGCGCTTGATCACGGCGAAGGCGGTCGTCATCCGCGAGAAGGCGAGGGCGGTGGCGATGAAGGGGATCGCCAGGCCGGCCGAGTAGACCGCCAGGAGGAAGGCGCCGCGGCCCCAGGAGTCGGTCAGCGCGGCGGCGGAGAGGATCGCGCCGAGGGTCGGGCCGATGCAGGGCGTCCAGGCGATCGCGAAGGCGGCGCCGGCGACGACCGGGCCGCCTCTGCCGGCCCGCGAGAGCAGCGCTTCGACGTGCCACTCGCGGTTCAGCCGGGTGACGAAGAGGGAGGCGACGAAGAGCACGCCCATCGCGATGATCAGCAGCCCGGAGATCGTTTTCAGCGTTTCTTCGTGCTCGCGCAGGGTCGAGCCGAGGCCGGTGGCGGTGAGGCCGAGGAGGATGAAGATGGCCGAGAAGCTGGCGACGAAGAGGAGGCTGGGGCCGAGGACGCGGCGCCAGCCGGCCTGGTCGAGCTCGCTGGCGGATACTCCCGTCACCGCCGAGAGATAGCCGGGCACCAGCGGCAGCACGCAAGGGGAGAGGAAGGAGACGATTCCCGCCGCCAGGGCGGCGAAGATGCCCACTCCCGCCGCGGGATCGGAGCTGATGACTGCGCTTACCAAGACCTCCCAGATTACCCGCAGCGAGGCTGCTTCCCGGCCCTCGCCTGGCCTCTTCAACGCCGCCGGTGTGGCCCAGGCTCTGCAGGCGTCGCCGCTCTTCGCCTTCGGGCCGAGCGCGCCGGGGCCGGCGCTGCGCCGCGGCGCGCTGCTCGCGATCCCGGTCGGAGCGACGCTGATCGTCGAGCTCGGCTTCGGGGCGCCGACCAAAGGGGCGCTCGGGATCGGCGCCTCGATCTGCGGCTTCGCCGCGATGGACGCGCCGGCCGGGCCGCGCGCCGCCTGGCAGGCGGTGACCGCGGTGCTGGTCGGGCTCGCCGCCGCGCTCGGGGTGCTGAGCAGCCAGCACGCCGTCACCGCGGTGCTGGCCATGGGGCTGCTCGGCCTCCTCGCCGGCTACTGCTTCGCGGTCTCGCTGCGGCTGGCGTTCTCCGGGCTCGTGACCCTGCTGGCGCTGCTGATCGCCCAAGGGCTGTGGCTGCCGCCCTCCGACGCCGGCAAGGCTCTGGTCTGGGGCACCGCCGGGGCCTTTCTGCAGGTCCTCTGGTCGCTGGTCGTCTGGCTCTTCGTCGACCGCGCCGCCGACGAGCCGGAGAGCGGCTGGAACACCCGGCGCACGCTCGACGCCCTGCGCTCCAACTTCACCCTGCGCTCGCCGGCTGCCCGCCACGCGCTGCGCTTCGGCACCGCGCTCGCGATCGGGGTCGCGCTCTACCACCTCTTCGACCTCCACGACCACGGCTACTGGGTGCCGCTGACGATCCTCTTCGTGATGCGTCCCGAACGCGAGGAGAGCTACCACCGGATCGTCCTCCGCGCGGTCGGCACGGGGCTCGGCCTCGTGATCGCGACGGCGCTCGCCGAACTGGTCAGCTCCGACCTGGTCGACGGGGTCCTGCTGGGG
>DASXOF010000086.1:0-27295 GCA_036494495.1 Solirubrobacterales bacterium | reverse complement strand
GAAGTAGTCGACGACCAGTTCACCGTCGCCGGTGGTACTGCGGCAGCCAAGCAGCTGGCGCAGGGCGAAGTCATGGCGGCGGTCGACCTCGCCGGTGCCGAAGCGGCGGTCGGGGCCCAGCCGACGCTGGAAGCGAGCAAGATTCCCTACCTCGAGGTGGCGCTGCCGTTGAGCAAGCTGGAAGGCTCGGCGACGACCTTCTCGCTGGGGACGCCGCTGGAGCTGGCCGCCGCGGCGGTCCCGAGCTTCGCCGCGGCCGAACTCGGCGCCGCGGGCAAGAAGGTCGGGCTGATCGTCGAGTCCGAAGACATCTACCAGGAGATGGCCAGCGAACTCGAAGCCAACGCGGCCGAAGCCGGCATCGAAATTGCCGACGTCGAGACCGTCGACGCGACCGCCTCCTCCTTCACCCCGGCGCTGTTCAAGCTCCAGAGCAAGGGTGTGGAAGTGGTCATGCTGGAGGCCGGGCTGGCCGTCCCGGGCGTCCTCCGCGACGCCAAGACGATCGGCTACTCGCCGACCTGGACCGGCTCCGGCCCATGGACCACCGATTTCCTCAACGCACTCTCCAAAGGCGCGATGGAGGGAATCCAGGCGGTGCGTTCGAACGGCGGCATCGATACCCCCGGGTTCGAAGAATTCGCCAAAGGCTGGAAAGGCGAATCGCCAGCCGGCGAACTCGGGTACCTCGGCTGGGCCGACGCGATGAACATCGTCGCGATGCTCGAACGGCTCGGGTCGAACCCCTCGCGCTCGGCTCTGGTCGAAATGCTCGAGACCGAAACCGAAGGCGATCCGATCGAGGCCACCAAGGCGATCCCGCCGCTGACCTACACCACCACCCGTCACTGGGCCAGCGACGAAGTCCTGCCCTCGGTGGTCAAGAAGGGCGTCTGGACCGCGACCGGAGAGTTCACGCGTCGGTTCGGCGGTGAGTAGCGACGAACTGACAGTCATTCTCGTAGGCGGCCTCGTGACCGGGGCCGTCTACGGGATGGCGGCGCTCGCCCTCGTGCTCGTCTACAAGGGCAGCCGCGTGATCAACCTCGCGCAGGGGGACTTCGGGATGTTCGGGGTCTTCGTCTTCTACGCGGTGGCGATCTCCTCGGGGCTCGGCAAGGTGCCCGGCATCGCCGCCGCGCTGATCACCGCGGCGCTGTTGGCGGCGCTGGTCGAGCGGCTGGTGATCTCGCGCCTGCGCGACGCGCCCGGTGGCGTCGCGATGGTCGCCACCCTGGGGGTCGCGACGCTGCTGCAGGTGGCCGCCACCGACATCTGGTCGGCCGAAGCGCGCTACCTGCCGCCGCTGATCGAAGGCAACGCCTTCAACATCGGCCTGGTCGTCGTCTCCAACAGCCAGCTGCTGGCCCTCGGCACCGGGGCCGTCGTCGCCGTCGCGGTCGGGTTGATGTACCGCTTCACGCCCTTCGGGCTGAAGGTGCGGGCGGTCGCCCAGAATCCCTACGGCGCCTCGCTGCTCGGCGTCGACGAGCGCTGGGTCTCGATCGGCCTCTGGGCCGTCGGCGGCCTGATCGCCGGGCTCGCCGGGCTGGTGATCGCGCCGCTCGTCACCTTCCAGGTCGCCTTCATGCTGCTGCTGCTGGCCCGGGTCCTGACCGCGGCCGTGGTCGGCGGCCTGACCAGCCTGGTCGGCGCCTTCCTTGCGGCGCTGGTGCTCGGCGTGGTCGAGCAGGCGATCGCGATCAAGACCAGCGAACCCGGCCTGCTCGAGCTGGTGCTGTTCCTCCTCGTCCTCGTCGTGCTGACCCTGCGGCCCCAGGGCCTCGGCCGGACGGAGTACTGAGGTGCGCCAGGCAGCCCTCGCCGCGGTCGTCCTCGTCGGGCTGACGGTCTTCGGCCTCAGCGGCGGCGAGTTCAACTCCTTCGTGATCTCGCTCGGGCTGGTCTACGTCGTCGCCGCCCTCGGGCTCCACCTGCTGGTCAGCGACGCCGGCGAGCTCTCGCTCGCCCAGGGCATGTTCCTCGCGATCGCCGCTTTCGTCTCGGTCCATCTCGTGCGCGCGATGGGCGGCGCCGCGTTCCCGCTCGCGGTGCTGGCGGCGACCACGCTGGCGGCGCTCGTCTCCGGCCTGGTCGCGCTGCCGTTGCTGCGGATGAGCGGCCCGGCGGTCGCCGTCACCACCTACCTGTTCGCCGTCGCCGGCGACGCCTTCCTGCTGCACCAGGAATGGTTCGTGCTCGAGGCCGGGGCGCTGGCGATGCCGCGGGTCGAACTGCTCGGCCTCGACCTCTCCTCGCCCGAAGGCCAGCTGTTGACGATCGCCGCCTCGGTCGCCATCGCCGCGCTCGCCGTGATCGCGGTCCGCCGCGCCCGCTTCGGCCGGGCGCTGCTCGCGGTTCGCGAGAACCCGGCGGTGGCGGAGGCCGTCGGGATCGACGTCCGCCTGGTCCGGATCGGCGCCTACATGGTGGCCGGGGCGTTCGCCGGCTTCGCCGGCGCGCTCTGGGCCCTGCTGCTCGGCGGCGCCTCGGTCAGCTCCTTTCCGCCCGCCCTTTCGCTCTTGCTGCTCAGCGTCGTCGTGATCGGCGGCCGCGGCAGCCAGTGGGGGGTGGCGATCGCGGCGTTCGCCTTCGCCGTCGTGCCGGAGTGGTTCAGCGGGCTCGGCACCCTGGTCGAATACCTGGCGCCGATCGGCCTGATCGCGACGCTCGCCTTCTACAACGGCGGCCTCAACCAGCAACTGCGTGACCTGGCGCGGCGCCTCCCGCTGCCGCCTCCTCAGCCGGCGAGCGCAGCCGCCGTCGCCGCCCCCGCCGAGCCGGCGGGGGCGCCGGCCGCGGCGGCGGGAGAGCCGGCCGTGGCGGTCGAGTCGGCGACGGTCACCTTCGGCGGCGTGCGGGCCGTCGACGACGCCGCGATCAGCGTCCGCGGCGGCGAGATCGTCGGCCTGATCGGGCCCAACGGCGCCGGCAAGACGACGCTGCTGAACCTGATCTCCGGGCGCCAGCGCCGCGGCGAGGGCTCGGTCTCCCTGTTCGGCCGGGAGGTGGCCCGGACGACCGCCCACCGGCGCGCCCGCCTCGGCCTGCGGCGCAGCTTCCAGCACGGCGGCCTGGCGATGGACGAGACGCCGGTGACGAACGCGATGATCGCCCTCCACGCGGCGCCGGCGCCGCGCCGGTACGAGCATCTGAGGGCCAGGGCGGAGGGCGCGCTCGACGCGCTCGAGGTTCCCGCCGCGGTTCGCGCGACGCCGGTCCGCGAGCTGCCGAGCGGGCAGCGGCGGCTGGTAGAGATCGCCTGCATGCTGGCCACCGACGCGCCGGTGCTGCTGCTCGACGAGCCGACCACCGGACTCTCCGGCGAGGAGGTCGACAGGTTGATCGGGGTTCTGCGCGAGCGCCGCGACCGGCACGGCGCCGCGACGGTGGTCGTCGCCCACGACCTCCGCTTCCTGATGGAGGTCGCCGACCGGGTTGTGGTGATGTCGGAGGGGGCGGTGATCGCCGAGGGCTCGCCGCAGCGGATCCAGTCCGACGAGCAGGTCCGCAGGCTCTACTTCGGCCAGGCGGCGTTGGCATGAGCGCGCCGCTGCTCTCGGCGAGCGGGCTCGGTGGCGGCTACGGCGCCGACGACGCGATCCGCGACGTCTCGCTGCACGTCGCCGAGCACGAGGTCGTCTTCCTGCTGGGGCCGAACGGCGCCGGCAAGACGACGCTGCTGCGGGCGCTCTCGGGGACGCTGCCGCGCTGCTCCGGCACCGTCGCGCTCGGGTGCGAAGCGCTCGAGAGCCGCGGCCCCCACATCCGCGCCCGTCGCGGCCTCGTCCACGTCGCCGAGGGCCGCTCGACGCTGATCCCGTCGTTCACGGTGCGCGAGCACCTCGACCTGGTTGCCCGCAACGCCACCGAGCTGCGCTCGCGGCTCACCGAGCGGTTCCCGCTGCTGCGCGAGCGCCAGGGCCAGCAGGTGGGGACGATGTCCGGCGGCCAGCAGCAGCTCGTCGCCCTCGCCCTCGGGCTGCTCGCCGAGCCGCGCTGCCTGCTGATCGACGAGCCCAGCGCCGGGCTCTCGCCGGTAATGGTCGAGGAGGTGCTCGCGGTCCTCGAGGGGCTGCGCGCCGACGGCGTGGCGATGCTGATCGCCGAGCAGCGGGTCGACCTTGCGCTGGCCCTGGCCAACCGGGCCTACACGGTGGAGGCGGGCCGCATCCAAGCCGAGGGCACGGTCGATGAGCTCGTCGCCGGCGGCGAGCTCGACGCCACCTACCTCGGCGTCGCGCCTAGGGTGGAGGTCGCCGATGCCTGAGCTGGCGCCGCCGATCACCGACCTCGCCCCGCTCGCGGGCGGTGGGCACCTGTTCTTCGGCGAGTGGCCGGGGGAGGGGCCGGCCCTGGTCGCCGTGCACGGGCTGACCAACCAGCACCGCAACCTGGCCGCGGTCGCCGCCTCGCTGGCGGGCGAGCTCCGCGTCGTCGCGCCGGACCTGCGCGGCCGCGGCGCCTCCAGCCCGGCCGGGGAGGAGAGCACGATCGAGGCCCATGCCGCCGACGTCCTGGCGCTGATGGACGCGGTCGGGATCGAGCGCGCGATCCTCGCCGGCCACTCGATGGGCGCCTACGTCGCGACCGCGATCGCCGCCGGCAACCCGGATCGGGTCAGCGGCGTCGTCCTGATCGACGGCGGCGTCATGCTCGGCAGCGAGGTCGAGGCGCTGCTGGAGCAGGTGAAGCCGGCGCTCGCCCGGCTCTCGACGGTCTACGACTCGCCGGCCGCCTACCTGGAGGAGTGGCGCGGGCGCGGGGCCTTCGACGGGCACTGGGGCCCGGTCGTCGAGCAGAACCTGCTCTACGACCTCGGGCGCGGCCGCGACGGCTATGTCCCCAAGGCCGAGCCGGCGGCGGCGCTCGCCGACCTGGCCGACATCGCCGAGAACGATCGCGGCAGCGGCCGGCTGCGAGGCGTGCGCTGCCCGGCGCTGGTGCTCGCCGCCGAGGCGGGCCTGGCGCCCGGCAGCCCGCCGGTGCTCGGCGAGGCCGAGCTGGAGACGATGCGGGCCGAGCTCGCCGCGATGGAGCTGCGCCGGATTCCCGACACCGGTCACTACACGGTCGCGATCTCCGAGGCGGGGGCGGCCGCCTGCGCCGAGGCGATCCGCTCCTTCGCCCATGGGGTGGCCCCGTGACCCGCAGCCGCGAAAGGGTCTTCGTCCTCGGCGTCGGGATGACGAAGTTCGAGAAGCCCGGGAAGAAGGAGGGCGACTATCCCGACTGGGCGGTCGAGGCCGGAGCCGCAGCGCTCGCCGACGCCGGCGTCGCCTACGAGGAAATCGAGGCGGCGTTCGTCGGCTACGTGTACGGCGATTCGACCGCGGGACAGCGGGCGCTCTACGGGCTCGGTCGCAGCGGCATCCCGGTGGTCAACGTCAACAACAACTGCTCGACCGGGTCGAGCGCCCTGTATCTCGCCCGCCAGGCGGTCGGGTTCGGCGCCGCCGAGTGCGCGCTGGCGCTCGGCTTCGAGAAGATGGAGCGGGGCTCGCTCGGCGTCAAGTTCCCCGATCGCGCCAACCCGCTCTCGCGCCACCTCGAGCGGATGGACGAGATCCGGGCCTCGGAGGAGTCGCCCTTCGCGCCGCGGATGTTCGGCAACGCGGGCCGCGACCACATGCTGCTCCACGGCAGCACCCCGGAGCACTTCGCCTGGATCGCCTGGAAGAACCACCGCCACTCGGTCGACAACCCCTACGCCCAGTTCCAGGTCGAGTACTCGATCGAGGAGATCCTCGGCTCGCCGATGATCCACGCCCCGCTGACCAAGCTGCAGTGCTCGCCGACCTCGGACGGCGCCGCCGCCGCCGTCATCGCCTCGGAGCGCTTCGTCGAAGCCAACGACCTCTGGGACGGCGCGATCGAGATCGCCGGCCAGGCGCTGGTCACCGACTTCGACTCCTCCTTCGACCAGACCGCCACCTGCATCACCGTCGTCGGCGCCGATATGAGCCGCGAGGCGGCGCGCCGCGCCTACGAGGAGGCCGGCGTCGGGGCAACCGAGGTCGACGTCTGCGAGCTCCACGACTGCTTCTCCACCAACGAGCTCCTCACCTACGAGGCCCTCGGCTTCGCCGCCCCGGGCGAGGGCGCGGCCCTGGTCGACGACCGAGCAACCACCTACGGCGGCCGCGGCCCCCTGGTCAACCCCTCCGGCGGCCTGATCTCGAAGGGCCATCCGCTCGGGGCCACCGGCCTCGCCCAGTGCTCGGAGCTCGTCTGGCAGCTGCGCGGCGAGGCCGACCGGCGCCAGCTGGAGGGAGCGAAGGTCGGCCTCCAGCACAACATCGGCCTCGGCGGCGCCGCCGTGGTGACGGTCTACAGGCGGCCGGAAGGCTGAACTCCTTCCCTCCGCCATAGTGTCCCGATGCTGAATCAGGTGGCCGACGGCGTCTGGGTCCGGCAGAGCGAGTGGGTCTGGACCAACTCCATCGTCGTGCGCGGGGAGGAGGGGCTGATCCTGGTCGATCCCGGCATCGACGGCTCGGAGCTGGACCAGCTCGCCGATGACGTGGAAGGGCTCGGCCTCCCGGTGGTCGCCGGCTTCTCGACCCATCCCCACTGGGATCACCTGCTCTGGCACTCCCGCTTCGGCGAGGTGCCGCGCTACGCCACCGTCCCCTGCGTCGACCTCGCCACTGAAGCCCGGGAGCGGGCGCAGCAGATGGCGGCGGAGAGCGCATCGGGAATCCCGCTCGAGCTGATCGCCCTCGTCACCCCTCTGCCCGCTGACGGCGGTCCCGTGCCGGGCGAGATCATCGAGCACCAGGCCCATGCCGTCGGCCACGCCGCCATCCTCCTCGCCGACTGCCGCGTCCTCCTCGCCGGCGACATGCTCTCCGACGTCCTGATCCCGCTCTTCGACCCTCGTCAAGCCGATCAGCTGGGCGCCTACGAATCGGCCCTCGACCGCCTCGGCGAGGCCGCCGAGCAGGTCGACGTCGTCGTCCCCGGCCACGGCGCCGTCGCCCGGGGCCCCGAGGTTGCGGCCCGGCTCGCCGCCGACCGCGCCTACATCGCCGCGCTGCGACGGGGGGAGGAGCCCGACGACCCGCGCCTGGGCCCGGACGCCGACTGGCTCTCCGGCCCACATCGGTCGAACGTGGAAGCCGCCCGCGGACGGTAGAGCGTCTCGGCGGGTGAGCGTCCGGCTTCTCCACTCTCGCTCTACGGCTCTCTGCATCTACAACCCTCTATGTCCTCTCCACACTTTCCATATATGGCAACTGCTGTCAAAAAGCTCGATCTTCATGGCGGTGAGTTGGTCGAGCTCGACGGCCGCCGTTACGAGGCGGTGCCGGCCCGTGAGGGCGACGGGCTGACGCTCGAGCCGCCAATCACGCCGATCTCGGAGCTGTACGCCGAGCGCGGCATGAAACCGGCCTCGGCGGACGATTTCGAGCGGGTCGCCGCCGATTTGCTACCGCCCGACGGCGAGGGCTAGCACGGCACGAACCCGGGTCCGACCTCCGGAAAAGTCAGTTCGGGGGAAGGGGTGCCTGCCGCACGTATCGTTGGATGCGTGGGAGGCGCAGGCAAGAAACTCTCCTCCGTCCCGGTCAGGCCGAGAAGGCGCTTCGCGAAATCGAGAGCGGGCAAGCCGCTCTCGACGACCAGTCGAAGCTCCCCGGCCGTGCTGCAGATTGCGGCGGTTGCGCTCGGCGCTGCTCCGGCGGTTGCGGCTGAGCCGGTCCGCGATGCGTTCGCGGGATGTCTCGGCCGGGCTTCATTTCCGTTCGCTCTTACCCTGCGATTCGCCCGGTAAGCGTGGGGCCGGGGGGTCGAAGATTCAGAGGGTCAGAGGGGAGAAGTCGTCGTTCTCGTCCCGGCACCTCGGGCAGATCGGGGTGGGAGTGACCGCGCCCGCCTCGAAGCGGGTGCTGCATCGCGGGCAAGAGAACATCGTTGCCGCTACCCTCGACCCATGCCGCCCGGTGCGGACAGGGAGCGGGGGCCGATCCTGATCGCCTACGACGGCTCCGACCAGGCGAAGGGCGCGATCGCCGAGGCGGGCCGCATCCTCGGCGCCGGTCGCCGGGCGGTCGTCCTCACCGTCCGCAATCAGATCGAGCACTACGACTTCACCGGGCTCGGCGGCGCGACCACGCTCGATCCGGTCACCGTCTCCGCGATGCAGGACGCGGCGCAGAACGAGGCGACCGCGATCGCCGAGGAAGGTGCCGCCCTCGCTCGCGAGGCGGGGTTCGCGGCCGAGCCACGGGTCGGGATCGCTCCGAGCCCCTGGCAGGAGATCGTCGACGTCGCCGAGCAGCTCGACGCCGACGCGATCGCGATCGGCTCCCGCGGCCGCACGGGGCTGTCGAAGGTGCTGCTCGGGAGCGTCGCCTCGGCGGTCGCTCAGCACAGCAGCCGCAGCGTCCTGATCGTTCACCCCGAGCGCCTGCGGTGACGGCGGGGCAGGACCGTGATCGCGAAGGTCTCCGCCGCCTCGTGGATCAGGTCGAGCGGGATCTCGGTGGTGCGGGCCGCTGAGCGCGGCGGCCTGGCGGAGCCGAAGAGGGCGACCGAGGTCAGCTCGCCGCGCGGGTCGTGGCGCGCCCGGTAGCGGATGCCGCGGTAGCCGGCGTCGCGCAGGGCGAGCGCCCACGACCGGGTGAGCGCGTAGTCGGTGGTGCTGTGGATCTCGGCGGTCAGGCCGGCGCGCCCGAGCACCCGCGGATCGGTCAGGTCGACGACTTCGACCCGGGGCGGCCGCAGGCTCGAGAGCCGCTGGCCCTTGACCAGCGGCTCGGGAATCACGCCGCCGGGGCGGAGGAGGCGGCCGAACTTCTCGACGAACGCCCCGAGGCGCTCCTCGGCGAGGTAACAGGTGCCGACGTCACCGAGGTTGAACCGGCCGTTCGGGCCGGGGTCGAAGAACCAGGGCTCGGCGGCCGCGGCGTGGATCCGCCACAGCCGGCTGGCGCCGAGCGGGACGGTCGGCAGCTCGGGCAGCTCCCCGGCAGGAGCCGGGATGCCGCGGGGGCTCAACGAGAGAGCTCGGCGGCGGCGCGGCGGGCCGCCTCGAGCAGAGGTCCGGCGTCCTCGTCGGGAAAGGCCTCGACCGGCGTGCGGTCGTCCAACTCGGCCTGGGGAGTGGTGGCGAACGAGGCGAGGGTCCAGGGATCGAGGCCCGCGTCGCCGAAGATCTCGTTCAGCTGCCTGACGACGGGAAAGAGGGAGCCGCCGGCGGCGTCGAATTGCCAGCGGGGGTAGCGGACCGAGCCGGCGTCGTCCCGCAGGGCAATCGCCGACCCGCTCGCCACTCGCTTGCGCAGTGCCTCCCGGCTCACCCCGCCGAGCAGGATCCGCGCCTCGGCGCTGGTCAGGAGGTCGCCCAGCGCCCGCTCCCAGGCGTCGCCGGCGAGGACGGCCATCGCCGCGCGGCGCCCGATCGCCTCGGCGTCGTCGGCCGAGCTCGGCTGGCCGCCGATCTCGGTGAGGGTGCGGCGGAACTCTTCGACGGTGCGATCGAGGAGGGCTGGATTCGATGCCATGGCAAGGCCGAGGATACCGTCAACCCCGTCAACCTTCAAGCGGGCTGGTCGACGTACCGGGGAGCTGCTTCTACGATCCCGCGGTGACCGAGTACGAGGACATGTCGCCCTGGGCCGTGCACTTCGTCCGGCCGAGCGCCAGCTCGCTGAATCCCGACGGGGAGGAGAGCGGGTACCACTCCGTGATGAGCATCCTCTACGAGGGGAGGGTCGACCCGGTCGCCGAAGCTCATGGGGTCGCCGGGGAGATCGCCGGGCTCCGGGACCGCAATCGACCGGCGTGCTTCTCCGAGATCCCCCTCCATCTCCTCGCCCGCCTCGCCGGCAGCCGCAGCGAATACGGGATCGGCTTCTCGCAGCGCTTCCTGCGCTCGAAGGGTGGGGCGAGGCTCTGGTACGTCGAGGACGACTCCGACGCGGCTGCCGCTCTCAGGGAGCTCGTGGCGCGGCAGAGCAGCGGTGGCATCGACCCCGACGATCCCCTCTGGCGGATCGCTCCGTTCATCGACCTGGCGACGACCAGGACCAGCTTCGGGGACTACCCCTGGGAGCGGGAGTGGCGCGTGCCCGGCGGCCTCGACTTCACCCCCAGGGACGTCGCGTTCCTCTTCATCCCCGAGGAGCTGCACGAGAGGGCGCTGCGGTACTTCACCGACATCGAAGTCGAAAACAGCGGCCCCGCGTACCTCTGCCCGTACATCGACGTCAGGTGGGACCGCGCGAAGATCGCACGAAAGCTGGCGGAGATCCCGGCTCGGGTCGATCCCTCTCCGGAGGCTGTGGCCCGGCGGATGGGGCTCGACCGGATCTAGGAGGAGTGCGCCGGGCAGTAGTCGTGGGAGGCCGAGCCGGGCAGATCCGGCTGGCTGTAGTTGCCGCAGAAGATCTTCGTCACCGGGGTGCGCCAGAGCGGCTGCTCGCTCGGCGTTTCCGGGCCGTGGCCTTCGCCGAGGTCGGTGGTCTTGAAGAACCCGTAGAGCTTCGTGCTTTCGCTCGCGCCCCAGTAGCCGGGGAAGGCCATCGGCGCTTCGCCTTCGGTGACGACGTGGATGCCGCCTTCGCCGGGGTACCACTCCCAGCCGTATTCGGTCTTGTCGCGGATGTTGGAGGCGTAGCTGAGCAGGGTCGTCGTCCCCGCCGGCGCCCCCTGGCAGCCGGCCCAGTCGGGTGAGCGCTTCTGATCGGCGCGCGGGTAGTTGGCGTGCGAGCCCTCGGCCACCGCGACGAGCGGGTGGGTGCGGCCGCCGAGCCGGTCGGAGAGTTCGGCTTCTTCCCACGGCACCCAGGTCCCGGCGCAGTGGGCCGAGTAGGCGACGAAGAGCGGTTCGCTGTCGGAGAGGCCGATCGTCACCGCCTCCCAGTCGCCTTCGTGGCGCTGCACCAGCTTGCCGGCGAAGACGTGGGTTTCCCATTCGTCGTAGCGGTAGAAGTACCAGTACTGGAGGAGGATCGAGAGCGGCTTCGCGTAGGGGCCTTCGGGGCGGAAGAGCTGCGGCGGCCAGCGGTCGGATTTGCTCAGCTTTTCGGTGTTGCGCCGTTCTTCGAGCTGTTCCTCGGCGCCGCGGCGGGAGACGCGGACGTAGACGGCGCCTTCGCGATAGAGGCCTTCGTCGCTGCGCTCGGGGTGGGGATCGGGTTCGCTGCAGGCTTCGCCGCCGGTCGGGCAGCGGATCGAGAGCCGGAAGCAGGGCGTCGAGGCCAGCCGCGGGCAGCCCACCCCGAGCTTTTCCGCCACGCTCGGCTGTGGCGGCAACGGTTTCGGCAGCGGCCCGCTGAGCGCGGCCGATTCGACATATCCGTCGTAGGGGATCGGCGACCAGCGCTCGGCCCGGGTCAGCGCCAGGACCGGGCTGTAGGCGGCGGCGAGCGCTTCGTCGGAGCCGTAGCTGCTGGGCGCCGGCGGCGTCGTCGACGCTTCGCCCGCTTCGGTCGCGGTGTCGGTGCTGAGCCGCTTGCCCGGCTGGTCGGTCTGGGCGAGGCCGATCCAGGCGGCCAGTAGGAGGACGCTGGCGGCGACCATCGCGGCCCGGAGGCCGAGGCCCTGGAAGAGGCGCACCCGCCCGGCGCCGATCCCGCCGCCGCGGATCGCGCGGATGAAGGGCCGCAGGCGTGGAGTCTGCTCCTCGCCTTTGGGGTCCTCGCCGAGCTTCACCGCGATCGTGTCCAGCACCGCCTCGGCGGCGATGAACGCGATCGCGAGGGCGGGCAGCAGCCAATCGAGGAAGGAGAGGTGGTCGGAGATCAGATCGCCGCCGGGCACGAGCCCGATCGCCGCCCCGAGGCGGTAGCCGGTGAGGACGACGAAGAGGGCGACGCCGGCCCGCAGCCGGGTCGAGCAGTGCGAGAGCATCCGCAGGCCGAAGGCGAGGAGCCAGAAGACGAGGGCGAGGACGAGCAGGATCGAGGCGAGGCCGCCGATCGACTCGAGCGCTCGGTTGGAGGCCAGCAGCAGGCCGCCGGCGGTCAGCCCGAGCACCGCCAGCACCAGCCAGATCCAGTTGCGGCGCAGGTCCCAGGCGCCGGCGGCGCGGAGCTGCGGCAGCTCGGGCACGACCAGCAGGGCGCCGCCGGCGAACGCCAGCACCGCCGCGCCGGCGACGAGCACGACGCCGCCGAGGTGGAACAGCCCGACGAGGACGGCGGCGAGGAGCGGCAGGAGCAGCGCCCGCAGGGTGACCAGCAGCGAGACGAGCGGAATCGCCGCCGGCTTCAGTGAGACCTTGCGGCTTGCGAGGAGGTAGGCCCCGAGCGCCCCGAGCCCGATCCCCGCGACCCCGAAGCCGACGATCCAAGGGGGTGAGATTGCCGCCATCGCCGCGCGGCAGGATAAACCAGTCAAGCGGTTTCAACCCGACACCGCGGTTCGCCGATCGGGGCCCAGCCGTCCGGTCGGCCGGGGCCGATCTAAGCTCGCCGGATGGGCGAGGACCGGATCGTCTACGTCGGTCACGCGACCGTCCTGATCGAGCTCGACGGGGTGCGCCTGCTCACCGACCCGGTGCTGGGCGGCTGGGTCGGGCCGCTCCGCCGGCACGGGCCGCCCCCGCCGCGCGACCTGCTCGAGGGGGTCGACGCGGTCCTCGTCTCCCACCTGCACCGCGACCACCTCGAGCTGCGCTCGCTGCGCCGGGCGGCGGGCGGAGTGCCGCTGATCGTCCCGGCCGGAGCCGGCCGCTTCTTCGCGGCGAAGGGGTTCGGCGAGGTGGTCGAGCTCGGCCCCGGCGAGTCGCACCGGGTGGGGCAGGCGCTGGTCACCGCGACCGCGGCCGCGCATGAGATCGGGCGCCGCGGCGTCGCGGCCGAGCCTCTGGGGTTCCTGGTCGAGGGCACGCGGCGGCTCTACTTCGCCGGCGACACCGACCTCTTCGCCGGGATGGCGGAGCTTGGCGTCGACCTCGACCTGGCGCTGCTCCCGGTCTGGGGCTGGGGTCCGACCCTCGGGCCCGGCCACCTGGACCCCGAGCGCGCCGCCCGCGCCGCGGCCCTGCTCTCGCCGCGGATCGCGGTGCCGATCCACTGGGGCACGCTCTACCCGCTCGGCCTGGCGCGGCCGCGGCCGCGGCCGCTGAGCGAGCCGGCGCGCGAGTTCGCCGCCCGCGCCCGGGTGCTGGCCCCCGAGGTCGAGGTGCGGGTGCTGATGCCCGGCGCGGCGCTGTCCCTGCCGCCCGCCTAGCGCGTGGGGCGCCTTTGTTCGGATATGCCGAACAAAGGCGCCCCACGCGCACTTCGCATCTCTGCGAACCCTGCGACCTCGGCCTGCTCGGCCGGGCGCGCCCCCGGTCAGCCCTCGCCGTGGAACTACTCATCTAGGCTGCCCCGGCCGATGCGAGCCTCGCGCGCACTCCGGGCAATCTTCGTCACCGTGCTCGACGCGGCGGTGCTGCTGGTGCTCGCCCAGCTGCTGGCCGGGTTCGAGCTCGACGGGATCGGGACGGCGCTGGCGGCGGCGGCCCTGGTCGGGATCCTCAACGCCTTCGTCTGGCCGGTGCTGGCGCGGCTCTCGCTGCAGCTCAACGTGATCACCCTCGGCCTCGGCGGCCTCGTCCTCAACGCGGTGCTGGTCGGGCTGGTGATCGACCTGCTGCCGGGCGCCGGGATCGGGGTGATCGAGGCGGTGGTCGTGACGCTGGTGCTGGCGGCGACGACCGCGGTGGTCAACTACGCCTTCGCGGTCGACGAGGACGAATGGTGGTACCGGCAGGTGGTCAGGCGGCAGGCGCGGCGCCGCGGCGACGTGGTCGAGAGCGAGGTCCCCGGGCTGCTCCTGCTGGAGATCGACGGCCTCGCGCACGACGTCCTGCTGCGGGCGATCCGCGACGGCAACGCGCCGACGCTCGGCGCCTGGCTGCGCTCGGGGTCGCACCGGCTGAGCCGTTGGGAGACCGACTGGTCCTCGCAGACCGGCGCCTGCCAGGCCGGGCTCCTGCACGGCTCGAACGAGGACATGCCGGCCTTCCGCTGGTGGGAGAAGGAGCGCGGCCGGGCGATCGTCACCAACCATCCCCGCGACGCCGAAGAGCTCGAGCGGCGGCACTCCGACGGCCGCGGGCTGCTCCACGCCGACGGGGCGAGCCGGGCCAACATCCTCTCCGGCGACGCGCCGCACTCGATGCTGACGATGAGCACGGCGCTGAGCCGGCGGCGCCCGCTGGGGCGCGACTACAGCGCCTACTTCGCGCGGCCCTACGCGGTCGCCCGGACCTTCGTCCTCTCGCTCGCCGACATCGGCCGCGAGCGGCGCGCCGCCCGCTCCCAGGTCCGCGACGACGTCAGCCCGCGGATCCCCCGCAGCCGCACCTACTCGCTGATGCGCGCCTGGGCGACGGTGGTCCAGCGCGACCTCCAGGTGGCGACGGTGATCGGCGACGTCCTCGCCGGCCGCCCCTGCATCTACACCACCTTCCTCGCCTACGACGAGGTCGCCCACCACTCCGGGATCGAGCGCCCCGACGCGCTCGCCGTCCTCCACGACCTCGATCGCCAGATCGCCCGGATCGCGCGGGCCTGCGAGGAGGCGCCGCGGCCCTACCGCCTGGTGGTGCTCTCCGACCACGGCCAGTCGCAGGGCGAGACCTTCCGCGACCGCTTCGGGCACTCGCTGGAGGAGCTGGTGCGCGAGAGCTGCGACGCCAGCCGGGTCTTCGCGGCGGTCGGGGGCGACGACGACGCGCTCTCCTACTTCAGCGCCGGCCTCACCGAGGTGGCCCGCGACGACACCGTCGGCGGCCGCGCGGTCCGGGTCGCGACCCGCGGGCGGGTCGCCGACGGCGCGGTGATGCTCGACGAGCAGGCGCAGCGGGAGAAGGGCGCGGCGGCGGCCGACGAGGTCCCGGAGCTGTCGGTGATGGCCTCCGGCTGCCTCGGCCTGGTCAGCTTCCCCCGGCTTCCCGGGCGGGTCCCGCTGGAGCGGATCGAAGCGCTCTACCCGGAGCTGATCCCGGCCCTCCGGGACCACCCCGGGGTCGGCTTCGTCCTCGTCCGCTCCGAGGCGGACGGCGCCCTCGCGCTCGGCCGCGCCGGCACCAACCACCTCGACTCCGGCCGGGTCGTCGGCGAGGACCCCCTGGCGCCGTTCGGGCCGAACGCGGCGCGCCACGTGCGCCGCACCGACGCCTTCCCGCACTGCGCCGACCTGATGATCAACAGCGCCTACTGGCCGCAGTTCGGCGAAGTCGCGGCGTTCGAGGAGCTGGTCGGCTCGCACGGCGGCATGGGCGGGACGCAGTCCTTTCCGTTCGTCCTCCACCCCGGGGAGCTCGCCTGGCCCGACGCCGAGGTGGTCGGGGCCGAAAGCGTCCATCGCATTCTCCGAGGCTGGCTCGCCCAGCTCGGTCAGGACGCTTACGCGATCGCGGACGAGCCTCTGGAGTAGTGCCTGCAGGCCTAAGAGCCGCCGAAGGCCAGAGCCAGCTGGTCGGCAACGGGCTGACCGTCGGCAGGGGCGGCGATGGTCAGGACCAGCGCGTCTCCCTCCGCGCGGAGATCGAGGTCGAGGAAGGCGCAGCACGCCGCCTCGGCGGCGACGATCCGCTCGAGCCGCTCGCGGGTCGCCGGGTCGGAGCGGAAGCGCAGCGAGTGGGTGTCGCCACTGGTGCTGCGTCCGGTGAGGCTCTCGGCGCCGACGGCGGCGATCTCCTCCAGCCGCTGTCGCAGCGCACCCGCCTCCAACGAGCAGGCGACGACCGGGAGCTCGTCGCTCATCTGCGGTGATCCCTTGCCAAGGTGCGATCGACTCTAGCGACCCGTCCAATCGGGCCAGAGGGCTTGCGCCGCGTGTGCGGAGTGGAGCGCGCGCCGAATCGCGGAGCGCCGAGACGGCACTGTGACGGGCTGTTCCGCGGCTGACCGCGCGGTCGGTGAGAGGCAATACTGGAAATTCCTTGACTGGACGGGGAGTCGAGCGGGAGTATCGGCGCCGCTGTTCGACCCAATCTCAGAACGAAGGAGTGCACCGATGACCCTGCGCAAACGGCTGGTGGGCCTGACGGCCTGTTGCATGTTCCTGGCGATGCTCGCGATTCAAGGCGTGAGCGGAGCCGCGGCGAGCACCACAGAGGAGTGCAAGATCCCGGCAGTGGGAGAGAAATTCACATCGAAACACTTCCTCGACGCGAACTGCGAAAACGCGAACACCGAAGGCGAATACCACACAACCACAGTCAGCGAAAGTGCCTGGCTGATCCGGACAAACACAGGCATCGTCAAAATCGACTGGGAAGTGTTCGCCTCCCCGGCTGAAATCAACTGCGCAACGTACTCGGGGAACAAATTCGTCACCAGTTACGAAAAAGAAGGCGTCCGGGGCTTCGTCGGGGAAGGGACGATGATCCTCTCGGGCTGCAAAGTGATCAAACCCCTCGGCTGCTTCATCAGCGAACCGATCAAAACGGTGCCGCTGCTCGAAACCTCCGAAGACCTGGGAGAAGTCATGCGCACCTCCTACGTGGCGAAAGAAGGCGGCTACCTCGCCACGGTCAAAGTCGAAGGCTGCGCCCTCGCCGGCGAATACTCGCTCAAAGGGACGCTCCGCTCCCAGTCGGCGAACATCCACACCGAAGAATTCAGCGCCACCAGCGGCTCCGAAGTCAAACTCGGGGAATGGCCGGTGAGATTCACATTCGGCTTCCACGATGCGACAGAAGCCAGTGGCAAGACAGTCGTCCGCGAGCTGCCGTAGTCGCGATCAGCTCCAGACCTCGACGTTGCAACCGCGGCCGGGGCCCCTTCGGGGCTCCGGCCGCGCCAGCCCTCCTAGCCCTCGTTCAGCGCCACCGCGGCGCGGATCAGGTCCTGGAAGGCGCCGGCGTCGATCTCCTCGCCCTCGCGGATGTCGATCGCCCGCCGCACGTTGCCCTCGAGGCTCGAGTTGAAGAGGCCGGCGGGGTCCTCGAGCGAGGCGCCCTTGGCGAAGGTGACCTTGACGACCTCCTTGTAGGTCTCGCCGGTGCAGATCATGCCCCCGTGGTACCAGGTCGGGACGCCCCGCCATTTCCACTCCTCGACCACCTCGGGGTCGGCCTCCTTGATCAGGGCTCGGACACGGGCGAGGGTCTCGCCGCGCCAGTCGCCGAGCTCCTCGATCCTGGCGTCGATCAGCTCGGAGGGGGATTTCTCGTCGGCCATTGGTCCCGTCCTTTCTCGGTCTCGATTGCGAGATGCCATGATCGCGGAGTGAGCAACGGGCCCGCCACCGCCCAGCAACTGCAGGACCTGGCGCTGCTGCGCCGGGCCCGCGACCGGATCGATCGCGAGTACGCGCAGCCGCTCGACGTCGAGGCGATCGCGGCCGGCGTCCACATGTCCGCCGGGCACTTCAGCCGCCAGTTCCGCCTCGCCTACGGCGAGTCGCCCTACAGCTACCTGATGACGAGGCGGATCGAGCGGGCGATGGCGCTGCTGCGCCGCGGCGACCTCAGCGTCACCGAGATCTGCTTCGAGGTCGGCTGCTCCTCGCTCGGCACCTTCAGCACCCGTTTCACCGAGCTGGTCGGGATGCCGCCGAGCGCCTACAAGCGCCAGCAGGCGGAGGCGACGGAGGGGATGCCCTCGTGCGTCGCCAAGCAGGTGACGAGACCCGTCAGGAATCGAGAAGACACGGCCGTCAGCCGGGCCTAAGGTGCCGCCCATGGACATCTCAATTCACTCCACCATGCTCCCGCAAAACGACCCCGAGGCGGCAACCGCGTTCTACCGCGACACGCTCGGCTTCGAGGTCCGAAACGACGTCGGCTACGAAGGCATGCACTGGATCACGGTAGGCCCGCCGGACCAGCCCGACGTCTCGATCGTGCTCTACCCGCCGCAGGCGACCCCCGGCATCACCGAGGACGAGCAGAAGACGATCGCCGAGATGATGGCGAAGGGCACCTTCGCCTCGCTCAACCTCTCCTCCGGCGACGTCGACGGCACCTTCGAGCGCCTGCAGGCTGGCGACGCCGAGGTCGTCCAGGAGCCGACCGACCAGCCCTACGGCGTCCGCGACTGCGCTTTCCGGGATCCGGCGGGAAACCTGCTCCGGATCCAGCAGCTGAGCTGAGCGCTCGGTAGTGCACGCCGCCGACGGTCACGACTTGATCCGGGTCCACGGGGCCCGGGTCAACAACCTCAAGGACATCAGCGTCGAGATCCCGAAGCGGCGGCTGACGGTCTTCACCGGCGTCTCCGGCTCGGGCAAGAGCTCGCTCGTCTTCGGCACGATCGCGGCAGAGTCTCAGCGCCTGATCAACGAGACCTACAGCGCCTTCGTCCAGGGCTTCATGCCGACCCTGGCGCGGCCCGAGGTCGACGTCCTCGACGGGCTGACGACGGCGATCCTGGTCGACCAGGAGCGGATGGGCGGCGACGCCCGCTCCACCGTCGGCACCGCCACCGACGCCAACGCGATGCTGCGGATCCTCTTCAGCCGCCTGGGCGAGCCGCACGCCGGCTCGCCCAACGCCTACTCGTTCAACGTCCCCTCGGTGCGGGCCAGCGGCGCGATGACGATCGAACGCGGCGGCGGCAAGGTGGTGAAGAAGTCCTTCGCCCGCACCGGCGGCATGTGCCCGCGCTGTGAGGGCCGCGGCACGGTCACCGACATCGACCTGACCCAGCTCTACGACGACGCCAAGTCGCTGAACGAAGGCGCGCTGACGATCCCCGGCTACAAAGCCGGCGGCTGGAACTACCGGCTCTACACCTCTTCGGGCCTGGTCGACCCCGACAAGCCGATCCGCAAGTACACGAAGAAGGAACTGCGCGCCTTCCTCCACCAAGAGCCGACCCGGATGAAGATCGAGAACATCAACATGACCTACGAAGGGCTGATCCCCCGGGTCCAGAAATCGATGCTCTCGAAGGACCCCGACGCGATGCAGCCGCACGTCCGCGCCTTCGTCGAGCGCGCCGTCGCCTTCAGCCCCTGCCCCGAGTGCGAGGGCACCCGGCTCGCCCCCGAGGCGCGCGCCTCGAAGATCGGCGGGGTCAGCATCGCCGACGCCTGCGCGATGCAGATCACCGACCTCGCCGAGTGGATCGGCGGCCTGAAGGAGCCCTCGGTCGCGCCGCTGCTGGAGGCGCTCGGCCAGACCCTCGACTCGTTCGTCGAGATCGGGCTCGGCTACCTCAGCCTCGACCGCCCCGCCAGCACCCTCTCCGGCGGCGAGGCGCAGCGGACGAAGATGATCCGCCACCTCGGCTCCTCGCTGACCGACGTCACCTACGTCTTCGACGAGCCGACGATCGGCCTGCACCCGCACGACATCGAGCGGATGAACGACCTGCTGCGGCAGCTGCGCGACAAGGGCAACACGGTGCTGGTGGTCGAGCACAAGCCGGAGGCGATCGCGATCGCCGACCACGTCATCGACCTCGGCCCGGGTGCCGGCGGCGCCGGCGGCGAGGTGGTGTTCGAGGGCACGGTCGCGGGGCTGCGGGCCAACGGCTCGCTGACCGGGCGCCACCTCGACGACCGCGCCGCGCTGAAGCAGGAGGTGCGCACCTCGACCGAGGCGCTCGAAGTGCGCGGCGCCGACACCCACAACCTCGAGGACGTCGACGTCGACATCCCGCTCGGCGTCCTCTGCGTCGTCACCGGCGTCGCCGGCTCGGGCAAGAGCTCGCTCGTCAACGGCTCGGTCGCCGGCCGCGAGGGCGTCGTCGTCGTCGACCAGACCGCGATCCGCGGCTCGCGCCGCAGCAACCCGGCCACCTACACCGGCGCCCTCGACCCGATCCGCAAAGTCTTCGCCAAGGCCAATGGCGTCAAGCCGGGCCTCTTCAGCGCCAACTCCGACGGCGCCTGCCCGAACTGCAACGGCGCCGGGGTCGTCTACACCGACCTGGGGATGATGGCCGGCGTCGCCAGCACCTGCGAGGAGTGCGAGGGCAAGCGCTTCCAGGCCGAGGTGCTGGAGCTGACGCTCGGCGGCAGGGACATCAGCGAGGTGCTGGCGATGCCGGTGACCGAGGCGCTCGAGTTTTTCGCCGCCGGCGAGGCGGCCACCCCTGCCGCCCACAAGGTGCTGGAGCGGCTGGCCGACGTCGGCCTCGGCTACCTCAGCCTCGGCCAGCCGCTCAGCACCCTATCCGGCGGCGAGCGGCAGCGGCTGAAGCTGGCCACCCGGATCGGGGAGAAGGGCGGCGTCTTCGTCCTCGACGAGCCGACCACCGGCCTCCACCTCGCCGACGTCGAGCAGCTGCTCGGCCTGCTCGACCGCCTCGTCGACGCCGGCAAGTCGGTGATCGTGATCGAGCACCACCAGGCGGTTATGGCGCACGCCGACTGGATCGTCGACCTCGGCCCCGGCGCCGGCCACGACGGCGGCCGGGTCGTCTTCGAGGGCCCCCCGGCCGAGCTCGTCGCCGCCCGCTCGACCCTCACCGGCGAGCACCTCGCCGCCTACGTCGCTGGCTGAGGCGGCGCAGGAGCGGGCGCGAATTCATCCCTCCCGGCAGCCGGCGCGGTGGTAGCTTCGATCGCGGGTGGTTCAACGAGGAGAGAGGGGTTGTGATGTCTGAGACGCTGGTTGGATCGTGCCTTTGCGGCAAGGTCGAGTACGAGGTCACCGACCCGGAGGCGCTCGGCTACTGCCACTGCAGCCGCTGCCAGCGGTGGACCGGCTCGAGCCTGGCCGGGGTGGTCGTCGCCAAAGAGAACTTCCACTTCACCCAGGGCGAGGACCTGGTCAACACCTACGAGAGCGAGTTCGCGCCGCGGAACTTCTGCAGCAACTGCGGCTCGAGCATCTACGACGACCTCGGCGAGAAATACTTCGTCGCCGCCGGCCTGATGCGCGAGCTCGACATGGAGCCGGCCTTCCACCTCCAGGTCGCCTACAAAGCGAGCTGGCACCAGATCGGCGACGGGGCGCCGCAGTACGCCGAGAACCCGCCGGCCTGAGGCCTCAGGGGTTGCTGACCGCGATCGTCGCCGACGTGTAGGTGCTGACGGCGATCGTGATCGTGTGGGAGAAGGTGCCGCTGGTCGGCGCTTTGTAGGTGAATTCGGTGCTGGTGATCGCCGTGCCGCTGGCCGGGATGGTCAGCGGCGAGCCGCTGATCGTGCCGCCGCTGGTGACGCTCACGGTCACCGTCTTGGCGCTGCCGATGCCAGAGACGACGTTGCCGTAGGTGTCGTTCAGCGTCACCTTCGACTTCACCGTCCCCGAGTTCGGGAAGGCGGTGATCGTGCAGGTAAAGAGGCAGAGCGCGCTCGGCGTGCCGCCGCTGGCGGTGAGGCCGCTGACGGCCACCTTGGAGGCGGTCAGCGCCGCCACCGTGAGCGACAGCGCCGACGCGGTCGAGATCGTCCCGTCGCTCGCCGTCACCGAGGTGGCCCCGGACTTGTAGAGCTTGGCGAAGCCGTTCTTCGAGGATGCGGCCGTGGCGACGCCGGAGCTGAAGCTGAGCGACGTCCCGGTGCCGAAGTTGACGACGTTGCCGGCGCTGTCGACCACCGTCGGCACGGTCGAGTTCGGGCTCGCGCCGGCGCCGGAGAAGGTGATGCTGTGGGCGCCGGTATAGGTCGTGGCGGTGTTGCCGTAGGCGTCCTGGGCGGTGGTGGTGAAGTTGAAGCCGGTGCCGGCGGTCGGCGTTGCCGTCGAAGAGGTGAGGACGAATTTGCTCGCCGTCCCGACGACCGGCGTCACCGACAGCCCGGTCGGCGTCGTGACCGTTCCGTCGGTGGCTTTGAGGCTGGCGCTTTCGACCTTGTAGAGGATCGCTTTGCCGCCGGTCGACGGTTCGGCGACGCCGGCGCTGAAGCTGAGCGCGGTGGCCGAGCCGAAGGCGACGGCGGTGCCGCTGGCGTTGGTGACCGTCGGCGCGTTGCCGCCGGCGCTCGTGTTGGCGCCGGAGAAGATCAGGCTCTTGCTCCCGGTGTAGCCGGGGGTGGTGTTGCCGTAGGTGTCCTGAGCGGTGACCGTCAGGTTGAAGCTGGCGCCGACGCCCGGGGTCGTGGTCGAGGCGGAGAGGGTGAACTTCGCGGTGCTGCCCACCGCCACCGTCACCGACAGCGCGTTCGGCGTCGTCACCGTCGAGCCTTCGGCGACTTTGATCGCGGCGGTTTCGGCCTTGTACAGGGTCATCTTGCCGCCGCCGCCCTTCGCGGCTTCGGCCACGCCTTCGGTGAAGGTGATCGTCGTGGTCGAGCCGAAGGCGACCGCGGTGCCGCTCGCGTTGGTGACTTTCGGCGAGTTGCTGCCGACGGCGCTGGCGCCGGAGAAGGTGAGGCTCTTGGTGCCGGTGTAGGTGGTGGAGACGTTGCCGTAGGCGTCCATCGCGGTGATCGTCAGGTTGTTGGTCACGCCCGCGGCGGGGGTCGTGTCTTCGGTTTCGAGCACGAACCGGCTCGCCGTCGGTTTGACTTCGAGGGCCAGCGGCGTCGGCGTCGTCACCGATCCGGAGGTCGCGGTGATGCTCGCCGGCCCCGGGTTGTAGACCTTGAGCACGCCGTTCTTGCTCGAGCTGACCGAGGCGACGCCGGAGGAGAAGGTGAGTGCGGTGGGTTCGCCGAATTCGATCGCCACCGAGCTGCTGTTGACGACGGTCGGGGCGTTGCCTTCGACGCTCGCTTCGGCGCCGGCGAAGACCACGTTGTGGCTGCTCGTGTAGCTGGTGACGGTGGTGTTGGCGGAGTCCTTGGCGGTGATCGTGAGGTTGACCGCGGCACCGGTGGCCGGCGTCGTGGTGCTGCCGGAGATCGTGAATTTGACCGCTTCGCCGATCGTCACGGTCGCCGCCTTGGCGGTGCTGATCGCACTCCAGCCGCGCCAGACGGCGACGACCCGGTAGCTGTGTTCGCCGGGGGGCACGTGTTCGTCTTTGCAGGTGGTCACCGTTTTCGGTGCCGCTCCGGTCGGGCAGGTGCCTTCGGCCTCTTCGCCGTCGCGGGTGACGTAGTAGGTGACCGAGCCGCTGGCGGGAGCCGTGACCGCGCTCCAGGTGAGGGTGACGAAGCCGCCGGCAGCGGCGGTCGCGGCGCTGATCGTCGATTTGTTCAGCGTGGTGACTGCGGCCGAAGCGGTGCCCGATCCCGTCCCGGAGAAGAAGGCGAGCGCCTTGCCGCCGACCACGACGACGAAGGCGGCGAGGATCGCCACCGCCAGCGAGGGACGGATGCGCCGCCTCATCCCCGCGCCTCGCCGCTGAAGACGAGCGGGATCTCAGCGTTCCGGCAGGCGTCCTGCTCGACCGGCAGGTCGAGCATCTGGATCGCCGGCGCCGCGATCGTCGCCGTCGGCAGGTCGACCGAGCTTTCGGCCGGGACCCGGACGGGTTGCGAGGGCGAGGCGCTCGCCGGTTGCAGCGCGAAGTTCTCGGCGCCGCAGTCGGCCGGTGCTTCGCCGATCGCGACGGTGAGCGAAGTGACTTCGATCGCCACCGGGTTCGGGTTCGAGATCCGCACCGGGATCGGCTGCGACGGGAAGCCGGGGAGGAGGCCTTCGGGCTCTTCCAGCGCCGCGATCGAGAACCGCTGCGGTTGCAGCTGCGGCTTTTCCGACGGTTCGGTCGCGGCCGCTTCCTCGCGGGTGGGGGCCTCGCTCTGCGGCGGCTGCGTCTGCTGCCAGGAGAATTCGACGGCTTCGCCGACCCGGCCTTCGCGGTTGAAGACGCGGACGACGAAGCGGTGCGATCCCGGCACCATGCCGGTGAGCCGGTAGGGGGAGCTGCAGTCCGCCCAGTCGCTGCCGTCGAGACGGCACTGGAAGTGGCGGGTCGAGGTCTCCGGCGGCGGTGCCGGCGTCGACCCGGGGCTCGCCGGCGGTGGGACCGGTGGCTTGCGCGGCGGCACGTTGAAGCGGAGCTGCACCTCGGTCGCGGCGGTTTCCGCCGGTGGCGTTTCCAGCAGCTGCGGGCGCAGCAGACGCCCACGTCGCGGTGCCGGCGTCGTCTCGGTGCTGCCCTGGCTCTGGCCCTGGACCCGCCCTTGGTCCTTGCCGCCGGGGGCGGCCGGCGGCTTCACGGCGTGGATCTCCCCGAGCCCTCGCTGGTCTCTCGGCGGCCGGGTGGCGGCGTAGGCGACCACGGCGCCGAGGCAGGCGGTCGCGGCGACCAGGGCGACGATCACCCTGGCCACGCGACGCCTGCCGGTGGCGCTGCGGCTCGGAAACATGGGTCGAATCGGACAGCTCTAGCTGAGGTCGCTCAGCTAGTTGCTTTTGACGTAGACCGTCAGGGTCGCGCCCTGGCAACCGTCCTGGTTGATGCCGGTTTCGTTCATCGTCAGGCTGCCGGTCGGAGTCACCGCCTGGTTGTTGCCGGGGCCGTAGACCGCGTTGACGGCGACACCGGCCATCGAGAAGTCGGGGTTGCCTCCGGTGGTGACGACCGAGCAGGTCGAGTGACCGGCGTCGGCGGTGATTTTTTCCAGCGAGATCGTGCCGACCCGCTGTTTGCCCGACGAGGGGTTGTCGACCGTGAACGTCACGTTCGCCGACGAGCCGGGATAGAGGTTGCCGGAGACCGTGCCTTTGATCGTCAGCGCCGAGCCGCTGCCGACGGTGGCGGTGACGGTGCCCGAGCCGGTGGTCGAGAAGTACGCGTAAGCGCCGCCCGCGACCGCGAGGATTGCTGCCACGGCGAGTGCTGCCACCACTCGCCTCTTGGTATGTCGATTCATTCCCATGTCCTTTCTCAGGCCGCGAAGGGATCGCGGTTCATTCCGATGGGAAGCGATCGGTCATTCGTTGAACGAACTTGAGAGAAAAATGAAGAAATTAAGTTCACCGATCGACAGCGACCAATTTGGCTTTCCATTGCCAGATACAGGTGGGTGCAAAGTCCCTGGTCCGGTACGCCATTTCGTAGCGGAGGGACGCGGGAGGCCTCTTTGCGGCGTTTTGCGCAACACAAAACGTTGCGTTAGACTGGGCCGATGCCGGTGCCGATCGCCGAGAAGATCATCGCGCTGAGCCACGACCTCGGCTCGCAGCGGCGCTTGGCGGAACTGCTCGGGGTCAGCCCCGCGCAGGTGACGCGCTGGCGGCAGGGCGGCGGCATCGACCCCGCCAACGCCGCCGCCGTCGACCTGCTGGAGCTGGTCGTCGCCACCCTCCTGCGGCTCTATCCGCCCGCGGCGGCAGAGCTCTGGCTGCTGGGGCTGAACCCGCACCTCGGCGACCGGCGGCCGATCGACCTGATCCGAGCCGGCCGCGCCCAGGAGCTGCTCGCGGCGCTGGCGGCCGAGCGCGTCGGCGGCTTCGCGTGAGGCTCTGGCGGGCAATGCCGTTGGCGACGGGCGCCGAGCCCGAGGAGGTGGGCGGGCCGCTCTGGTTCCCGCGCCCGCAGCAGGGATGGGGCCGCCACGACAACCCCGGCCTCTACGGCTGCATCTACCTGGCCGAGGAGCCGGTCTCGGCGGTGGCGGAGATGCTGGCGCCGTTTCGTGGCAGCGGCCGCCTCGCGCCCTCGATGCTGGTCCGCTTCGGCCGCCCGCTGGCCCTGGCCTCGCTGCGGCTGGGCGACGACGTCGCCCTGATCGACCTCGACGACCCCCAGACCCTCGCCAGCGCCGGCCTGCGCGCCTCGCGGGTGGCGACCCGCCGGCGTGCGGTCACCCAGCGCCAGGCGGCGGAGCTCTACGAATCCACGCCCGCGGCCGTCGGCCTGCGCTGGTGGTCGACCCTGGAGGCGAGCTGGATCAACTGGACCCTGTTCGACCGCGCCGCGCCCGAGCTCGAGCTGGAGGGGGTGCGGGAGCTGGACGGCGAGGACCCGGTCGTGCGCGATGCCGGCGCCCTGCTCGGCCTCTTTCCCTGAGGCGCCGCGTAGGGTGGGGCGGGCGATGGCGTTGAGCGAGGCCGACAAGCAGCGGGTCGAGGCCGCGGTGCGGCAGATGGTCGGCGAGTACCGGGCCAAGCCGACGCAGGAGAAGGAGGACGGCCTCGGGGTCGAGATCGCGGCGCTGCCGCCACAGGAGCGCGATTACGTGCCGACCGTCCTGCTGCGGATCGTCGCCGAAGAGCGCGGCGGACGTTGAGCTAGAGGTGCGAGCGGACGAAGATGGTGCCGCCGAGGGCCAGGGCCGGGGCGGCGAAGACGGCCAGGGCAATCGCCAGCGAGCCGGTGGCGGCGCCGACGATCACGGCGACGATGCCGATGACGACGAACGCGTCGTAGCTCGGGTTTCCCCCATCCACGACGGGAGATACGTGCTGCCGAGAGGTCGGTTCATGTGCCACGTGTGACTTTTCGGCACGAATTCGTTCGAGCTTTAGGCCTTTTTGCGTAAAACGTCCGAGTGGGGGGTGCGGCGCCAGAATGCCGGGGATGGAGCTGCGAATCGACGAGCGCCTGTGGTTGCGCCCGGTGAGGGACGGCGACGCCGAGGCGATCTACGCCCTGGTCGACGCCGAGCGGGCTCGGCTGGCCGAGTGGCTGCCGTGGGCGGCCGGGCAGACGCTGGCCGCAACCCGGGAGTTCGTCGCCAGGTCGGAGGCCCAGGAGGCGCGCGGGGACGGCTTCCAGGCAGCGCTCGTCCGCGACGGCGAGGTTGCGGGCATCGCCGGCTGCCACGAGATCGACCGGCTCAACCGCTCGACCTCGATCGGCTACTGGCTCGCCGGCGCGCACCTCGGCGAAGGGGTGATGACCGCCGCGGTGCGGGCGCTGGTCGACCATGCCTTCGAGGCCTGGGCGCTGCACCGGATCGTGATCGAGGCGGCGCTCGGGAACCGCCGCAGCCGGGCGATCCCCGAGCGGCTCGGCTTCACTCAGGAGGGCGTGCTGCGCGAGTCCGAGCTGGTCGGCGACCGCTTCCTCGACATCGCCCTCTACTCGGTGCTGGCTTCGGACTGGCGCCGCTGAGAGGCCTGGCGCCGCTGAGAGACCCGGCACCAGGCCAGGCCGGGGCCGCGGCGGCGCTAGTGCGGTTTCGGGATCTTGAGCCGGCGGCGGGCGGCGGCGACGGCGGCGACCGAGGAACGGCAGGTGCGGGCGATCTCGCCGTCACCGTGGCCGGGCCGGCGCCGCACCTCGAACTCGATCAGCGCCGAGCGGCGCAGTTTGGCCCGCTCTTCGAGGCCGCTGTTCTCGGGCGCGGCGTCGAGCGCGGCCTGGGCGGCGCGCTCGCGGCGGCAGATCAGGCAGTAGGTGCCGTCGCGGCCGCTCACCCAGCTTTCCGGCAGCTCGACCTTCTCGCCGCCGATCCGGCCGACCGAGACGCCGCAGCTGTCGCAGGTCCAGCGCTTCGCCAGCTTGGCCCTGGTCTTGGGCTTGGCTTTGGTCGCAGCGGTGCTCACGCGCTCACCTCCACGGAGGCGGCTTTGCCGAGGTCGGCAGGCGAATTCAAAAGTCTCGTGCTCCTT
>DASXOF010000085.1:0-7023 GCA_036494495.1 Solirubrobacterales bacterium | reverse complement strand
GTGCGGATCGTCGGCGTCCAGGCCGAGCGCTGCGCGCCGTTCGTGCGGTCGGCGGCCGCCGGCGCCGCGGTCGGCGTCGCCGCGACGCCGACGCTTGCCGACGGGATCGCGGTCAAGCGCCCGGGGGAGGTGACGCTGCCCCTGGTCGAAGCGCTGGTCGACGAGATCGTCACCGTCTCCGAGAGCGCGATCGCCGAGGCGATGGCGCTGCTGCTGGAGCGCTCGAAGCTGGTCGTCGAGGGCGCCGGCGCGGCCTCGCTCGCGGCGGTGATCTCAGAGCGGGTCGAGCTCGATCCCGAGCGGCCGAACGTCGCCGTCCTCTCCGGCGGCAATGTCGACACCGGCGTCCTGGCGACGATCGCCGCGCGCCAGGAGACGCTGCAGGGCCGCCGCCTGCGGCTCTTCACCAAGGTCTGCGACCGGCCCGGCGGGCTGGCGGAGCTGCTCGCCACCGTCGCCGCCTCGAAGGCGAACCTGATCACGGTCGAGCACGTGCGCGAGTCGGCCGGCCTCGACGTGGCCGAGACCGGCGTCGAGCTGACGCTGGAGACGCGCGGCCACGAGCACGCCGAACGGGTGCGGAAGTCGCTGCGGGACGCCGGCTACGAGTGCCGCGACCAGGACTGAGCGGAGCTCAGCGCCAGAGCTCGCGGCGCAGCTGCGCGTTGCCGCGCTCGAGCTGCTCGATCGTGGCGCTGGCGACCGAGCGCACCCGGGTCTCGCGGTTGACGCCGGCCTGGATCTCGCGGTGCGACTTGCCGGTGCGCCGGGCGAGGTCGCCGACCAGCCGCGCGCGCTCGGCGCGCAGCCGCTCGCGGGTCGCATAGGCCGACTCCCGCTCGGGCTCGCGCTCCTCCGGCACCGCCGCGGGCCCGGCGACGGCGGCCGCCTTCTTCGCGGCGGCCGGCTTCGGGTCGTCGGTCGGGAAGAGCTGGAGCGTGGTCTCGCTCATGATCGCCTCGTCGAGCTCGGCGCTGCCCGAGCTGAGGACCGCGAAGCCGCCGCCCGGGTCGCCCCGCTCGGGCTCGGGCTCGTCGAATTCCTCGCCCTCCTCGGCCTCCGGCGAGAGGTCGAGGGCGTGGCGGCGCTCCAGCTCGATCTCGCGGGCGAGCGCCTTCAACCGCGGGTCGGCCGGCATCAGCAGGTAGCTCATCTGGCGCCGTGGCCCCGGGGTGGCGCGGATGAAGCGGCCGACCACCTGGCGGAAGAAGAGCTCGGTCCGGGCCGCCGTCGCGTAGACGCCGACCCGCAGGCGGGGGATGTCGACGCCCTCGGAGACCATCAGCACCGAGACCATCCAGCGGCGGTCCGAGGAGCCGAACTCGGCGATCCGCCGGCTGGCGCCGGGCTCGTCGCTCATCACCAGCTCCGGTCGCTCTCCGGCGATCGACTCGAGCCGTGCTGCGATCGCCCGCGCATGCTCCTGGTCGGAGGCGATGACGAGCCCGCCGGCGTCGGGATGCCCGCCGGCGCGCACCTCGCTCAGCCGGGCGTCGCCGTCGCGCAGCACCTCGCCCATCCACTCGCCCTCCGGGATCAGCGCCGTCCGCAGGCGCCGTGCCGACTCCGCCGCCGGCAGGACGAGGTCGAAGTCGGCGCTCCGCAGCCGTCCGTCGGAGAGCCACTCCATCTCGCCGTCGTAGGGCAGGAAGGTGATCGGCCGGCAGACCCGGTCGACCAGGGCCTGCGGATAGCCGTAGACGTAGTCGGCGCTGCTGACGCCGTCCTCGTCGTAGGCGACCCAGGGAATCGCCGAGTTGTCGGAGCGGAACGGCGTTCCCGAGAGCAGCAGCCGGAAGCGGGCGTCGTCGAAGGCCCGGCGGGCCCGCAGGCCCCAGGCGGCCTGGTCGCCCATGTGGTGGGGCTCGTCGGCGATCAGCAGGGTCGGCCGGCGGGTGGCCTGGCGGTGCGTGTCCGGGCCGGCGGCGATCGTCTGGTAGGTGACGGCAACGCCGTGGAAGTCGCCCGACTCCGGCCCGTCGGAGTTCGGCCGGTTCGGCTCGAGGTCGATGCCGTAGCGCCCGGCGTCGGCGGCCCACTGGCGGCAGATGTGGGTGGTCGGGCCGGCCACGACCACGCGCGAGACGAAGCCGGCGCTCAGCATCCGGTGAGCGATGTGCAGGCCGAAGGTGGTCTTGCCGGCCGCCGGCGTGGCCGAGGCCAGGAAGCTGGCGCCGGTGTGCGCCCGCACGGCCTCGGTCGCCTCCTTCTGCCAGGAGCGGAGCGGCCGGGCATCGGGCCATTCCGGCAGCGCTCGGGCCCGCGCCCCGCCGTCGATCAAGTGCTGCGAGGCGTCGTACAAGGGCGGGCAACAATAGGGCCAGCCGCGCGGAGGGCAGCCACTAGGATCGTCGCGTGCCGTTCACGCTGAGGAACCTCAAGCAGGACCTGGAGGACCTCGGGTCGAACTTCGACGGCTCGCCGGACCTCGAGTTCCGCGCCGCGACCCGGGCTCTCGAGCTGGAGAGCT
Organism: Solirubrobacterales bacterium; assembly: GCA_036494495.1. Classification (GTDB taxonomy): domain Bacteria; phylum Actinomycetota; class Thermoleophilia; order Solirubrobacterales; family 70-9; genus VAYN01. The sequence goes on along the minus strand of DASXOF010000085.1, from coordinate 4,553 downwards.
CCGGCCTGACCTACCAGCGCGTCCCGCCCGACTACCGCTTCCCGTATGGCCACACCCACGAGAAGCAGGAGGAGGTCTACATCGTCGTCCGTGGCGGCGGGCGGATGAAGATCGACGCGGAGATCGTCGAGCTGCGCGAATGGGATGCGGTGCGCGTCCCGCCCGGCACCTGGCGCGGCTACGAGGCCGGGCCGGAGGGCCTCGAGCTGCTCATCGTCGGCGCACCCGGCCTTGGCGGGTCGCCGCGCGACGACGTCGAAGGCAAGCGCGACTGGTGGACCGACTAGCCGCGGCTAGCCGGCGGCCTGCTCGAGCGCCAATTTGCCCGACCGGGACTCGACCTGAGTCGGGTAGTCATTGGTCATGCAGGCGTCGCAGAACCCCGCCTCGGGGACGCCGATCGCCTCGCGCAGGTCCGGCACGGTGAGGAAGCTGAGGGTGTCGACGCAGAGCAGCTCGCGGATCTCCTCCAACGACATCGTCGCGCCGAGGAGCTCCTCCCGGGAGCCGATGTCGATCCCGTAGAAGCAGGGCCATTTGACGACCGGAAGCGCGACGCGGAGGTGGACCTCGAGCGCCCCGGCCTCGCGCAGGATCTTGCCGAGGTAGCGGGTGGTGGTGCCGCGGACGACCGAGTCCTCGACGACCACCAGGCGCTTGCCCTTGACCCGTTCGGAGAGGACGTTCAGCTTGCGCCGGGCGTTGCGCTCGCGTTCGCCCTGGGCCGGGTTGATGAAGGTGCGGCCGATGTAGCGGTTCTTGACCAGGCCGCTGGCGTAGGGGATCCCGCTCGCCGAGGCAAAGCCCTCGGCGGCCGGCAGCCCCGAGTCCGGGACGCCGACGACGATGTCGGCGTCGACCGGCGCCTTGCGCGCCAGCAGTTCGCCCATCCGCACCCGCGCCCCGTGGACCTCGCGCCCGTAGAGCTGGCTGTCGGGGCGCGCCATGTAGACGAACTCGAAGATGCAGAGCCGCGGTTCGATCCGCTCCTCGGGGAACGGGTGGAACGAGCGCGGCGCTTCGCCGGCTTTGAAGACCACCATCTCGCCGGGCAGGATCTCGCGGATGAACTCCGCCCCGAGCGCGTCGATCGCCGCGGTCTCGGAGGCCAGCACCCAGCCGTCGTCGATCTTGCCGAGGCAGAGCGGGCGGTAGCCGTTCGGGTCGCGGACGCCGAAGACCGACTCGCCGTCGGTCAGCACCAGCGAGAAGGCGCCCTCGAGTCGCGGCAGGACGGCGGTCAGCGCGCCCTCCAGGGTCGCGGTGGCTTCCTCGCCGCTGAGCAGCGCTTCGGAGAGCAGGGCGGCGATCACGTCGCTGTCGTTGGTCGAGTAGACGTCGCCGGTGGCGACGAACTGGGACGGGCCGAGGGTGATCTGCTCGGCCAGCGTCAGGGTGTTGGTCAGGTTGCCGTTGTGACCGAGGGCGAAGTCGACCGTCGGGGTCGAGCGGAAGCAGGGCTGGGCGTTCTCCCAGGTGCTGCTGCCGGTGGTGGAGTAGCGGCAGTGGCCGATGCCGACGTCGCCGGCGAGGCCGCTGATCGTCGGCCGGTTGAGGACGTCGGTGACGAGGCCCAGGTCCTTGACCACGGTGATCCCGGTCTCCTCGCAGACCGCCAGCCCGGCTGCCTCCTGGCCGCGGTGCTGCAGAGCGTGCAGGCCGTCTGCGATCAGCGGCGCCGCGGCCTGCGACGGAGCTACAAGGCCGAGGACCCCGCATGCCTCCCTTGGCTTGTCGTCGCCCTCCTGGCGGGGAGCGCGTGGCAGTGCTGGCTGCACTGGAGGAACTGTAGCAACCGCCCAGGCCGGTTCTGCGCTTGTTCTGCCACTCTCCCAGGGGTGATCCAGAGAGCGCCCGAGGGCCAATGACGGTTCAGCGGATGGACCACGTCGGCGTCGTCGTCGACGACTTCCCGGCGGCGATCGCGTTCTTCCTCGCGCTCGGGCTCGAGCTGCAGGGCGAGTGGTCGGTCGAGGGCGATCCGGTCGACCGCATCGTCGGGCTCGAAGGCGTCCGCTCCCAGGTCGCGATGCTGCAGACCCCGGACGGCCACGCCCGGGTCGAGCTGTCGAAGTTCCACTCGCCGGGGCACGAGGAGGGCGACCCGGAGGCGCCCTCGAACGCGCTCGGCATCCGCCACCTGACGTTCGCCGTCGACGATCTCGACGACACCCTCGACCGCCTCCGGGCCCAGGGCGCCGAGCTCGTCGGCGAGGTGGTCCGATACGGGGACATCTACCGGCTCTGCTACCTCCGCGGCCCCGAGGGGATCATCGTCGAGCTGGCGGAACCGCTCGGCTGACCGCGACGGCACGGTGGGGCGATGGGGGGTCCGCCCAGCCGGGCGCCGACCCCGCGCGGCGGCGCGAGCTGGAGCGTCAAGCGCCGGATCCGAGCAGGAATCGCTCCAGGCGCTCGGCGAAGCCGGGCGCGGCGGCGACGAAGTGCCCGGCCCCGGGGGCGATCGCCCGCTCGGCGCCGAGCGCGGCGGCGAGCCCGTCGCAGATCATCTCGATGCTGGGGGCGTGATCGCCCGAGGCGACCAGCGCCGGCACCCCGGCCTGCCGCAGCGCCTCGAGGTCGGGTCGCGCCGCGCCCGGCAGCCGACCGCCATGGGCGCGGCGCACTCCGGCCGCGACCTTCTCCGGCAGCGGGCCGTCGCCGACCTGCACTCCCGCAACGCGCAGGAACTCGCGCAGCGTCCCGGGGTCGGCATCGAGCCCGCGGGTCAGCACCTCGTCGCCCATCCGCTCGAAGCGAGCCACCTCCGGCTCCTCGGAGACGAAGTAGATCGGCGGCTCGATCACGGTCACCGAGCGCACCCGGTCGGGGTCGCGGCCGGCGGCTATCAGCGCTCCGAGGCCGCCGTAGGAATGCGCCACCAGATGCGGCCGGCCGTCGAGCAGCGCGCCGACGTCCTCGGCGTCGACCTCCCAGTCCTGGCGGCCCGCCGCCGCCGGCGGGCTCGGCGGATAGCCCCGGCGGTATGCGGAGGCGAGGGTCCAGCGGGCCCGGAGTCCCTCCAGCCCCGCCCAGGTCGTCGGCGGGCTGGCGCCGCCGTGGACCAGCAGCACCTCGGGCCCCTCGCCCGCGCGGATCACCTCGATTCCGCCCATCCGAGGACAGTATTACTGGGGTTGATCGACCCGAACCCGTGGCCATATGGTCCTCGCCGTGGGTGAGGGCAGGGCTCGATTCAGGTCCCGGGGCAGGCTCAGGCGCGCCGTGCTCGTGCTGCTGCTGTTGCTGGTGTCGGCCGGCTGGCCGGCGTTCGCGGCGCCGAAGGACGCGAAGGCGAGCCCGCTCAGCGTGGTCAACATCGGCGGCCGGACCTACCTCACCGGCAACCTCGCGACCCTGGCGAACCGTTTGGTGAAGACGCCGGCGATGAGGTTCATCCTCGTCGCGGTCGAGCAGTGCCGAGGCGCTCAGGTCCGCGGCTTCGTCGGCAGGAGCGGCGTCGGCCTCACCGCCTATTTCCCGCTCAGCATCGCGGGCTGCTTCGAGTCTCCCAACGGCGGCCCCGGGGGAGGCCCGGGAGGGCCCTGCCTGCAGGGCTTCGAGACGCCGCTGAGCCCGGACCCGACCGGCGTGGCGGGCCTGCCGGGAGGGCAGCCCCGGTCCTACGTGATGTTCGCGGGCTCGAGCGCCAGGGTCTGCGAGGACATCTCGACCCAGGTGCCCGGTGGGGTGTGGGCCCGGACCGGGGCCTCGATCCCGGGCCTGCCGGCCGGCAGCCTGGCGCTGGTCAAGTGCCAGCTCGCCACCGCCAGCGCCCTTTGGGACTACCTCGGCCAGCCGACCCAGACCCTGCCCGCGTCGAAGGCGACGTACTGGCTGAATGACTATTACTTCCAGTCCGGCTCGACCGAACGGCTGGCCGGCGTGCCGAGCTGCCTCGGCGTCGAAGTCGCCCTGCCCTGAGTCCGGCTGCCCGTATCGGGGGCGGGCGCTTGGCCGGGTGCGCCCATCCAAAGGCCGTGATGTGGGATCGACCACTGAATGCCGGCAACGGTTCGGTTCGACTTCGTTCGGCTCAAGTTTGGGTGAAACCGTGGACCGCGGGGTCGATCGCGCCTACGGTCAACGCACCGTGAGCTCATGGCTGGCTATCGAAAACGAAATGACAGGAAGGAACGATGACCTCTAAGTCACACAAGCCAGTCGGGCGAAAGGCGGCGGCGCTGTTGATGCCGTTGGCGCTGCTGTTCGCCCTCTTCGCGATCAACACCAGCGGCGCCCAGGCCGCTACTGCGCATTTCTACTGCGGAACCGTGTTGCCGCCGCTCGGCACCTGTAACGGCGGCGCGCACACGAACCTGCAGGGGAACGTCGCCCTGTACCCGGGCTCGGGGAGTCTGCTGGTCTGCCAGCAGATCTTCGACAACAGTACGGGCAAATACGTCGCCTCCTCTTGCGGCGTGAACGGGACCGGTGGTGAGAGTCAGACTGTTGGCATCCTCGGCCACAGCCTGACCCCGTTCGTCCAGAACGGGAGCTCCGAAAACGCTCACACCGTGAACGGCGATTGGTTCTCACCCTGAGATTCCCCC
>DASXOF010000084.1:0-9552 GCA_036494495.1 Solirubrobacterales bacterium | reverse complement strand
CTCAGTGGTCAACGGCAAGGGTTTCGCTAGTCGTTTCGCGAGACCCTCCTAGGAGGGTCCAGCGAAACTTCCGCGCCCCCGCCTGGCGGCGGCGGACACTGCGCGGTGCGGCGTCCTCGGTCGGCCAAATAGCGCTGCTATTCGGCCTCCCTGCGTCCTTGCGCCGCTTGGTCCGGCGCTCGCCAGCCGCGGACGTGAGTTTCGCTGGACCCTCCTAGCCGCGCCAGCTCGCCGCCAGCACCTCGACCAGGGCGATGCCGCAGGCGCGGCGCGGGTCCTTGTCGGGGTTGTAACAGGCGAGCGAGGCGCCGATCAGCCGCTTCGAGCTGAGCAGCGGGTGGAGCGTCGCCTGCAGCTCGTCCCAGTCCATGCCGCCGCCGAGCAGGTAGTCGGTGGCGGGGAAGCAGGACGGGTCGAGGACGTCGACGTCGAAGTGGAGCCAGAAGGGGCCGTCCTCGCCGACCGCCGCGGCGATCGTCTCCGCCGACTCGGCATGGCCGCGGGCGCGGAGCTCGGCGCCGGAGGCGAGGAGCGGCGGCGGCTCCAGGGTGGCGCATCCCGTCCTGGCGCGCCTCCTCCTGGTCGCGAAAGCCGACCAGCGCCGTGCGCCGGGGGTCGGCGGAGGCGCCGCCGGCGGCCTCGACCCAGGCCTCCGGCCCGAGCCCGAGCACCACCGAGATCGGCATGTCGGCGGCCTCGCCGGTGGTCGAGGTGGCGCCGTCGTAGAGATCCTGGTGGCCGTCGAGGTGGACCAGGCCGACGGGTTCGCCGAGGGCGTCCCGGGCACCGGCGAGGGCGCCCGGAAGCTCGGCGCAGCAGCCGCCGCCGAGGAACGGCCGCTCACCCTGGCCGAGCCGCTCGGCGACCGCGGCGCGAATCGCCCGGGTGCTCGCCAGCACGTCGTCGCTGCCGAGCAGGCCGGTCGCCGGGTCGCGCTCCTCGCCGCGGATCCGCAGCGGCAGGTCGCCCGCGTCCTCGCCGCCGAGCGCCGCCGGCAGGCCCAGCTCGCGCAGCACCTCGGGCCCGTGCTCGGCGCCGCCGTCGCGGCCGACGGAGTCGATCGGGACGCCGATGAAGGTCAGTGGCTTCACCCTTCTTATGTTCCCGCTGATTCGCGGCTGGCAAACTCGGCCCGATGGCGAAGCGCAAGAAACAACGCCGGCCACGCGAGAAGGCCGCAACCGTCACCTACGCCGATCCCGAGGGCAACGTCCTCGCCCTGCGCGAGACCCTCAGCCGCGGCACGATCGCCAAGCTCGGCGAGGGGCCGGCGAGCGCGGCCGCCTCGGTCGACGACGCCTGGCGGCGGCGCGAGGAGGCGCTCTTCGAGCGGCTCGTCGTCAGCTGGGAAATCGCCGGCCTGCCGCTGACCGAGCAGAAGATGCTTCTCGGCCGCTACCGGATGGCCGACGCCGACACCCAGCGCTGGGTGCGGCAGACGATCGAGGCCCATCTGCGGCGCTACCTCCCCGAGCTCGCCGGCGGGTAGCTTGGGGGGCGTGGCGGATGAGCTGCGCATCGACGATGGGCTCTCGATCCCGCTGGCCGAGGTCGAGCTGCGGACCAGCCGCTCCTCCGGGCCCGGCGGCCAGCACGCCAACGTCACGGCCTCGCGGGTCGAAGCGGTCTTCGACGTCGAGGCCTCGCAGGCGCTCGACGAGGAGCGGCGGGCGCGGCTGCGGGCTCGGCTCGGGCCGCTGGTCACCGCCGTCGCGCAGGACGCCCGCGGCCAATCGCGGAACCGCGAGCTGGCGTTGCAGCGGCTGGCTGCGAAGCTCGCCGCCGGGCTGCGGGTGCCGCGCCGCCGCCGCGCGACCAAGCCGACGGCGGCCTCGCGGGCGCGGCGGCTGGACGCCAAGCGGCGTGCGGGTGAGCGCAAGCAGGGGCGGGGTAGGCGTTGGGAGGAAGATCGATGACCACAGGAGGAGAAGCGATGCTCGAGAACAGCAGGGCCTACAGCGGGATCGGCGTCGAGGACATAGAGGCGGCGCGTCGCTTCTACGGCGAGACCCTGGAGCAGCGGGTCGAGGTGGCCCACGAGGAGGCCGGGATCCTGACGATGGAGCTGGCCGGCGAGCGGCAGACGCTGATCTACCGCAGCCCGGGCATGACCCCGGCGAGCTACACGGTGCTGAACTTCCCGGTCGAGGACATCGACGCGGCGGTCGACCACCTGGCCGGGCGCGGGGTTGCGTTCGAGCGCTACGAGGGGTTCGAGCACGAGGAGAGCGGCATCGTCCGCGGCAACGGTCGCGGCCCCGACATCGCCTGGTTCAAGGACCCGAGCGGCAACGTCATCTCGGTGCATTCGCAGGTTCCGTGAGCTCGGCCCGGACCAGCGGCGCCACCGCGGTTCCGAACAGCTCGATCGAGCGCATCACCTCGGCGTGGGGGAGGGTGCCGACGCTGAACTGGATCAGGAAGCGCTGGTGGCTGAAGAGGCGATGCTGGTCGACGATCTTCGCCGCCACCTGCTCGGGGTTGCCGACGAAGTTGGCGCCGCGCGGCTCGCGGCCGGCTTCGAAGGCCTGGCGGCTCATCGGCGGCCAGCCGCGCTCGCGGCCGATCCGATCCATCATCGCCGCGAACGGCGGGTAGGCGGTGTCGGCCGCGGCCTTGGAGTCGGCCGCGACGAAGCCGTGCGAGTTGATCCCGAGGGCCGGTGCCGGCTGGCCCGCGGCCTGCGCCGCCTCGCGGTGGATCTCGGCGAAGGGCGCGAAGCGGGCCCAGTCGCCGCCGATGATCGCCAGTGCCAGGGGCAGCCCGAGGGCGCCGGCGCGGACCGCGGACTGGGGCGAGCCGCCGACCGCGACCCAGATCGGCAGCGGCTCCTGCAGCGGGCGCGGGTAGACGCCGCGGCGCTCGATCGGCGCCCGGTGGCGCCCCTCCCAGCTGACCTCGGTGCGCTCGCGCAGCGCCAGCAGCAGCTCGAGCTTCTCGGCGAACAGCTCGTCGTAGTCGTCGAGCTCGTAGCCGAAGAGCGGGAAGGACTCGATGAAGGAGCCCCGCCCGGCCATGATCTCGGCGCGGCCGCCGGAGAGCAGGTCGAGGGTGGCGAAGTCCTGGAAGACGCGGACCGGGTCGTCGGAGCTGATCACCGAGACGGCGCTGGTGAGGCGGATCCGCTCGGTCCGCTCGGCCGCTGCGGCGAGGACCACCGCGGGGGCCGAGACGGCGAAGTCGGGCCGGTGGTGCTCGCCGACGCCGAAGACGTCGAGCCCGACCTGGTCGGCCAGCTCGACCTCCTCGATCAGGTCGCGCAGCCGCCGCTCCGCCGTGACGACCGGGCCGTCGCCGCCCGACTCCGGGGTCAGCTCCGCGAAGGTGTAGACGCCCAGTTCCACCCGCCCGGATCCTAGATCGCCGGCGCCGCGGCCCGATCGGCGAAGATGCCGGCCCTGATGGTCGGCGAGCGGAGCGAGGACGGGATGGCGGCGCTGACCCTGGAGAGCGCGGCGGCCGGCGGCATCGTCGCCACCTTCGTCCCCGAGGCGGGGATGATCGGCTGCTCGCTGCGGGCTGGGGGAGAGGAGCTTCTGGGCCAGCGCGGCGGTCTCGCCAAGTACGTCGGCTCCGGCTCGACGATGGGGATCCCCTTTCTCCATCCCTGGGCCAACCGCCTCGGCGCCAGCCGCTTCGAGCTCGCCGGCCGCGCGGTCGACCTCGACCGGCCCGGCCTGCCGCTGAAGCGCGACGGCGCCGGCCTGCCGATGCACGGCCTGCTGACCGCCAGCGGCGGCTGGGTGGTCGAGCGCCATCTCGAGACCGACGAGGGCGGCGTCCTCGCCGCCAGCTTCGACTTCGGCGCCCACGTCCTCCTGATGGAGGCCTTCCCCTTCGCCCACACGGTCGAGCTGGTCGCGGCGCTGGCCGGGGCCGAGCTGACGATCGCGACCACCGTCCGCGCCGGTGCCGAGGGCCCGGTGCCGATCTCCTTCGGCTTCCATCCCTACCTGCGGCTCCCCGGCGTGCCCCGGGCCGACTGGGTGCTGGAGGCGCCGGTCGACCAGCGCCTCGAGCTCGACCAGCGGGGGCTCCCGACCGGCATCCGCGAGCCGGTTGCCATCCCCCCGGCCCCGCTCGCCGACCGCCACTACGACGACGCCTTCCTCGCCCCGCCGGGCGGCGCCCCCTTCGCCCTCAGCGGCGGCGGCCGCCGGCTCGAGCTGCGAATCGGCGACGGCTACCCCTACTCCCAGATCTACGCCCCCGCCGACACCGACGCCGTCGCCATCGAGCCGATGACCGCCCCCACCAACGCCCTCCTCAGCGGCGAAGCCCTCCCCCTCCTCGACGCCGGAGAGAGCTTCACCGCCAGCTTCTCGATCCACGTCACTCAGGGCTGAGCAGCGAGCCGGGAGCGGATCTCGGCGGCGATCAGGGTGCTTTCGCGTTCGAGCTGGCGGCCGGTGTAGCGGAGGACCTCGAAGCCGAGGCGGCGGAGGGCGAGGTCGCGGGCATGGTCGTCCTCGAAGGAGATGTCGCCCTGGTGGTGCTGGTAGCTGTCGGTTTCGACCGCGAGGCGGCCAGTGGGCCAGAGGAAGTCGACGGTGAAGTGGCCGATCTGGTCGTTGCCGACCCGGATGTTCACCCCGGGCGAGGGGAGGCGGTGACGGCGGCAGAAGCTGGCGAAGTCGCGCTCGAGGTCGCTGCGAGTGCGGTCGGTGGTGACGCGGAAGCCGGTGTGCTGGGCCTGGCGGGCCGCGATGCGGACGAGGTGGGGCGGGAGGGTGCGGCGGATGTCGGCGATGGTGCGACGTGGCGTGGTGACTGGGATGTCGGCGCGGCGGGTGAAGTCGCGGTGGGGGAGCGCCCGCGGTCGGTGGATCCGGATGCCGTTCCGGCGCTGGCGGCCGGACCGGCTGGGTGAGGTGACGTCGACCGGGCCGGGCTCGGGCCAGAGGAATCCCCAGAGCTGCGCAGCGCTCGCGTGGCTCAAGACCGCATCGTCGCCACAGGCGAGCACAGCGGCAATCCATCGTCCCTCGTCAGCCAGGGCCCTGTGCCCCACTGCGTAGACGCCTTGGTGCAAGCGGTGCAGCCGCCCCGCACGCACGCGTGCCGCGATCGTGCTGCGGGCAAAGCCGAGCTGACGAAGCTGCGCTGCGGTCACGACACCGTGCTGCCGCGCGGCGAGCGCGGCGAGCTGGACATCGGGTGGGGCGCCTTTGTTCGACATGGTGGAACAAAGGCGCCCCAAGCGCTCTGTCTCCCCCGACGGCACCGAATCTCGAGAGCGGACCGAGGAACGTGCGCCCAGTCATCGCTAGCGTGGGCGCCCATGCCGACCATCGAAGCCATCACTTTCGACTTCTGGCACACGATCGCTCACGAGCCGCCGGGCACGATGAGCGAGGCGCGGCGGCGGGCGGTGGCGGCTGCCTGCGCGGAGGGTGGGGCGGAGGTGGAGGCGGAGCGGTTGCTGGCGAGCCTCGCGGAGGTGGGGGAGACCCAGGGGCGCTCGTGGTCGGAAGGGAGGCACTTCGCGCCGCGGGAAGCGGCGGCGATGCTGGTGCGCTCGCTGGGGGTCGAAGGGGCGGCCGAGGAGCTCGTGGCCGAGGCGTTCCTGATGGCGGGCCGGGGGGCGGAGCTGAAGCTCGCGCCCGGGATCGGCGAGTGCTTGGCGGCGCTCGACGAGCGCGGGCTGCGGCTCGGGATCGTCTGCGACGCCGGCTTCACCGGGGGCGCCCTGCTGCGTGAATTCCTCGACCGGGTGGGGCTGCTCGAGCGCTTCAGCGGCTGGGCTTTCTCCGACGAGGTCGGCCACTACAAGCCCTCGCCGCAGATCTTCGAAACCGCGCTGGGGGCGCTCGGCGCTGAGCCGGAAGCGGCGCTGCACGTCGGCGACCTGCGCCGCACCGACATCGCCGGCGCCGCCGCGGTCGGGATGCGGACGGTCCGCTACCGGGCGCTGCATGACGACCCCGACCCCGGGGTCGAAGCCGACTTCGTCCTCGACGACCACGGCGAGCTGCCGCCACTGCTCGAGCGGATCGGCTAGCCCCGGTCGGATGGGCACGGCTGGTTTCGAACCAGCGACCTCTCGCGTGTGAAGCGAGCGCTCTCCCACTGAGCTACGCGCCCGGGCGCGACGATTTTACGACGGACGGACGTGCGGGCCGTCCTTCCACCCGCTGGACGCACGGGCAGCGTGTGCTTCAACCCTTCGTCCAACGTCCGTTTGCGCTGTGTATGAGGTCGTCAAGTCGGGGATCTGGTCTACCGAAAATCGATGAGACACGATTCAGACCCGAGAGGAGCAACGTGAGCGGAGCGTTCTACAAACCACAGCGATGGACCGCTGGGGCAGGGGCTCTGGCCCTGCTCCTGATTGCGATCTTCGCCGGCCCGGCCCGGGCGGCGACCTACCCCGCCGGCGGCAGCACCTTCAGCAGCGGCCTCGAAGGCTGGCGGGTGACCGGCAACAGCTGCACCGTGATCGGCCTGCCGCTGCTCTGCACGGCCGAAAGCAGCTACGACGCGAGCCAGGGCAGCCCGGCCGGGTCGCTGCAGACGAAAACGTCCTATCTGCTGAACGCCGCGGCGCTGTTCAAGGGCGAAGCCAGCTTCGAATCGCCGGAATTCACCGCCGACGCCAGCGGCGCCGGTGCCCTCAGCGTGCAGCGGGCGTTCGCCGACAGCGACCTGGTCAAGCTCAACCCGCAGCTCGAATACACGGTCTCCCTGGTCGACAAGACGGCGGGAGCGGCGACGAAAGCGATCGCCGAGACCGTCACCGCCGAATCCGCGTTCCTGACGAAACAGGGCACCGCGCCGCTGGTCGCCGGCCACACCTACGCGATCGTGATCGCGGCGACGACCAGCACCGGCACCGCCGAGCTCGGGATCTCCGGCAGCGCCACCGCGCGCTTCGACAACGTCTCGCTCACCACCGGCGGCGGCTCGGCCGGCGGCGGTGGTGGTGGGGGCAACGGAGGCGGCAGCGGCGAAGGCAACGGCATCTCGAACAAGTTCAGCGACGCCCATCTCGAGAGCCTGATGCGCTCGAGCCTGACCGGTTCCGCTGCGGTCAAGGGCCGCCGCGTCTTCGTCAAGGCCAAGTGCCCGGCGAAGGTCGGCGCCGCCTGCAAGGTCAGGGTCCAGGGCCTGCTGAAGAAGGGCAAGCCGGCGACCGCGCCGCGCACGGCGAAGATCGCCAAAGGCAAGAGCAAGCAGCTGGTGCTGAAGATCAAGCCGAAGCTGCGGGCAAAGCTCGCCAAGCGCCGCAGCCTGCTCTTCAAGGAGACGGTGAAGGCGGCGAAGGCGAAGGCGACCGTCTTCAGGACCCTGAAGCTGATCCGCCGCTAGGCGGCAGGCTGGGGCTCGGGCAGCGGCCCTTCCCCGCCCGGGGAGGGGCCGCTCGGCCCGGCTTCGCCCTCGGCCCGCTCCTCGCGCTTGCGCAGCGCCAGCCCGACGAATGGATAGACGAGGGTGGAGAGCATCGCCGCGCCGATCAGGCCGGCCGCGGTCGAGGCGCGCATCTTGCCGGCGTCGATCGCGATCGTCGTGATCGCCACCACCAGCGGCAGCGCCGTCGCCGAGTAGAAGGCGAGCGCGAGGCGGTCGCGGAAGTCGAGCGTGCCGCGGTAGAGCAGCAGTGCCGGGGCGCCGCGGATGACCAGGAAGAGGCAGAAGAAGAGCGCCAGCTTGGCGATCGCCGAGGCCGAGCCGAGCGCCGCGAGGTCGAACGAGATGCCGCTGGTGACGAAGAAGAACGGCACGAAGAAGCCGAACCCGACCGCGGTCAGCTTCGACTCGAAGACATGCAGCTCGTGACCCTTCAGCGCGGTGCGGGTGATCAGGCCGGCGACGAACCCCCCGAGCAGGACGTCGAGCCCGAGCTTGCTGGCCAGCAGCACGAGGCCGAAGACGAGCACCACGGTCACCCTGACCGCCAGCTGGCTCGAGGCCTCGAAGCTGCCTTCGAGCGCGTCCCAGGTGCGGCCGGCGACCCGCACCGAGAGCAGCGCGACGGCGATCGCGAGGACGACGAAGGCGATCAGGATCGCGCTCTCGTGCAGTGCCGTCTCGGTCGAGAAGAAGAGCGTGACGAGCAGGATCGGCCCGAACTCGCCGGCCCCGCCGGCCGCCAGCAGGTAGGTGCCGAAGCGGGTCTTGAGCTCGCCGTTGTCGCGCAGTATCGGGATCAGGGTGCCGATCGCGGTGGTCGACATCGCCGCTCCGGTGTAGAGGAAGGAGACGATCACGCCGGCCCCGGAGAGCACGCCGCCGATCCCGAAGGCGAGCGCGACCGAGACCAGCCAGCCGACCCCGCCGAGCTCCATCGGCTTGCCCTTGATCCGCTGGAAGTCGATCTCGTAGCCGGCGAAGAAGAAGAGCATCCCGAGGCCGAGGTCTGAGAAGAATTCGGTGAAGTCGTCGACGTGGGCGATCTGCAGGACGTGCGGGCCGATGATGATCCCGAGCACCAGCTCGAGCACGACCACCGGCGGCGCCAGCGCCCGGGGGACGAGGGCGACGACGATCGCCGCCAGCGCGGCGACGACCACGATCGCGAAGAACGAGCCGGTGTCGACGTGGATCGCGGCGAGGGGCAGAGCGCTCACGGCGGCATCGTACGTTCGGCCCGCTCCCCCGGCAATCGCGGCGTTCAACTAGGATCGGGTGCGGACCGTGCTAGGCGGGGAATCAGCGGTGCCCTATAACCCGCAATCCGCTCTAGCGGGGCCGAATTCCCGTTCCGAGGGGCTGGCCGTCGGGGTCAGTGCGTCGCGGCGGCGTTGACGGCCGGGTCCTGCGCGACGTGGGCACGCGAATCAGGTCAGGTCCGGAAGGAAGCAGCCTTAAGCGGATGCCGCGGGTGCCGCAGGCGAGCCCGGCCCGAGCCATAAACGACGAACACGCCCGGTGACCTCGCTTCAGAGGCGGGTGCACGGTCCATTTCGACTTCATGCGTCTGCGATTTCCCGGCGTATAGGCGGCGAATCGCAGACGCGTTACTGGATCAGCCGCGCCCGCATGCGGTCGATCGCGATCCGCCAGGTGAGGGCGGCGAAGCCGACGAGGAAGGCGAAGCGGGCGAGATCCCACCATTCGAAGCCGAAGGCGCCGCCGCGGACCAGTTCGACCAGCTGGTGCAGCGGGTTGGCCTGGGCGATCACCTGGAAGAACTGGGGCAGGCCGTCGATCGGGAAGAAGGTGCCGGCGACGAGGAAGAGCGGCGTCACGAACAGCGCCGTCACGTAGTTGAACTGGTCGATCTTGGCGACCACCGCCGCCATCGTGATCCCGAAGCCGGCGAAGCCGAGCGCGGTGACGAAGGCGAAGAGCGGCACCAGCAGCATCCCCGGCGCCGGTTCGAGGCCCCAGAAGAAGGTGACGACGAGCGGCACGCAGCCGTAGACGGCGGAGCGGGTCGCGATCCAAAGCATCTCCGCCGTGACCAGCTCGTCGACGTCGACCGGCGCCGCCAGGATCGCTTCGTAGGTGTTCTGGAAGCGGTGCTTGACGAAGGTGCCGAACATCGCCGGCAGGGCGCTGGAGAAGATCACCGCGGTGGCGACCATGCCGGTGCCGACGAACTGGATGTAG
>DASXOF010000083.1:0-34556 GCA_036494495.1 Solirubrobacterales bacterium | reverse complement strand
GAAGGAAGCCGAACGGGAAGGCAAGAAAGCCGCGGCGGAAGCCAAAGCCAAACGCGAAGCCGGCGAAGGCACCGAAAGCACCGAAACCCCGATCGGCCCCGCCCTCGGCGGCGCCGGCAGCCTGGCCGAATAGCACCCGGCCGCACCGGGGCGGCCGGCAAGGGCGACGCGAGTGGGCCGTGTAGGGCTCGAACCTACGACCTTGAGATTAAGAGTCTCCTGCTCTACCAGCTGAGCTAACGGCCCGGGAACCGGCGATTATAGGAAGGGCGGGGAGGCGGCGGAGGCCGGGCGGCCGGATTGGGAATCAGCCTTCCTTGGCGCGGCAGAACTTTTCGACGCTGCCGTCGATGATCGTGCCGTCGGCGAAGGTGAAGCGGCCGCGGGTTTTGAGGATGCTGTCGGGGCAGTGGGCGGAGACGTAGCTGCGGGGCTTGCCGCCGGAGCGGAAACGGCGGCCGATTTCGACCCGGATCCGGGTCAGCGAGCCGAGGCCGCCGGCGATCGGCGGTACGTGCAGGGTGACCTGGTAGCGGAAGAGGCCGGGGATGCGTTCGATCGGCGCCGTGATCGCGACGGTCTGGCTGGCGGGGGCGCCGAGGCTGGCGTGCAGGACCGCGGTCGGGTTGCCGGCTTCTTCGGGGCCGTTGAAGATCGTCAGCGGCGCCTTCACCAGGGTCGGGGCGGCGCCCGGGGTCGCTTCGACCAGCGCTTCGACCAGGCCTTCGCCGACCATCGCGGCGCCGCAGGTCGCCCGCGCTTCCTTGCTGCCGAGGGTCGCGACCCGGCTGGCGGCGCAGGCCGGCAGGCCGGCGACGTCGAGCCGGCCGTCGCGGTCGAAGTCGATCACCGCTTCGGTCAGCGCCACCGGCCGGCCGGCCCCGGAGCGGGTCGAGAAGGTGACTTCGCCCTGGAAGCTGATCGGCGCGAAGGCCTGGCGCGGCAGCAGCTGCGGCTCGAAGCCGCCGACCGCGTGCAGGACCAGGTTGCGGTAGGTGACGGTCCCGCCCGCGCTGGCGGATTGCGGCAGGAGGACCGCGAGGCAGCAGGCGACGGCGGCCAGCGCGACGGCGACGAGCAGGGGCGGCTTCAGCGCGACACGTGACACGGCGAGGTCAGGGTCGCCGGGAAGAAGTCGCCGTTTACGAAGGTCAGTTTGCCCTCGACCTGCAGGCGACCGCCGCTGCAGCGGGCGTTGATGTAGCCGACCGTCCTGCCGCCGTGCTCGTAGGTGACGCCGAGCGTCGCCTGGGCGAGGATCGGCGCGCCGTGGCCTTCGGCGATTTCGGGCAGTTCGACTTCGGCTCGGAAGCCGTAGCGGCCGTCGTGGATCTTTTCGATCACGATCGGCAGCAGCAGGGTCTTCGGCTTCGGGATCGTCTCGTAGGCGTGGGCGATGATCGTCGGCCGGCCGCCGGTCGGCGGGGCGTTGAAGAAGGAGAGCGGCGAGGTCATCTTGGTCGCCGCCGCGCCGGGCATCTGCACCCGGGCGGTGCCGGTGCCCTTGCCGACCAGCGCTTTAGCGCAGCGGCTGCGCGCCTGCTGGGGCGTCGTCCCTTCGAGCTTGGCCAGGGTGCAGGTCGGCAGCCCCTTGGTTTCGATGAAGCCGTTCTTGTCGAGCTCGAAGGTGAGCGTCTTCAGCGCCGGCGGCAGCGAGCCGTCCTTGGTGCCGATCCGGGTCGTGGTCGTCAGCGTCACCGGGGCGCCGCCGTGGGCCGGCAGGTCCCGCGGCTGCATTTCGGCGGTGGCGCTGACCACCGTCTTGCCGATTTCGGCGCGGATCGCGTAGGCGCTGGCGGCGGCGAGGAGGGCGACGAGCGCGGCGAGCAGCAGGCTGATGCGAAGGCGGCGGCTCATCGTCCCTTGCACGCTTTGATCAGGGTGCCTTCGAGCGCGGTCCCGTCTTTGAATCCGAACCGGCCTTTGCCCTGCAGGCGGCCGTCGGCGCAGCTGGCGTTGGCGTAGCTCAGCCGCTTGCCCTTGAAGCTCCATTCACGGCCGATCTTGAGGCGACCGTAGAGCGGGGTGCCGAAGCCGCCGGCGATCTTCGGGATCGTCGCTTCGGTCTTGAACCCGTAGCGACCGTCGTGGACCCGCTGGATTTCGACCGGGACGATGTAGGTGGTCGGCGCCGGCACGCTGAGGTAGGCGTGGGCGAGCACGGTCGGGTTGCCGTGCTTGGGCGGCCCGTTGAACAGCGTGATCGGCGAGGAGGCGTAGATCGGCTTCTGTTCGGGGAAGTTGACGACCGCGGTGCCGTAGCCGGTGCCGACGATCGCGCCGCGGCAGTTGCGACGCGCCACCTCCGGCGTCGTCGCCTGCAGCTTGCCCGGCGTGCAGACCGGCAGGCCCTTGGTCACGACTTCGCCGTGCTTGTCGAACCAGAGCGTGATCTTTTCCAGGATCGGCGGCGTCTTGCCGTCGCTGGTCGAGATCTTGCCGTAGCCGTGCAGCTTGATCGGCGCGAAGTGGTCCTTGGGCAGCGTCGTCGGGGTGAAGCCGCCATCGGTGACGACGACGACGTCGCCGAGCGTCAGTCGCAGCGCCGCTGCAGAGCCGGCGCTGAGAAGCAGCAAGACCACCGTGCAGATCCCCACCGTTCGAAACCTCTTCCTCACCGAAACACAATCCTCCCGTTCCCCTGGATCGCCAAACTACCACTGTGGGAAAAAGGAGCAGCCGCGAGGGACGGCGGCGTGGCAGGGGACGATCTTGGCTGGTGCTGGCGGTTGCCGCGCTGGTGCTTGCCGCGCTGGGGGTGATCGGGACCGGCGTCAACGCCCGCCTCGACCCGACCTCGCTGAGCGTCCCCGGCACCGAATCCTCGCGCGCCGACCAGCTCCTGCGCGAGCATTTCGGCGACTCGGCGCCGTTCGCGATCCTGCTCGAGGGGCCGCCGCAGGCGGTCGAAAAGCAGGGCCAGGAACTGGTCGCGGCGTTGCGGCGCACGCACCCCGGGGCCAGCACCCTCTCGCCCTGGGACCGGGGCGAAGTCCAGGGACTGCAGCCCTCGCCGCGGCGGGCGCTGATCCTCGCCGACTTCCACGTCGACCTGAAAACGGCGGTCAACGACATCGTCCCGGAAGTCGAACAGCAGCTCGAGGAAACGATCCGGCCGCCGGTGGAAGCGACCCAGTCGGGCTTCGCGACGCTTTCGCGGGCGATCCAGAACGAGTCGCTCGACGCCGCCGAGCGCGGCGAGCTGCTGGCGATCCCGTTCCTGCTGATCGTCCTCCTGATCGTCTTCCGCTCGCCGGTGGCGGCGGCGATCCCGCTCGCCTTCGGTGCGGTCACGGTGATCGCCTCGCGCGGGATCCTCTACTTCTTCACCAGCTGGTTCGACATCGACGCCTTCGCGTTGACGGTCTGCACGATGATGGGGCTGGCGCTCGGGGTCGACTACGCGCTGCTGATGGTCTCGCGCTTTCGCGAGGAGCTGGCGACCGGGGCAGAGCCCTACGAGGCCGCTCGCAGAACGCGCCGCACCGCCGGGCGGACGACGGCCTTCGCCGGCAGCACGCTGGTGCTCTCGATGCTGGTCTCGCTCTTCATCCTCCCCGGCTCGCTGCTGATCTCGCTGGCGGGGACGCTGGCGATGGTGGTGGTGCTGAGCGTCGCGGTGGCGACGATCGTCGGGCCGGCGATCCTCACCCTGCTCGGTCCCAACGTCGACCGCTGGCGGATCGGGCCGGCGCCGAACGGGCGCTCGCGGTTGATGGCCTTCGTCACCGCCGCGCTGCGGCGCCCCGCTGCTGCGGCGATCCTGATCGGCGCGGTGCTGCTGGCGCTGGCGGCGCCGGCGCTGGGGCTGAAGACCGGCCCGCCGAGCCCCGAACAGCTGGCCAAGGACGCGCAGGCGCGCCAGGACGCGGAAAAGATCGACGACGCGATCGGGCCCGGGTGGGACGCGCCGTTCCAGATCGTCGCCGCGACCGACGCCGGCCCGATCACCACCGAAAAGGACCTGGCGGCGCTGGAACGCTTCCAGAAGCGGCTGACCGGGCTGCCGGGGGTGCAGCTGGTGATCGGCCCGGCGAAGATCGCCAAGCGGGTCGAACCGCTGCGCAACCTCGGCAACGCGGTGCTGACCACCGAAGGCAACATCGGCCCGGTCAAGGAACTGGGCAAGCTGGGGCGCGAACTGAGCGTCGCGGCCGGCGGGGTCGGCGAACTGCGCGCCGGCATCTCCGAAGCCAGCGCCGGCGCCGGCCTGCTGGCCCTCGGCGCCGGCCGCGCCGAACAGGGGGCGCGGCTGATCGCGGTCGGGCTGGGCCGGGCGGCGCGCGGCAGCCAGCGGGCGATCGGGGCGCTCGAACGCTTCGCCAAGGGGGCGCGGCGGCTCGAGGGAGCGGAGCTGACGGCGGCCGTCAACGGGGCCAAAGTGCGGGCGGCGATCCAGTCGGTCGGCGGCTTCACGATGCGAAATAACGGGCTGCGCCACGCCCGCGCCGCCGAGAAGGCGCTGCGGCAGGAAGCGAACCAGACGGTGCCGAAGCTGGCGGCGCCGGCGACCGCGGCCGCCGAACAGTTGCAGGCGGCGATGGCGGCGCTGGAGGCGATGACGGTCGGCAAGTCGGACCCGAGCTACGGCCCGGCGCTGGAAGCGGTGCGCCAGGCCACGGCGGCGGTCTCCGGCACCGACCCGACCACCGGCGCCCCCTACGCCGAAGGCTATGCCGGGCTGCCGGCCGAACTGACGGCGATGGAGGAACGGCTCACCGCCGCCGTCGAACAGGCCGAACGCTCGCGCCAGTACTACCAGTCGACCCTGGTCAACCTGCGGCGGATCGGCAAAGGCGCCGGGCGGCTGACCGAAGGCCTCTACAAGATCCACAAGGGCGGCAACCAGCTCGCCTACGGGGCCGAAAAGCTGGCGAAGGAAGCCGACCGGCTCGGCGACGGGGTCGACCGGCTGAACGGCGGCATCGTCTCGCTCGTCAAGGGTCTCGACCGGCTCACCGGCGGTGCCGAAGCGCTCGAAGCGGGGTTGGCGGAAGGGGCCGAAGAAGTGGCGCCGCTGGAAAGCGGGCTGCAGGAAGCGAGCGTGCAGGTGCTGGCCGGCAAGGCACGGGTCCGCCACCAGGCGCGCAAAGTGCGGCGCGAAGCGCCGGGCGTCTTCAACTCCGGCTACTTCGTGCTCTCGGCGCTCGACGGGGCGAAGCCCTCGACCCGCGAAGCCGCCGGCCAGACGATCGACGTCGACAACGGCGGCCAGGCGGCCTCGATGCTGGTGATCTCCGACTACAGCTTCAACACGCCCGGCTCGATCCGGCTCAACAAGCTGCTCAATTCCGAAACGAAGGCGTTCGGCGAGAACGTCGACCTGCGGACCGGGGTGGCCGGCGGCGCCGCCCAGCTCAACGACTACAGCCACATCACCCGCGACCGGATGCCGCTGGTGATCGTGGCGATCACGCTCGTCACCCTGCTGGCGCTGATCGTGATCCTGCGGGCGATCCCGCTGGCGGCGATCGCCGTCGGGCTCAACCTGCTCACGGTCGGCGTCGCCTTCGGCATCCTCACCCTCCTCACCAAGCTGCCCGGCAGCGTCCCGCTCGGCGGGCACGCCTACGTCGAAGCGGTGGGGGCGACGATGATCTTCGGGATCGTCTTCGGCCTCTCGATCGACTACGCGGTCTTCCTCCTGACGCGGATGCGCGAGCACTACGACCGCCACGGCGACAACGAGGCCGCGGTCCGCTTCGGCCTCGAGAAGACGGCGCGGGTGATCACCGGCGCGGCGGCGATCATGCTGGCCGTCTTCATCGTCTTCTCCGGCGCCTCGATCGCGACCGTCAGCCAGCTCGGCGTCGGCCTCACCGTCGCCGTCTTCCTCGACGCGACGGTAGTGCGGATCGTCCTCCTGCCGGCCCTGATGCTGCTGCTCGGCGACCGTGTCTGGTGGCTGCCGAAGCCGCTCGAGCGGGTGCTGCCGCGGCTGAACGTGTGAGCAGATCTTCGAGGCTCGCCAGGCAGAACGGTCCGTAGACGGGAGGAGTCGGGGGACCCTGCCCGCTGCACCTGGTCGGGGGGATCGGATGCGGCTTCACGGCCCCGGAGGAGATTGGCCCTCCTCATGCTGATACGCGTTCAGGGTCCCCCGACTCCTCCCGTCCCTCGGAAGCTCTGAGCGGGGCGGCGAGGGCCGAAGCGTTTGGGGGGACCCCCGCTTTGTTTTGAGCTTACGAGGGTCCCGGGGCTTCCGATTGATCCCCGCCTACCGCCAAGATCTCCCCCACGGGACCTGGCGGCGGGCGTTCGGCGTGCGGCCGAACGCCCGCTTGCCGGGCTACTTCTTCGGTTCCGGCTTCTGCGTGCAGGACTGGGTGTGGAGGGCTTCCAGCGAGCTGCCGTCGAGGTAGGTGAAGACCGAGCGGGTCTTGAACTTCTTCGTCGCGCACTCGGCGGAGATGAAGCTGACCTTCTTGCCCTTATAGGACCATTTCTTGTTGATCGTCACCTGGAAATTGGTGAGCGCGCCGGTGCCGCCTGCGATCAGCGGGATTTTCACGTCGAGGCGCGGGCCGAAGCCTTCCTTGTTGAAATTGGTGACCGTGCCGATCAGGACCAGCGTGGTCTGGATCGGCGTGGTCCCGTAGCTGTGCAGGATCACCGTCGGCTTGCCGCCCTGGGGGACGCCGTTGAACGCGGTCACCGTCTGCTGGACGGTGAAGACTTTCGATCCGGTCGGAAGCAGCGCTTCGGCGTTACCGGAGCCGATTTTGGCCTTGCCGCATTTTTCTTCGGCGATTTCGGTCGAGGTGCTCTGCAGTTCCGCGGGGTTGCAGGTCGGCAGGCCCTTGGTGAAGATCTTCGCGCCCTTGTCGAAGTCGATCAGGGCGTCGACGGCAGGGCTCGGCACGCCCGTCGGATTGGTCGTGCTGGCGGTCCTGGTCACGACTTTCAGCGTTGCCGGCGCCAGGGTCTTCTTCGGCAGCTTCTTCGGCGCGATCACGGTTTCGATGGATTGCGTGTTGCCGTCGGGACCCGAAACCGTGGGCCCGGCGAGCGCTACCGAGGCGGTTAAAGCGGCGGTTGCCGCGACGGCCAGGCCGACGACCGAAAATGAGCGTTTGCGCATCGAGTTCTTCCTCCAATAGACAGTTGTTGCGGCGCCCCCTATCCCCAACCGCTTCCCGAGCGCAGAGTAGCGCCCCGAACACGCGTTGACTTGGAGTTAAGCGGCAGCTGCAGGCGTTCTTGGCCGGGGGGCCAACGGATACGATTTCGCCCGTTCCACCGGCAGAGGAGGGACCGGCGGGAATGGGACGAGCGACGATTTCGTGGCTGCCAAACCATTAGGCGAGGAGGGTGGGCCGGCTGCTGGCCGGCGGACCTCCCCAGCGCGGATTGCGGCGATCGGCGCCCTGGCGGCGATCGTGATCGTGCTGGCGATCATCCTGCTGACCGGTGGCGGCGGCCACAAGTACACGCTGATCTTCCAGAACGCCGGCCAGCTGGTGCCCGACAACCAGGTGCTGGTCGGCGGTTCGCCGGTGGGGACGGTCGAAAGCATCGGCCTCAGCGACGACAACCTGGCCGAAGTCCACGTCGAAGTGGAACAGGAGCTGCACGAAGGGACGACGGCGACGATCCGCGCCACCTCGCTCTCCGGCGTCGCCAACCACTACGTCTCGATCAGCCCCGGCCCGAACAGCAGCCCGGCGCTCAAGGACGGCGCCGAGCTCGGCCTCGCCTCGACCACCACCCCGGTTGACATCGACCAGTTCTTCAACACCTTCCCGCCGCCGGTCCGCAAGGGGCTGCGGCGGTTCATCGAAGGCAACGCCGAAACCTACGCCGGCCAGGGCAAGGCCGCCAACGACGCCTACAAGTACTTCGGCACCGCGCTCAACCGGACCAGCGCCTTCGTCGGCGAACTGAACGCCGATGAAGCGCTGCTGGCCCGCTTCATCGCCAGCTCGAGCAAGCTGACGACCGCCGTCGCCGGCCGCGGCGAACAGCTCTCCAGCGCGATCGGCCACGCCAGCAAGGCGTTCGAATCGATTGCCAGCCAGAACGTCGCCTTCGACCAGTCGCTGCAGCGACTGGCGCCGGTCTTCCGCCAGAGCAACACCACCTTCGTCAACCTCCGCGCCGCGATCGGCGACCTCGAACCGCTGGTCGACACCGCCAAGCCGGCGACCAAGAACCTGGCCCCCTTCCTCGCCGAACTGCGCCCGGTCTTCCAGAAACTGGTGCCGTTCACGCACTACCTGCGCCTGACCGCGAGCAGGCCGGGAACGGGGAACGACGCCGTCGAATTGCTGGGAACGCTGCCCTCGGTCGAGCAGGCTGTGTCGCGCACCTTCCCGCATGCCGAAGCCGGGACCAAGGCCTTCCAGCCGAACCTGAACTTCATCCGCGCCTACACCCCGGACCTCTTCAACGGCATCGGCAAGGTCGCGCAGGTCACCGGCTACTACGACGGCAACGGGCACTACGCGCGGGCGGCGACCTCGATGCAGAACGTCTTCGGGGACGAAGGCGGCACGTTGCAGCCGATCACCAAAGCCGAACAGTTCAAAGCCTTCGGCGGGTCCGCCCCCGTCCACCGCCGCTGCCCCGGCGGCGCCACCCAGTCGGCGCCGGACGGCTCGAACCCGTTCGTGGGCACGGGCAGCGTCAGCACCTCGGAATGCAACCCCGGCGACGCACCCCCAGGCCGATGATCCGGCGACTGATACCCGTGGTGGTCCTGGCCGCGATCGTCGTCGCGATCGTCCTGCTCGTCTCCGGTGGCGGCTCGAGCTCCGGCTACCAGGTGCGGGCGATCTTCGACAACGGCGCCTTCATGGTCCCCGGCGAGCAGGTGCGGGTGGCCGGCGCCAACGTCGGCACGATCGAATCGGTCAGCGTCTCGCGGCCAGGCGAAGCCGTCGCCTACAAGAACGGCAAGCCGGTCTCGGTGCCGGGCAAGGCGATCCTGGTGATGGAAATCAGCGACCCCGGCTTCCAGGACTTCCGCGAAGACGCGAGCTGCCAGATCCGGCCGCAGTCGCTGATCGGCGAGAAGTACGTCGACTGCCGCCCGACCCTGCCGCGGGCGCCCGGCGCGCCGGCGCCGCCGGCGCTGAAGAAGATCGAATCCGGCCCCGGCAAGGGCCAGTACCTGCTGCCGCTGGGCAGCAACGGAACCAGCGTCGACCCTGACCTGATCAACGACATCAACACCCTGCCCTACGCGCAGCGCTTCCGCCTGATCTTCAACGAACTCGGCGCCGGCCTCGCTGGCCGCGGCGAAGACATCGAAGTGCTGGTCAAGCGCGCCAACCCGGTGCTGCGCGACGTCGACACCCTGTTCGGGGTGCTCTCCGCCCAGCGCAAGCAGCTGGCGCAGCTGGCGGCCGACTCGGAGGAAATCCTCGGGCCGCTCTCGCGCGAGCGCGAACACGTCGCCGGCTTCCTCGCCAACAGCGGCACCGCCGCCGCAGCCAGCTCCGAACACGGCGCCGAACTCGAAGAGTCGTTGCGCAAATTCCCCCACTTCCTGACCGAATTCAAGCTGACGATGCACCAGCTCAAGGGCTTCTCCGACGCTGCCCGGCCGGTGTTCGAAGAATTCGACAATGCGACGCCGGCGCTGACCGACGCGACCCGCACCCTGACCCCGTTCTCGGAAGCCTCGACGGCGGCGCTGAAGAGCCTCGGCCGGGCCGGCGAAGAAGCGGGTCCGCTGTTCGCCGCGGCGACGCCGGTGGTGCGCAAGGCCGCCACCCTCGCCAAGTCGGGCGCGCAGCCGACCAAGGAACTGGCGGACCTGCTGGTCAGCCTGCAGAAGACGGGCGGCTTCGACGCGCTGACCGAATTGATCTACAACTCGGCCGCGACCCTCAACGGCTTCGATCAGTACGGCCACTTCAGCCGCACCCTGGTGACGCTGACCAACTGCGTCGAATACTCGGCGGTCGCCGCGGGCACCTCCGAATGCGTCTCCCGCTTCAACGGCACGAATGCGGGTGAAGGCTCCAGCGCCAGCTCATCGGACCTGATCAGGCTCCTCGAGGAACGCCTCGCGGCTCCGGGGGAAGAAGCGGGCGGGACCACGGCTGAGGAACGCTCGGGGTCAGGGTCGGCGGCCGGCCTCGGCGAAGCAAAGAGCACCGAAGGCAACGCTGGCCTCGGCGAAGCATCCGCGACCACCAGGGGCACGGCGCCGCTCCTCGACTACCTCCTCGGGCCATGAGCAGGAACCGCAGCGGCATCGGAGGATTCGCCAGCAGCCCGATCCTGGTCGGGGCGGTGACCGTGCTGGTGATCATCGTCGCGGTCTTCCTCGCCTACAACGCGAACAACGGCCTCCCCTTCGTCTCGACCTACAACCTGAAGGCGCGGCTGCCGAACGCCGACGCCCTGGTCAAAGGCAACGAGGTGCGGATCGGCGGCGTCCGCGTCGGCGTCGTCAAGTCGGTCAAGCCGGTGAACGAAGGCGACGGCAAAGTCGCCGCCGAACTCTCGCTGGCGCTCGACAAAACGGCGGAACCGCTGCCGGTCGACTCGACGATCATGGTCCGCCCGAAGTCGGCGCTGGGGCTGAAGTACCTGCAGATCACGCCCGGCGACTCCTCGCACGGGTTCGAAGCCGGCGAAACGATCCCCCTGGTCCAGGCGAAACCGGAACCGGTCGACATCGACCAGTTCTTCGACATGTTCAACAAGCCGACCCGGCAGGCGATCAAACAGAACCTGGCCGGGTTCGGCAACGCGCTGGCCGGGCGCGGCCCGCAGCTGAATGAAGCGCTCGGGGCGCTGCGGCGGCTGGCGGTCGAGGGACAGCCGGTGCTGCGCACGATCGTCGCCCCCAGCACCGACTTCGGCGGCTTCTGGGAAGCGCTCGAGGAGCTCTCGGCGACGGTCGCGCCGGTGGCCGAGACGCAGGCCAGCATGTTCGTCGCCCTCGATCAGACCTTCGCTGCCTTCGCCCGGGTCTCGCGGCCCTACATCGTCGAAACGATCGAAAAAAGCCCGCCGACGCTGGATGCGGTCAACGCCGACCTGCCGGTCCTGCGGCCGTTCCTCCACGACTCCGCACGCTTCTTCACGGCGCTGCAGCCGGGGGTTCGGGCGCTCGGCGAAACCTCGCCGGTGATCGCCGAAGCGCTCCACGCCGGGGTCCCGGCGCTCAACGGCTCGCCGGCGACGAACGCGCAGCTGGCGCCGACCGGGCAGGCGCTGGTCGACTTCCAGGAAGCGCCGGGGACGATGACCGGGCTGCAGCTGCTTACCGACACCAACAACACGCTGGCGCCGTCGCTGCGGTTCATCACTCCCTCGCAGACGATCTGCCAGTACCCGACGCTGGCCTTCTCGGAGATCTCGAACGCCTCGAGCCAGGGCAACGAAAACGGCCACTGGCTCAACTTCATCTCCTTTGCGCCGCCGGAAGGGCCGAACAGCGAGAGCGGCCAGGCCAGCGCTCCGGCCAACGGCGGCGGCCCGCGGCCACGCGAAAACCATCTCCATTACAACCCCTATCCGCGCACCGCGGCGCCGGGTCAGGATGGGGTCTGCGAAGCGGGCAACGAGAAGTACGTCCCCGGGAAGACGATCATCGGCAACTCGCCGGAGCTGTGGGCAACGACCACGGTCTCGAGCGGCAAGGAAGAAGGGGGCGGCGAAGAATGACCCGCCTCCCGGAGCGCGACCGCCGTGCCCAGGAAGCCCGCACCGGGCGCTTCCGCTGGCGGCCGGGCAACGTCACGGTGGCGATCATCTTCATCCTGATCCTCACGATCGGGCCCTACCTGGCGTTCACCAAACACATCCCGTTCACCAGCTATGGGTTCGAAGTGAAGGCGACCTTCGCCAACTCGGCGAACATCGCCAACAACTCGCCGGTGCGGATCGCCGGGGTCGACGTCGGCAAGGTCGTCTCGAGCGAACGCGACGGCGACGCCACCACCGTCACCTTCACCGTCGACGAAGCCGGTCGGCCGCTGTACGAAAACGCCTTCGCGACGGTGCGGCCGCGGATCTTCCTCGAGGGCAACTTCTTCATCGAACTCAGCCCCGGCACCCCGGGCGCGCCGGAGCTCTCGAGCGGCGGCACGATCCCGGTCAGCCAGACCGCCACGGCGGTCCAGATCGACGAAGTGCTGAGCGCGCTGCAGTCGCCGGTGCGGGCCGACCTCAGCCACCTGCTGGAGAGCTACGGCAAGGCGCTCACGCACAAACCGACCGCGGCCGAAGACGCCGACCAGCTGCCGGAGGTGCGCGGCGTGACCGGAGCCGGCGCGCTCAACGGCGCCTTCAAATACGGCGGCGACGCCGGTCGCTACAGCTCGGTCGTCACCAACGCCCTGCTCGGCACCCAGCAGCGCGACCTCTCGAAGCTGGTCGCCAGCGCCGGCCGCACCTTCAGCGCCTTCGCCGCCAACACCGAAGACCTGCAGGGGCTGATCACCAACTTCGACACTTTCACCGGCGCCCTCGCCGACCAGTCGACCAACCTCGCCTCGACCGTCCACCTCCTGGCGCCGACCCTGCAGATCGCCCACACCTCGCTGGTCAGCCTGAACAAGACGCTGCCGCCGCTGCGCACCTACGCGATCGAGCTGCGGCCGGCGGTCGCCGAGCTGCCCGAACTGATCAGCGCCTCTAAACCTTGGATCGCCCAGGTGCGGCCGCTGCTGTCCGGCAAGGAGGGGCTCGGGGTGGCGAAGCTGCTGGCGAAGTCGACCCCCGGCCTCGCCGGCGCCGCACGGGAGAGCAAGCGCAACACGCTGCCGCAGATCAACCGTCTCAGCCTCTGCAGCACCCAGGTCCTGATCCCGACCGGCAATCAGGTGATCAACGACCGCTTCAGCACCGGGGGGCCCAACTATCGGGAGTTCCTGTACCTGTTGACCAACTTCGCCGGTGTGGCGCAGAACTACGACGGCAACGGCCCGTACCTGCGCGCCCAGGGCGGTGGCGGCCCGGTCCTCGTCGGCGAGCCGAACCCGCAGGGCAACCCCCACACTCTGAGCGACTCGATCATCTACGCCCACACCGCGACCGACCCGCTGGGAACCCAGCCGCAGCTGGGCAAGCGGCCGCCGTTGAAGCCGAACGTCCGCTGTGACACCAACCCGGTCCCGGACGTCAACGGGCCGCTGGGTCAGCCCGGTCCCGCGTCTCCCTCGGTCGCAGGGGTCAACCCATGAGCGACCACCGCCCCGAAGGCGTCAGCCGCTTCAAGCACTTCCGTGCCTGGCTCAGTCGGCAGGCGCGCGGCCGGCGCAAAGACACGCTCGCGATCATCGTCCTCGCCCTGGCCGGGATCGTGATGCTGCTCGGGATCTTCATCCAGCAGAAGGCCTCGCTGCCTTCGTGGATCCCCTTCGTCGGGGAAACCTACGAACACATCACCGCCGAGTTCTCGACCGCGCAGGCGGTGACCCCGGGCCAGGGTCAGGCGGTCGACGTCGCCGGGGTGCAGATCGGGAAAGTCACCTCGGTCGACCTCGAAGATGGCCATGCGGTAATCGGGATGGACATCCAGCCGAAGTACATGGAACTGATCCACCCCAACGCCAGCTTCCTGCTGCGGCCGAAAACCGGGCTCAACGACATGATCGTCGAGGTCGAACCCGGGACCGGGACCGAACACGTGAAGAGCGGTCACGAATTCACGCTGTCCCAGACCGAACCGAACGAGAACCTCGACCAGTTCCTCGCCAGCCTCGACTCCGACACCCGCCAGTACATCCAGCTGCTGGTCGCCGGCGGCGCCCAGGGAATCGGCGGCGCAGGCCAGAGCCTCCGCCTCTCCAACGCGCTGCGGCGGTTCCAGCCGTTCGTCCACTACGTCTCGAAGCTGAACTCGGCGGTCGCCGCCCGCCACGTGGCGCTGGCGCGGGTGATCCACGACTTCGGCCTGCTTACCGACGAGCTCTCCCAGCACGAGGCGCAGATCCGCCAGTTCGTCAGCTCCTCCGACTCGGCCCTCGGCAACTTCGCCAACCAGCAGTCATCGATCCAGGACGCGCTCGAACGCTTCCCGGGAGCGCTGCGCGCGGCGAACGAAGGCTTCGCCAGCTCCAACCGGTTCTCCCAGGTCGCCTTCCCGTCGCTGACCAAGCTGATCCCGCAGACGCAGGCGCTGACGCCGGCCTTCAAGGCCAGCACCAAGCTGTTCAAGGAAACGACCGCGCCGATCCGCGAAGGGGTCCGCCCGTTCACCCGCGAAATCCGGCCGCTGCTGACGGCCAGCGCCGAAGCGTCCTCGCCATTTGAAAAGACCGTGCGCAACTTCGGCCATTCGCTGGGCTCGCTCAACAGCTGGTTCAACGAGCTCACCTACAAGCCGAAGGGCCCGACGCCGAGCTACCTGTTCTACGTGCCCTGGGCGAACCATGACTTCAACGCCGCCTTCAACCTCCAGGACGCCGGCGGGCCGGCGGTGCGCGGGCTGGTCGAGATCACCTGCACCGGCGCCCAGCTCGGCTACGGGCTCGGGCAGGAACTGCTGCTGCAGAAAAAAACGTACCTGAAAACCCTGCTCCAGATCATCAACCTGCCGCGGGCGGAAGAAATCCCGGTGACGAGCTTCAAAACCGCCAAAGGCCACTGCGAATACGTGGAACGATGAGCAAGCGCGCACCCAGCACCACGCAGCTGATCGTGATCACGGCCTTCGCGCTGTCGTGCTTCGGGATCCTGCTCTTCCTCTGGGTCACCTTCGGTGGGCCGACGCCGTTCAAGGCGAAGCCCTACGAGGTGAAGATCCCCTTCAACGAGGCGACGCAGCTGGCCGAACAGTCGGACGTCCGCATCTCCGGGGTGAACATCGGCAAAGTCCAGAGCATCGAATTGGCGCCGAACCACAAGCAGGCGCTGGCGACGGTCGACATCGAAGACCAGTACGCGCCGCTGCCGGAGGACACGCGGGCGATGCTGCGGACGAAGACGCTGCTGGGAGAGACGTACGTCGAACTCACCCCGGGCTCGGACAAGAGCAAGAAGCTCCTCGACGGCGCCACGCTGCCGACGGCGAACGTCACCAAGTCGGTCCAGCTCGACGAGATCTTCCGCACCTTCGATCCGAAGACCCGCGCCGCCTTCCAGGCCTGGCAGCAGGAAGCGGCGGTCGCGATCGAGGGCCAGGGCCAGAACCTCTCCTACGCGCTCGGCGAGCTCGAACCGACCTTCACCGAATTCGAACGGCTCTTCCGCACCCTGAGCAGCCAGGAACAGGCGGTCTCGCAGCTCTTCAGCAGCGGCGCCACCACCTTCAGGTCGCTGCGTGGGCAGGAAGGCGAGCTGGCGGACCTGATCCGCAACTCGAACGCCGTCTTCAGCACCACCGCCCGCCGCAACCGCGACATCGAAGCGATCTTCCGCGCCTTCCCGACCTTCCTCGACGAGTCGCGGCTGACCCTGAACGACCTGCGCGGCTTCTCCGAAAACGCCGACCCGCTGATGAAGCAGCTGGTGCCGGCGGCCGAACAGCTCTCGCCGACCCTGGTCTCGATCGCCAAGCTGGCGCCCGAAGCACGCGACTTCTTCAACTCCTTGGTCAAGGTCAACGCCCTCGCCCCGACCGGGTTCCCGGCGCTGCGCAAGATCTTCCGCGACGAATTCCCGCCGCTCCTGCGGGCGCTCGACCCGTTCCTCCGCAACCTCAACCCGATCCTGGTTGGCCTCGGCCTCTACAAGAACGAGGTCGCTGCCGCCTTCGCGAACCTGGCGGCGACGTTCCGCGGCGAACTCACGGTCGAAAACGAACAGGGGCAGCACCTCCACTACCTCCGCACGATCGGTCCGATCAACTCCGAAACCCTCTCGACCTACGGCGACCGGTTGGCGATCAATCGCAACAGCGCCTACAGCCCGCCGAAGTGGGCTGAGCTTCTGAAATCCGGGGCGCTGCCCGGATTCAGCACCGCCCAATGCACTGCGGGGTCGACCGCGACCCTCTCCTCCGGCACCGCCGAAAGCCCCGCTTTCAAGGAACGCGTCGTGATTCCCGAACCGGCCGAAGGGGTGACCAGGACGCAGGAGGAAACCGAAAAGAAACAGAAGGAAGAAGAGGAAACCTTCTACAACTCGATCAAGCAGTTCGCGTTCGGCGGCGCAACGTCGACTGCCGGTGCGCCGGCGCCCCCCTGCAAGCTGCAGGGAAGCTTCGAACCGATCTACGGCAGCGGTCCGGCGACCAGCTACCAGCACACCTTCGAACAGCCGCAGCCTTAGGGTTGCGGCCGGGGACGCCGTGCGGCGACCCCGGCCGCTGCCGATCAGGCGCGCTGGTAGGTGAGGATCTGGATGCCGTCGCCGACGGTCTTGGCGCTGGTCAGCCGCAGAGGCTTCTTGCCGGAGGCGCCGAAGAGGCGCTTGCCGCTGCCGAGCACGACCGGGAAGACCATCAGGCGCAGCTCGTCGACGAGGTCGTTGTCGACCAGGCCCTGGACCAGGGTGGCGGAGCCGGCGACGAGGATGACGCCGTCGACCTCGTCCTTGAGCTTGCGGATGTCCTCGGCGAAGTCGCCGGAGAGGACCGTCGTGTTGCTCCAGCTCGGGTGCTCGAGGGTGGTCGAGTAGACGTACTTCGGCATCCCGTTCATCTTGTCCGCGAAGCCGGCCTCGTCTTCCATCTTCGGCCAGGCGGCGGCGAAGCCTTCGTAGGTCTTGCGGCCGAGCAGCTGGGCATCGGCCTCGACCAGCTCGTCGAGCTTGAACTGGTCGCCCTCGGCGCCGCGCTCGATCTCGAAGGTCCAGCCCCCGTGCTCGAACTCCTCGCCCCCGCCGGGGGCCTCCATTACGCCATCGAGCGAGACGAACTCGGTTACGACGATCTTTCCCATGATTCCTCCTTGGTCTGAAAAGCGGTTTTGCCAAGGCGACGAACGGGGCGGCCGAAAATCGACACGGCGCCGGAATTTCTTCCAGATCGGATAGAAACCGCCCCTGGGATGGAGGCACACCGCTCATACGAGCGCTTCGAGCGCAGCAACGAGGTCGCGGCCGAGAGCCGCTCCCGGCACGCCACGACCGCGGCCTTCGCCGTCGCGGTGATGGCCGCCTTCCTGGCGGTCTCGGCCTTCCTCGCCAACAAGGCGGTGAAGGAGGTGATCACCGGCGAGACCCACCGCGCCGACGCGACCGCGCGGCTCGAGAGCAACCTGCTGAAGACCGACGTGATCGAAGGCAACGCCGACCTGCTGCGCGTTCTCGGCAGTGGCAGCGACAAGGAGGCGCGGGCGGCGGTCGAGGCGCGGCAGCGCGAGTCGCGGGTGCAGAGCGAACTCGCCCCGGCCGACGCCCGCCTCCACCACGAGATCGACGACGACGAACACCACGTCGAAACCTACGACGACAAGCACCTCGCCTACGAGCTCGCCGAGGTCGGGCTCGAGGTCGGCATCGTCCTCGCCTCGGTCTCGATCATCATCCGCCGCCGCTGGCTGCTCGGGATCGGCAGCGCCGTCGGCGCCGCCGGCGTCGTCGCCCTCCTCGTCGGCTTCCTGGTCTAAGCGGCCCGGTCCTCGGCTCGCCTTCCGTCGCGAAGCCGGCGCAGAGTTGGCACGCCCGCGTCTTGTTCGGTGAGGATTTGCCCGCCAATTTCGGGGTGGTGCGGCAGCGCGACGAGATAGAGGCTGAAAAGGCGAGGCAAAGGCGCTATTCTGTCAGACACAATGTCGAGGAATTCGCCAGCCTGTGTTGGGCTCGATCGGCAACGAAGCACCGGGTCTCCAGGGCCCGCTCACGCTTCGTGGTCGAACGAGCGAGGTGCTGCTTCGAAGAGGCGCCGGCAGCCGGCGGTCGGAACGTCGATCCCCGCCTTTGGTTCTTCGGCAGCGACGGGAAGGGAATTCCGCTCGAGCTGGCGTGCGTCGAGGATGCCCGCGGCCGGCTGGTCGTGATCCACGCGATGACGCTGAGGGCGCGGTACAAGCACCAACTCGAGGAGGCGCGCAAATGGCAGGCAAGACGAAATATCCGATAACGAAGGCCGGGATCGAGCTGACGCCCGCGGTCGCCGATGCGCTGGCCAGGGGAGCCGAGGAAGGCCCCGATCTCTCGAACGCGCGGTTGCGGCCGGTCGGCAGGCCGTCGCTGAGCGGAGCGGGCCATTCGCCCCGGATCAACCTGCGTCTGTCGGATGACATCTACGAGGCCGCGAGGTCGAAGGCGGCGGAACGGGGCGAGACCCTCAGCGAGCTGGCCCGCGAGGCGATTCGGCGCTACGTCGAGGCTTAGTCACACGCGGGCGCGCGGACGGCGCTACCGTTCTCTGCATGGAACGTGACGCGGCTCTCGAGGCGGTGTTCATGCCGGTGCGGCCGCCGAGCACGTTCGAGGAGACCGTCGAGCGGCTGGGGACGGCGATCCGGCTCGGGCTGCTGACGCCGGGGAGCAAGCTGCCGCCGGAGCGGGAGCTGGCGCGGCGCTTGCGGATCTCGCGCTCGACCCTGCGGCAGGCGCTGACCACCCTGGTCCAGAGCGGGCACCTGATCTCGCTGCGGGGCCGCAAGGGCGGGACCTTCGTCGCCGAGCAGCCGCCGCTGGCCGAGAACGGGGGAGAGGAGCTCGACCAGGGGGCCTGGGCGGTGCTCGACTACCGGGTCGCGATCGAGTGCGGGGCGGTGGTCCTGGCCGCCGAGCGCGGTGGCGAGCGGCTCGACCGGCTCGACGAGCTGGCCGAGAAGATGGCCGGGGAGGTCGAGGACTTCGAGGAGTACCGGCGCACCGACGTGCGCTTCCACATCGGCCTGGCCGAGGCGGCGGGGTCGCCGCGGCTGGTCGGGGCGATGACCGACGTGCAGGGGCAGATGACCGACCTGATCGCGCGGATCGCCCACCCGGCCGAGGTGCTGGCGCGCTCGAACGAGCAGCACCGGCAGCTGGTCAGGGCGCTGCGCAAGGGCGACTCCAACCGCTCGGTGAAGATCGCCCGCGAGCACCTCGAGGGCACCGAGCACATCATTGCCGGCTTGCTGCCGGCGCGGCGGCGGGAGGACTCGCTGGCCGCGGTGCCCGAGCTCGCGGTCCGCGCTTAGCGCAGCTCCTCAGGCGCGGACGCGCTCGCCCTGCGGGTCGTAGAGCGGCTCCCTGCTCACCTCGCCGCCGACCCAGCGGCCGAAGATCTCCACCTCGACCGCGGTGCCGGGCTCGGCGCTCGCCGGCGGCAGGTAGGCGTAGGCGATCGAGCGGCCGACCGTGTAGCCGAAGCCGCCGGTCGTCACCCGGCCGACGATCTCGCCGCCGACCCGCACCGGCTCGTTGCCGAGCGCCACCCGTCGCGGGTCCTCGAGGACGAGGCAGCGCAGGCGGGTCCGGGGTCCCTCCTCCTTCGCGGCGACCAGCGCCTCGCGGCCGAGGAAGCCGTCCTCCTTGTCGAGCTTGGCGCAGAAGCCGACGCCGCCCTCGTAGGGGGTCTCGTCCGGGGTGATGTCGGCGCCCCAGACGCGGTAGCCCTTCTCCAGCCGCATGCTGTCGATCGCCCGGTAGCCGCCGGCGACGATCCCGTGCGGCTGGCCCGCCTCCCACAGCGCCCGCCACAGCCCCGCCCCGTACTCGGTCGGGCAGTAGAGCTCCCAGCCGAGCTCGCCGACGTAGGTGACGCGGAGCGCCCGCACCGGCACCCCGGCGACGCTGATCTCGCGCAGGGTCATGTAGGGGAAGGCCTCGTTGCCGAGGTCCTGCGGGGTGAGCTGCGCGAGGACGTCGCGGGCGCGCGGTCCCCAGAGCGCGAAGCAGGCGAGCTGCGAGGTGAGGTCGGCGAGGTGGATGCCGCCGCCGGCCGGCAGGTGGCGGCGCATCCACTCGCGGTCGTGGTTGCCGAAGGCGGTGCCGGTGACGATCGAGAAGCGCTCCTCGGCGAGGCGGGCGACGGTGAAGTCGCACTCGATGCCGCCGCGCGGGTTCAGCATCTGGGTGTAGGTGATCTCGCCGACGCCGCGGGCGACGCGGTTGTCGCAGAGCCCTTCCAGGTAGGCGGCGGCGCCGGGCCCGGCGATCTCGATCTTGGCGAAGGAGGTCTCGTCGAAGAGCCCGACCGCCTCGCGCGTCGCCCGGTGCTCGGCGCCGATCGCCGGCGACCAGTTCTGGCCGGCCCAGCCGTGCGGCCGCAGGCCCTCGTCGCCGGCCGAGGCGTTGCGCTCGTACCAGTTGACCCGCTCCCAGCCGGATTTCTCGCCGAAGGCGGCGCCGTGCTCGCGGTGCCAGGGGTAGACGGGCGAGGTTCGCAGCGGCCGCCCCGCCTGGCGCTCGTGGTTGGGGTAGCGGATGTCGTAGTAGGTCTCGTAGTTCTCCCGCACCCGGGCGTGGGTGTAGGCGGGCGAGCGGTACTGGGGGCCGAAGCGGCGGATGTCCATCTCCCAGAGGTCGAGGCTCGGTTCGCCCTCGGCGATCCACTCGGCGACGACTTTGCCGATGCCGCCGGCGCCGGCCAGGCCGTGGGCGCAGAAGCCGGCGCAGACGAAGAAGCCGGCGACCTCGCTCTCGCCGAGGCAGAACTCGTTGTCGGGGGTGAAGGCCTCGGGACCGTTGATCAGCTTGGTCACGGTCGCTTCCTCCATCGCCGGCAGCCGCCGCTTCGAGTTCTCGGTGATCTCCTCGAAGCGGTCCCACTCCTCTTCCAGCAGGCGGCCGTTGAAGTCCGGCGGGATCGCCTCGAAGCCGGCCGGCCCGTGGGGGAGGAAGGCCGGTTCGCTCTGGCGCTCGTAGCCGCCCATCACCAGGCCGTCGCCGTCCTCGCAGTAGTAGACGAGGAGGTCGGGGTCGCGCAGGGTGGGAAGCGAGCGGCGCTCGGCGCCGCGGGCGTCGCGGACGGCGTCCAGCGGCTGCGTCACCAGGTACTGGTGGCTCATCGGGATCAGCGGCACCCGCACCCCGGCCAGCCGCGCGATCGCGGCCGCGTACATGCCGCCGGCGTCGACCACCACCTCGGCGGCGATGTCGCCGCGGTCGGTGCTGACGCCGCGGACGCGGCCCTCGCGCACCTCGATCCCGGTCACCCGGGTCTCGGTGAAGACGCGGCAGCCGCCGCGGCGGGCGCCGTCGGCGAGCGCGTAGGTGAGCTGGGCCGGGTCGATGTAGCCGTCGGTCGGCAGCCAGGCGCCGCCGAGCACGCCCTCGGTCGACATCAGCGGAAACAGCTCCTGGGCCTCGGCGGCGGAGACCAGCTCCAGCGGCAGCCCGAAGGTCTTCGCCCAGCCGGCTTGGCGGCGCAGCTCCTCCATCCGCTCCTCGCTCGAGGCGAGCCGGATCCCGCCGCACTCGACCCAGCCGGGGTCGAACTCGGACTCGTCCTTCAGCCGCCGGTAGAGGTCGACCGAGTGCATCATCATCTTCGTCAGCGAGACCGAGCCGCGCAGCTGGCCGACCAGGCCGGCCGAGTGGAAGGTCGAGCCCGAGGTGAGCTGCGAGCGCTCGAGCAGGACGACGTCCTCCCAGCCGAGCGCGGCCAGGTGGTAGGCGAGCGAGGTGCCGCCGACGCCGCCGCCGACGATCACGCAGCGGGCCGAGTCGGGGAGCTCGCCCCTAGGCACGGGCCTCCTCCAGCAGCGGCTCGAAGCCGGGGTCGCGGATGGCGGCGAGCAGGCGCTCGAAGTGCTCGGCGGCGTAGGCGCCGAAGTCGAACCCGAGCTCGGAGACGGTCCGCTGCACCACCCCCCACATCGCCTCGCGGAAGTCGGACATCACCCTCATCAGGCGCAGGGCGGCGAGCTCGGCGGGGCGCGGCGGTCGCTCCAGGTAGGCGGCGAGGAAGGCCTCCTCCTGGTCCGGTGCTAGCCCGTTGTTGACGGCGAAGTTGGCGAGGTCGAAGTAGCGGTAGCCGGTCCCGGCGTACTCCCAGTCGACCAGCTTGAAGCCGCCGCCGGGGAGGCCGATGAAGTTGGCGGCCAGCAGGTCGTCGTGGCAGAGGACCGGGCCTTCCGCACGGCCCGAGAGCGTCGCCTCGATCCGCGCCGCCGCGGCTGCCGCCTCCTCGTAGGCGGCCGGAACCTCGCCGCCGTGCTCGCGGGTCGCCCGCGCGTAGTCCTCGACCAGGCGGAAGGAGTCGAAGCCGGCGGCGATCGGCTCGCAGCCGTGCAGTGCCCGCAGTGCCGCCGCGACCGCGGCGATCGCCTCCGGCCGGCGCAGCCGCTCAGCGCTCATCGTCTCCCCGGCGACGAACTCGAAGACGAGGCAGGGCGGGTCCTCGAGGCTCGCCAGCAGCGCCGGCGCGACCCCGGCCGCCGCGGCGCGGGCGCTCGCTTCGCGCTCGGCCCCGCGGTTGGAGCCGAGCAGCTCGGTCCGCACCCCGGGCAGCCGCAGCACCACCTCGCGACCGCCGAAGCGGGCGCGGTAGTTGTGGTTGGTGAGGCCGCCGTCGAGCGGCGACGGCTCGCCTTCGAGCGCTCCCAGCGCGGGAACCAGCCGTTTCACGGTGTCTGCCGGTAGGTCCAAGGGAATACGCAGAAATTTCTCCAAGTTGGCATTGACACGATCCCAATGCCAAGACTAGGCTCGCCCAGAGCCGTTAGGTCGGTTCATCACACCTTTTATCGCAAGTTACGACAGCCCAGAGAGGGAGGGCGCATGGAGAGCACCGTTTCGTCCCCAGGCAGCGACGAGCAGCGACTTGCGGAACTCGGCTACAAACAGACGCTGAACCGCGCTTGGAGCGGCTTCTCCAACTTCGCGATCTCCTTCACGATCATCTCGATCCTGGCCGGCTGCTTCACCACCTACGGCCAGGCCTGGAACAACGGCGGCCCGATCGCGATCTCGATCGGCTGGCCGCTGATCTCGATCCCGATCCTGATCATCGGCTTCTGCATGTCGGAGCTGGTCTCCGCCTACCCGACCGCGGGCGGGATCTACTGGTGGGCCGGGCGGCTCGGAGGGCCGGTCTGGGCCTGGTTCACCGGCTGGTTCAACCTGATCGGGCTGATCGCCGTGGTCGCCTCGGTCGACTACGCGGCGGCGACCTTCCTCAACGTCGTCCTCGGCTTGTACGAAGTGAACATCTTCGGGATCAACTTCGGCGATGAAGCCCACATCCTGAGCGAGGTCTTCGTGCTCTTCGTGCTGATCCTCCTGGTGCACGCGTTCATCAACATCCGCAACACGCACTTGCTCTCCCGCATCAACAGCGTCTCGGTCTGGTGGCACGTGATCGGCGTCGCCGCCATCGTCGCCGTCCTGATCTTCGTCCCGGACGGCCACCAGAGCTTCAGCTTCGTCTTCGGCCACCGGATCAACCAGAGCGGTTTCAGCGAAGGCATGTACTGGTTCTACGTGCTGCCGCTCGGCTTCCTGCTGACCCAGTACACGATCACCGGCTTCGACGCCTCCGCCCACATCTCCGAGGAGACCCACGGGGCCTCGACGGCGGCGGCGAAGGGGGTCTGGAGGTCGATCTTCTACTCGGCGGTGATCGGCTGGATCGTGCTGCTGGCGATCACCTTCTCGGTCAACAACGTCGACGGGGCGAACGAAGCGTTCGGCTTCGCGCCGACCCTGCTGACCGAAGCCCTCGGCACCGGCTGGGGCAAGTTCGTGCTGATCATCTCGGTCGTCGGGCAGCTATTCTGCGGCGCCGCCTGCCTGACCAGCGCCTCGCGGATGTGCTTCGCCTTCTCGCGCGACAACGGCTTCGGCAAGGGCCCCTCGTCGGTGCTCCGGCGGGTCAACGACAAGCGGGTGCCGGTCTACGCCGTGCTGATGATGGCCGCGCTGGCGTTGATCATCACCCTGCCGGCGCTGAAGGGCAAGTCGAATGGCGAAGCGGTTCCGTTCGCCTTCTACGCCGTCGTCTCGATCACCGTGATCGGCCTCTACATCGCCTACGTCATCCCGATCTTCCTGCGCTGGCGCAAAGGCGCCGCGTTCCAGACCGGGCCTTGGAACAACGGCGCCAAGTACAAATGGATGAACCTCTTCGCGACGATCTGGGTCGTGATCATCACGATCATCTTCTGCCTTCCGTTCACGCCGGAAGCGGTGCCGTGGAACAGTGAATTCAGCTGGGAGGCCTTCAACTACGCCCCCCTTGCGGTGGGTGTCGTGATAGTCGGGGCCGGGATCACCTGGCTGGCCACTGCTCGAAGGCACTTCACCGGACAGGTGCGCGAGATCGAGATCGAGGAAGCGATCGGAGCGAACCCGGACCCGCAGACCTCGGCTCCCTAGTGTTCTCCGGGTGACGGTCGAAGAGCTCGAGAAGGCGGTCGCCGACGGCACGGTCGACACCGTGCTGCTGGCGATCGCCGACATGGAGGGGCGCCTCCAGGGCAAGCGGCTGACCGCCTCGCACTTCCTCGGCGACGTGCTCGAGCATGGGGCCGAGGGCTGCAACTACCTGCTCGCGGTCGACGTCGACATGGCGACGGTCGACGGCTATGCGATGTCCTCCTGGGAGACCGGCTACGGCGACTTCCGCATGGTCCCCGACCTCGAGACGCTGCGGCTGGTGCCGTGGCTGCCGGGGACGGCGATGCTGCTGGCCGACCTCGAGTGGGACGACGGCCGCGAAGTCCTCGCCTCGCCGCGGCAGATCCTGCGCCGCCAGCTGGCGCGGCTGGCCGAGCGCGGGCTCGCCGCCAACGCCGCCACCGAGCTCGAGTTCATCGTCTTCCGCGACAGCTACGAGGAGGCCTGGAAGCGCGGCTTCCACGACCTCTCGCCGGCCAACCTCTACAACGTCGACTACTCGCTGCTGGGGACGGCGCGGGTCGAGCCGCTGATCCGGCGGATCCGCAACGAGATGGGCGGCGCCGGGCTGGCGGTCGAGAACTCGAAGGGCGAGTGCAACTTCGGCCAGCACGAGATCAACTTCCGCTATGCCAACGCGCTGGCGACCGCCGACGGCCACGCGATCTACAAGAACGGGGCCAAGGAGATCGCCGCCCAGGAGGACTGCTCGATCACCTTCATGGCCAAGTACAACGAGCGCGAGGGCAACTCCTGCCACGTCCACATCTCGCTCTGCCGCGAGGACGGCGTCAACGCCTTCGCCGCCGACCAGCAGCTGTTCGAGCGCTTCGTCGCCGGCCAGCTCGCCTGCATGCGGGAGCTGACCCTGCTCTACGCCCCGCACGTCAACTCCTACAAGCGCTTCGCGCCCGGCTCCTTCGCGCCGACCGCGATCGCCTGGGGGCGGGACAACCGCACCTGCTCGCTGCGAGTGGTCGGCCATGGCGAGGGGCTGCGGGTCGAGAACCGGCTGCCGGGCGCCGACGTCAACCCCTACCTGGCGCTGAGCGCGCTGATCGCCGCCGGCCTGCACGGGATCGACGCCGAGCTCGGGTTGGAGCCGGTCTTCGAGGGCAACGCGTATGAGTCCGACAAGCCGCGGGTGCCGCGCAACATCTACGCGGCGCGGGATGCCTTCGCCGGCAGCGAGCTCGCCGCCGCGGCTTTCGGCGCCGAGGTGGTGGAGCACTACCTGAACCGGGCCGGGGTCGAGATCGACGCCTTCGAGGCGGCGGTGACGGACTGGGAGCGGTACCGCGGGTTCGAGCGACTGTGAGCGATCGTGGCTGACGGGAGCGGGGCGAGCCCGCCGGCGATCGGCATCTGCGCCGCCGTCGAGCGCGTGTCCTGGGGAGTCTGGGACGGATACGAGGTGACGCTGGCGCCGCGCAGCTACGTGCGGGCGGTGCAGCGGGCCGGCGGCCTCGGGATCGTGCTGCCGCCGGACGATGCGGTGGCGGCGGATCCCGACCTGCTGCTCGACCGCGTCGACGGCCTGATCCTCGCCGGCGGCGCCGACATCGACCCCGCGAGTTACGGCGCCGAGCCGCACCCCGAGACGCGCGGCACCTGGCCCGACCGCGACCGCTTCGAGATCGCGCTGGCGCGGCGGGCGATCGAGCGCGACATCCCGCTGCTCGGAATCTGCCGCGGCATGCAGCTGATCAACGTCGCCCTCGGCGGCACCCTCGACCAGCACCTGCCGGAATCGGTCGGCAACGAAGTCCACCGCGCGGTCGGCGGCACCTTCGGCGAGCATCACGTGCGGCTGGCCCCCGACTCGCTGGCCTGCGGTGCCGCCGGGCTAGAGGGCTTCGTCGTCCTCTCCCACCACCACCAGGGGGTCCAGCAGGTGGGGGAGGGGCTGCGGGTCAGCGGCTGGTCGGTCGAAGACGACCTGGTCGAGGCGATCGAGCTGCCCGACAACCGCTTCGCCCTCGGCGTCGTCTGGCACCCCGAGGAGGACCCCGACAGCAGGGTGATCGCGGCCCTGGTCGACGCCGCGCGGGTGACCGTCGCATGAGTGCGATCGAGGTGATCGAGCCGGCGACCGAGCAGGTGATGGCGACCCTGCCGCGGGCCGGGGCCGAGGAGGTCGACGCGGCGGTCGCTGCGGCGAAGGCGGCGTTCCCGGCCTGGCGGGCGCTGGCGCCGGGCGACCGCTCGCGCCTGCTGCGCGGCCTGGCCGAGGCGATCGACGCCGAGCGCGAGGAGCTGGCGCGCCTCGAGGCCCGCAACGCCGGCAAGCCGATCGGCGACGCCCGCGGCGAGATCGGGATGGTGGTCGAGACCTTCCACTACTACGCCGGCGCGCCGGAGCGGCTGCTCGGCAAGACGATCCCGGTCACCGGCGGCGTCGACATGACCTTCCGCGAGCCGCTCGGCGTCGTCGGCCTGATCGTCCCCTGGAATTTCCCGCTGACGATCGCCTCCTGGAAGGTCGCGCCGGCGCTGGCGGCGGGCAATTGCGTCGTCCTCAAGCCGGCGGAGCTGACGCCGCTGACCGCGGTCGAGCTGGAGCGGATCGGGCGGGAGGCCGGGCTGCCGGAGGGGGTGCTGAGCGTCGTCGCCGGGCCCGGCAGCGTCTGCGGGGCGCGCCTGGTCGAGCACCCCGACGTCGCCAA
This sequence comes from Solirubrobacterales bacterium, assembly GCA_036494495.1. GTDB lineage: Bacteria > Actinomycetota > Thermoleophilia > Solirubrobacterales > 70-9 > VAYN01. The sequence continues at coordinate 7,764 of DASXOF010000083.1, read as the reverse complement.
GATCGCCTTCACCGGCTCGACGGAGGTGGGCCGCGGGATCGCCGCGGGAGCGGCGGCGACGATCAAGCGGGTGACGCTCGAGCTCGGCGGCAAGTCGGCCAACGTGGTCTTCGCCGACGCCGACCTCGAGGCGGCGGCTGCGGCGGCGCCTGGCGCGGTCTTCGGCAACGCGGGCCAGGACTGCTGCGCGCGCTCGCGGATCCTGGTCGAGCGCCCGGCCCTCGACGACTTCCTGGCGGCGATGCGCCCGCACGTCGAGTCGATCGAGGTCGGCGACCCGCTGGCGGAGGCGACCGAGATGGGGCCGCTGATCTCGGCCGGCCAGCGTGAGAGCGTCGCCGGCTTCGTCCCCGACGAGGCGCCGGTCGCGATCCGCGGCAGCGCCCCCGACGGCCCCGGCTACTGGTTCGCGCCGACCGTGCTGGCGCCGGTCGGCAATGACGATCGCGCCGCCCGCGAGGAGATCTTCGGCCCGGTCGTCTGCGTCATTCCGTTCGAGGGCGAGGAGGAGGCGGTGCGGCTCGCGAACGAGACGATCTACGGCCTCTCGGGCTCGGTTTGGACCCGTAACGGGGCGCGGGCGCTGCGGGTGGCGCGGGCGATCGAGACCGGGGTGATCTCGATCAACTCCAATACCTCGGTGCGCGTTTCGACTCCGTTCGGCGGCTTCAAGCAGTCGGGCGTCGGCCGCGAGCTCGGCCCCGACGCGCTCGACCACTACACCGAGCTGAAGAACGTCTACTACGCGACCGAGGAGGGCTGACGATGCCGGAACGGCTGGAGGGCAAGGTCTGCGTCATCACCGGGGCGGCGAGCGGGATCGGCGCCACCGCGGCGCGGCTGTTCGCGGCGGAGGGTGCGCAGGTGGTGGGGATCGATCTCGACGCCGAGCAGGCGGTCGGAGCGCTGACGATCGCCGCCGACGTCGCCGACGAGGACCAGGTCCGCTCCGCCTTCGCCGAGGCGCGCGAGGAGATGGGACGGGTCGACGTGCTGATGAACAACGCCGGCATCAACCCGACCGACGACGGCTCGGTGCTGGACACCACGCTCGAGTCCTGGCAGCGGGTCCAGGACGTGAATCTCAAGGGCGTTTTCCTCTGCTGCAAGCACGGCATCCCACACCTGCTCGAGGCGGGCGGCGGCTCGGTGATCAACGTCGCCTCCTTCGTCGCGGTGGTGGGGGCGGCGGTCTCGCAGGGCTCCTACACCGCCTCGAAGGGCGCCGTCCTCTCGCTCTCGCGCGAGCTCGGGGTCGAGTTCGCCGCCCGCGGCGTCCGCGTCAACGCCCTCTGCCCGGGCCCGGTCAACACTCCGCTCCTCGAAGAGCTCTTCGCCAAGGACCCCGAGCGCGCCGCCAAGCGCCTCGTCCACATCCCGATGGGCCGCTTCGGCGAGCCCGAGGAGATCGCCAAGGCGGCCCTCTTCCTCGCCAGCGACGACTCCAGCTTCGTCACCGCCTCGACCTTCCTCGTCGACGGCGGCCTCTCCGGCGCCTACCTGACGCCGGGCCAGGTCGACTGAAGCCCGTCGCGCCCGCCCGACGCCGCGGCGAGGTCACCTGCCACCGGCCGGCCGACCAACAGCCGGCGTGGTTGTCTTTCGTAACTAACGCCGTTACGAAAGACAACCACGGTACGGTCCGAGGGGTGGCGGGGGTCGATTACGAGCGGATCGGGGTCGGGTACGCGCAGCAGCGGCGCGAGGACCCGCGGATCGCGGCTCGGATCCACGCTGCGCTCGGCGCGGCGCGGACGGTGCTGAACGTCGGCGCCGGGGCGGGGTCCTACGAGCCGCGCGACCGTTGGGTGCTGGCTGTCGAGCCGAGCGCGAGGATGCGGGCGCAGCGGCCGCCGGGGTCCGCGCCGGTGATCGCCGCCAGCGCCGAGTCGCTGCCGCTCGACGACGACGCGGTCGAGGCGGCGATGGCCTCGGTCACGATCCACCACTGGCAGCCGCGCGCCGCCGGGCTGGCGGAGATGCGCCGCGTCGCCCGCGGGCCGGTCGTCGTCTTCACCTTCGACCTCGCGGCTCTCCCCGCCTGGCAGCTCGACCTCTTCGGCGCGGCGCTGGCGATCGAGCGGCCGCGCTTCGGGACCCCGGAGGAGGTTGCGGCGGAGCTCGGCGGCCGCGTCTGGATCGAGTCGATCCCGACCCCGGCTGACTGCACTGACGGCTTCTTCGAGGCGTTCTGGAACCGGCCCGAGGCACTGCTCGACCCCGACGTCCGCTCCTCGCAATCGCTCTGGGCACTGCTCGGGCCCGGCGTCGAGGAGGAGATCATCGGGCGGCTGCGGGCCGACCTCGAGTCGGGCGCCTGGGACGCCGCCCACGGCCACCTGCGCGAGCGCAGCGATAACGACGGCGCCCTGCGGCTGATCGTCTCCGAGCCCTGACGGGCGGGGCGCTCAGCCCGCCTGCGCGAGCCAGCGGCCGCAGAGCTCGCGGCCGAGCTGGTTGAAGGCGCCGATCTTCGCCTTCGTCTCGGCCGCCAGGGCGACCGGGTCGATCCCGATCCGGACCGCGTCCTCGTCGGAGCGGTAGTCCTCGATCCAGTGCGCCGCGTCGGCGGCGCTGACCTCGGGGTGGAACTGCAGCGCCCAGGCGCGCTCGCCGACGCGCGCTCCCTGCAGGCAGACCTCGCTCTCCGCCAGCGCGACCGCGCCGGCCGGGAGGGCGAACCGGTAGCCGTGCCACTGCAGGGCCTCGAAGGAGGGAGCGAGTGGGGCCAGCAGCGGGTCGCGCCGCCCCTCGTCGGTCAGCTCCACCCGGTGCCAGCCGATCTCCGGCCGCGGCGCCCGTCCGACCGCCGCGCTGGCGGCGCCGGCGACCAGCTGGCCGCCGAGGCAGAGGCCGAGCAGCGGCTTGCCGCGCTCGATCAGCTCGCGCAGCAGCTCGTCCTCTTCGGCGAGCCACGGGTGGCGGTTGCGCTGGTCGGCGTTCATCGCTCCGCCCAGGGTCAGCACCGCGTCGTAGGAGAAGGGATCGGCGGGCGGCTCCGGCGCCTCGGGCAGCAGCCACTCCTCGAGCTGGTGGCCCGCGCCGGCGACTGCGGCGGTGAAGACGCCGGGGCCGGCGTCGGCCTGGTGGACGATCGCGAGGACGCGCACCCGGTCGCTCCTATCCGGGCGCCGGCACCTGTGACGCCATCTGCGTGTAGCCGGCGGCGCTGGGGTGGATGCCGGTGTCGCCGCTGATCACCCAGGGCGGGCCCGGCGGCACCGGACCGGCGCAGAAGGAGAACGGGTGCAGGATTTCGAGCTCGTCCTCGGTCGGGTCGCTCTGCACGCTCGGGCCGTCGACCTCGAAGCCGAGCCGCGAGCAGCTGTAGTTGGAGGGGTAGACCGGGGAGACGTCGATGCCGACGTTGAAGTGGGGCGGGGCGATCACCCGGAGCCGGGTCGGGCTGACTTCGCCGGCGACCTTGGCGATTTCGGCGTCGAGCAGCTGGCCCATCTCGGCGATCTGGGTCGCGGTGTAGGCGATCGCCACCGAGGGCACGGTGAGCGGGTACTGCATCAGGTAGATCGTCGCCCGGGTGTGTTCGACCAGGTCGGTGTAGAGCTTGCGCAGGTTGGCCTGCAGGTCGACCTTGGCGAAGGCGCGTTCGATGCATTCGCGGAATTCGCCGAAGAAGTCGGTGTAGATCGCGCAGCCCCAGTTGTTGGTGCCGAAGAGGACTTCGGAGAGCAGCGGGTTGGCGCCGATCGTCATCAGGATGTAGTCCGGGTCTTCGGACTCGATCTGGGCGGTTTTTTCGTGCAGGACGCCGCCGGGCGCCCATTCCGAGGGTTCGGACCCGCTGATCGCCAGGTTCTCGTAATTGGTGACGCCGTACTCGTTCGCCCACTGCGCCGCCCAGGAGACGTTGTTGGCGAGCCCGTAGTCGGCCGCGTACTCGAACAGCTTCGACTTGTCGGAGGAGACTTCGGAGTTCGAGGAGCAGGCGTCGTTGTAGGGCGGGCCGGCGGGCCGGCATTCGGGCAGCGCCAGGAACGGCCATTCTTCGCCGTTGCCGTAGTAGCCGAAGCCGGCGGTCACCGAGTCGCCCATCGCCCGCACCACGATCCCCGCGGGCGGGCCGACGAAGATCTGCACCGGCGCCGGCACCCCGGCGCCGCCGCCGGCGGCCGAGATCGCCCCGACTCCCTGCGGCCGCCCGCGCAGGACCAGTCCGGTGGCGCCGCGGAACGACTTCGGCGCCCGGTAGACCAGGCGCCCGTTCCGGATCTTCGCCCGGCCGCTCGCTGGCGAGTGGGCGATCCGCCAGCGCACGGCCGAGGTGCAGGCGGGGAGCGGCACCGAGACCGCCTTCCCGGGGGCGATCCGCAGGCGCGGCACCGAGCTGCAGAGCCGGCCGTTCCCGGGCGCCTGAAGCGGCGCCAGCACCGGGGTCTGGTCGCGCCGGGTCAGCTCCGGCACGCCGTCTTCGTTGACGTCGAGGCCGCCCCCGGCGCGGATCCGCACTTCGAGCCCGCCGCCGCGCAACGCGCGCGCCAGCGCCGGGCTGAGGCCGACCCGGTGGACGAAGGTGAAGCGGCGGCGCCGGTCGCCGATGCGGACCAGGCCGGCGCCGATCCGTTCATGCAGGACCAGCGACCCGACGAAGCGCCCGCCGGGTTCGCTGAACCTCACGCTCAGCGGCACCACCCGGCCCGAGTACTGGATCGGGTAGTGGACGGGGACAAGCAGCGCGGCGCCGCCGGCGGGGGTCGGGGCGGAGAGGGTGACGTGCCCGATCCGGAGCTGCGCCGGCGGCCGCGGCTGGCGGGCGGTCTGCGCCCCCGCACCGGGCGCCGCCAGCAGCAGCGCCAGCACGCCCAGCGCCAGCGCCCACGCGATCCGTTCGCTATTTCTCCCTCGTTCGAAGTAGAAAAAGCGAACGGTCACGGCTTCCCCCGTTCGAACAGCCAGCGCTGGAAGAACGGCCCCAGGTTCTTGCCCGAGATCCGTTCGGCGAGGGCGATGAATTCCTCGGTGTTGCCGCTGCCGTGGCGATGCACCGTCGCCCAGCGCCGCAGCGTTTCCAGCATCGGCTTGGTCCCGACCTTCTCGCGCAGCGCCTGCAGCGTCATCGCCCCGCGCACGTAGACCGAGGTCCCGAACAGGTGCTCCGGCTTGCCGGGCCGCCCGGTCGGCGGGTTCCAGAACCCCTGGTCGGAGGCGGGGACGCGGTAGAGCTTGTGGAAGATCGCGGCGGCGCTGCGGCCGCCGTGGCGCTCGGCGTAGTACCACTCGGTCCAGGTCGCGAAGCCCTCGTTCAGCCAGATGTCGGGCCAGCGCTTCAGCCCGACCGAGTCGCCGAACCACTGGTGCGCGGTCTCGTGGACGACCGTCGTCAGGTCCGGCACGTAGGGGTAGATCGGCCGGTCCTGGGTCTCGAGCGCGTAGCCGAGGCCGGGCGCGTAGTCGACGATCGAGCCGGCGGCGGCGAATGGGTAGGGGCCGTAGAGCGAGCTCTCGAAGCGGATGATCTCCGGCAGGTGGGCGAGCACCCGGCGCGAGCGCGAGGCCAGCCGCGGGTCGAGGATCGTCCAGCCGGGATGGCCGGCGATCGGGGTGTGGACGAGCTGGCCGCGGCCGATCTCGACCACCGCCAGGTAGGTGCTCATCGGGCTGTCTTCGACCCAGTGGAAGCTGCGGCGCCCCGGTGCCCGGCTGACCTTCGTGAGGCGGCCGTTGGAGACCGCGGTGAGGCCGGCGGGGACGATCAGCTCGGCTTCGAAGCTCGCCTTGTCGACCGGAATGTTGTTGCAGGGGAGCCAGGCAGCGGTGCCCTCCGGCTCGCCGACCGCGAGCGCCCCGTCTTCGGTCGGGTACCAGCCCTCGGCGGAGCCGTCTTCGTCGGTGATCGTCCGCGGCCGGCCGGCGTAGAAGGCGGTCAGCTTGAAGCGCTGCCCCTGGGGGATCGGGTCGAGCAGGTGGACGACGAGCTTGTCGTGGCCGCGGTTGAAGCGGACGCCGCCGCCGTCGACTTTGACCTGGCTGACGTCGAGGCCGTCGAGGTCGAGGCTGAGGCGGTGCAGCCGCGTCCGGGCACGGGCCCGCATCGCCATCACCGCCTTGATCGTGCCGCTGCGCGAGTAGACGAGGCGGACGTGGTAGTTGAGGGCGTTGTAGCCGCGGTCGCCGGCGTGGGGGAAGAACGGTTCGCGGGTGTTTCCCGTGGGCGCCGCCGTCGCTACCGCCGCGGTCCCGAGCAGCGCCAGCGCCAGGGCGCAGAGCAGGATGCGGATCGGATTGCGCGCGGCCAAGGAAGCCCATCCTAAGCCGCCCCCGGGTGCCGGCCAACGGGCGTCCATAGAATCGTCCGGGTGGCGCTGACCGAGTTCGGCATCTGGGCCAACAAGCGTCGTCTCGGCGAGGACTGGGCCGGGGCCGCGCGGCTGCTCGAGGAGCTCGGGTTCGGCGCCCTCTGGCTTGGCGGCTCGCCGCGGCTGAGCGATCTGCGGCCGCTCCTCGAGGCGACCGAGACGCTCACCGTCGCCACCAGCATCGCCAACGTCTGGCGCTACGGCGCGGCGGAGATGGCGGCGGACTGGGAGGCGCTCGAGCGCGACTTCCCGGGCCGGGCGCTGGCCGGGATCGGCGCCGGCCACCCCGAGCAGGACGGCGACTACAGCAAGCCGTTCAGCGCCGTCCGCGAGTACCTCGACACGCTCGACGAGGCCGGCGGACCGCCGCCCGAGCGGCGCCTGCTGGCGGCCCTGGCGCCGCGGATGATCGAGCTCTCCGGCTCCCGCTCCGCCGGCGCGATCCCGTACTTCGTCCCGCCCGGTCACACCCGCTTCGCGCGCGAGCGCCTCGGCGCCGGGCCGCTGTTGGCGCCGGAGATGGCCTGCGTGCTCGACGAGGAGCCCGAGCGCGCCCGCGCCAAGGCGCGCGACTTCGCCCAGCTCTACCTCGGCCTCTCCAACTACCGCGCTGCGGTTGTGCGCGGCGGCTTCGAGGAGGGGGATCTGGAAGGCGGGGGCTCGGAGCGGATGCTCGACGCCGTCGTCCCGCAGGGCTCGCCTGAGCGGGTCGCCGCCGCGGCCCGCGCCCACCTCGAGGCCGGCGCCGACCACGTCGCCCTGCAACCGGTCGCAACCGATGGCCTGCCCGGCGCCGAGTGGACCGCGCTGGCGGCGGCGCTGATCGCCTGACGCCGTGGCCGCGATGATCGAGCTCGAGGGCGGCGCCTTCCTGATGGGAACCGACGACCACGAGGGCTACCCGCAGGACGGCGAGGGCCCGGTCCGCGAGGTGGTGCTGGAGCCCTTCGCGATCGACGCCGAGGCGGTCAGCAACGAGCGCTTCGCCGAGTTCGTCGCCGCCACCGGTCACGTCACCGAGGCCGAGCGCTTCGGCTGGTCCTTCGTCTTCGCCGGCCTCCTGCCCGACGACTTCCCCGAGACCCGGGCGCTGGTCGGGGCCGAATGGTGGCGCCAGGTCTTCGAGGCCGACTGGCGGCGGCCGGAGGGGCCGGGCTCCTCGCTCGAGGGTCGTGGCGACCACCCGGTCGTGCACGTCTCCTGGAACGACGCCCACGCCTTCTGCGCCTGGTCGGGCACCCGCCTGCCGAGCGAGGCCGAGTGGGAGTTCGCCGCCCGCGGCGGCCTCGTCCAGCAGCGCTTCCCCTGGGGGGATGAGCTGGAGCCCGGCGGCGAGCACCGGATGAACGTCTGGCAGGGCGACTTCCCGTCGCGGAACAGCGCCGCCGACGGCTTCGCGGGGACGGCGCCGGTGACGGCGTTCCCGCCCAACGGCTTCGGCCTGCACAAC
>DASXOF010000082.1:0-4769 GCA_036494495.1 Solirubrobacterales bacterium | reverse complement strand
GCCCGGCGGCAGGTCGACGACCTCGGCCCCGAGCGCGAGGCACGCCTCCCGTGCCGCCGCGAACCCGTCGAGGACGTCGTCCTCGATCTCGAACCGGGCCGGGCGATCGGTGACGGCGATCCGCAGGCCGGCCAGCGGTCGCGGCCCGGGCCGGGGCACCACGGGCGCGGGGTCGGGCGCGTCGGCCATCGCGGCGAGCAGGACGGCCGCGTCGGCGACCGTCCGCGCCATCGGGCCGACGTGGTCGAGGCTCGGCGCGGCGGGGAAGATGCCGGTGCAGGGAACCAGGCCGTAGGTCGGCTTCAGCGCCGAGAGCCCCGACCAGGCGGCCGGGATGCGGACCGAGCCGGCGACGTCGGTGCCGAGCGCCAGGTCGACGGCGCCGCTCGCCAGCAGGGCCGCGCAGCCGGTCGAGGAGCCGCCGGGCGTCCGCGATTCGTCGTAGGGGTTTCGGACCGGGCCGGCGGCGCCGGTGTGGCTGCCCCCGGACATCGTCAGCGCCTCGCAGCTGGCGGTGCCGCTGACGCCGGCGCCGGCCTCGAGCGCCCGGCGCACGACCGTCGCGTCGGCGGCCGGGGCGAAGTCGCGCAGTATCGAGGTGCCGGCGCCGAGCGGCACGCCGGCGACGGCGATGCAGTCCTTGACGGCCAGGCTGCGGCCGGCGAGCGGGCCGCTGCCGGCGCCGGGGATCTCGAGGCGCTGCGCCCAGGCATTCAGCGGCGCCTCGCCGGCGGCGGCGCGGGCGGCCCCGCGGCCCTCGGCGTCGGCGGCGTCCGGCGCGGCGCCCAGCAGCTCGGCCGGCGGCGGCCCGCCCTGCTCGATCAGGGCGCCGACCGCGCCCAGCTCCGAGGCTTCCAGCCCGAAGCCGGCGTCGTCGGCGATCCGCTGCAGATCGGCGAGGTCAGGTCCCATTGCATCTCCTCCTCTGGTCGTCGCATAGCGACGAAAGCGTGCTCTATGAGACGAATATTAGTCCGCGCCCCGCGCCCCGGCGGCGCCGCTCCGCGCCCGCCGCTTCTGCCGCCGCTCGAGCCGCTCGACCAGCTTCAGGCCCGAGCGGGCCCAGGCGATCTCCGCTTCGGCGCGGGCGATCTGGCCTTCGAAGGCGAGCGTCTTGAACTCGACCAGGGCCTCCTGATCCTCGACCGCGGTGTGGGCGAGGCGGGCGACGAGGAGGGGGTAGCGGCGGGTGCGGATTTCCTCGGCCCGCTGCTGCCAGAGCTCGAGCCGGCGCTGGTAGTGCTCGAGGTGGGACTCGAACTGGGCCCGGGCCGCGGCCAGCGGCGCCATGTCCATGTAGACGGCGCGGAGCCGGACCGGGTCGCGCTCGGGAGGCGGGGCCGCCGGGGTGGCGAGCCACTCCTGGAGCTCGTCCTCGCCGCCGCCGGTGACGGTGTAGCGGCGTTTGGTCCCGCGGGCGCCACGGGCGACGGTCTCCGATTCGACCAGCGCCTCCTCCTCCATCCGGCGCAGCTCGGGGTAGATCTGGCTCTGCGGCGCCGACCAGACGAATCCCACCGGGTCGTCGAGGTACTTGCTCACCTCGTAGCCGCTCATCGGCTTCGCGGTCAGCAGGGCGAGGATCGCGTGGCGCAGCGACATCGGCGCGGAGGATAAGGGAAGCGGCCTCGCCCTTGCCTTGACTTACCTAACTCGATATACCTATTAATATAGGTAAATCCTACGAGGAGGAAGAGGTATGGCTGGAGAGACTCAAACCGCCGCGGCGGGCGAGGGCGTGCGCACCTCCGCCCACGACTGGGCGCAGCTGCAGAGCGACGACGTCTTCTACCCGTCGCTGCTGAAGCCGCAGGTGCGGCCGGCGAAGTGGACCTGGGAGGACGTCAGCGACTTCCTCGGCGAGCTGTCGAAGGACCCGCTGCGCGGCGCCGACCGCCGGTTCGTCGCGCTCGTCAACGAGGACACCGGCACCAACGGCTGCTCGCCCGGGCTGTTCATCGGGATCCAGGTGATGAACCCCGGCGAGCACATCACCAACCACCGCCACAACTCGGTGGCGATCTACCACATCCTCCAGGGCGAGGGGTACACCAACGTCGACGGCGAGCGGATCGACTGGGTCAAGGGCGACACCTTCGTCTGCCCGGCCTGGAACTACCACGAGCACTTCTGCGTCGGCGAGGAGCAGGCGATCCACTACGTGGTCCAGGACATGGTCGAGCTCTCGACCCTGCGGGCGCTGATGTTCGAGGAGCCGAAGGGCGTCGAGCACATCCGGCAGGTGCAGAAGGGCTTCGCCCCGCACCGCGACACCGAGCACTAGGACCGAGAAACCGAGGTCGGTCGGCGGCGCCCGCGTGCCGGGCGCCGCCGACCGCTACCGCAGCGAAAGCGAGGCAGAAGTGAGGCACTTCGTCGTCAACCTGAGCTTCCGGGACGGCGGCCCGCCGCCCGAGGCGATGCAGTCCCAGCGGGCCTTCCTCAACGACCTGCTCGGCGAGGGAACGCTGGTGATGGCGGGCCGCTTCGCCGACGCCGGCGGCGGCATGTCGATCCTGCGGGCCGACTCGGCCGAGGCCGCGCGCGAGCGCTTCTCGAGCAGCCCGCTGGTCCGCGGCGACCACGTCGAGTGGGAGCTGCGCGAGTGGACGGTCACGGTCGGCGCCGAGGCGGGCCGATGAGCGCCGCCGCCGCTATCGAGGTCGAGAAGATCCGCTTCGAGCGCGAGGGCGAGCCCGGCGCCGGCCTCCTGGCCCGCCCGGCCGCAGCCCCGGCGCCGGCGGTGCTGCTGCTCTCGGCGATCGCCGGCATCAACGACTACATCGAGCGGGTCGCCTACTCGCTCGCCGCCGCCGGGTACGTCTGCTACGCCCCCGACTACTTCGTCCGCGAGGGCGGCCCCCCGGACCTCTCCTCGCGCGAGGCGATCATGGCCGCGGTGGCGGCCCTGCCGGACCCGCGGGTGCGGAACGACCTGCGCCTCGCGATCGGGCACCTCGGCGAGCAGGACTTCGTCCGCCAGGGGCCGGTGGGGGTGCTCGGCTTCTGCATCGGCGGCACCTTCGCCGTCTTCGCCGCCGCCGAGCGGCCCGAGGTCGGCTGCGCCGTCGACTTCTACGGCCAGCTCCGCTACGCCGAGCAGACCGGGAACAAGCCGAGCTCGGCGCTCGACGTCGCCGCCGAGGTCAGGTGCCCGCTGCTCGGCCACTACGGCGACCGCGACCACATCGTGCCGGTGGCGGACGTCTCCTCCCTCGCCGCCGAGCTGGCCGGCGGCCCGGCCGAGGTGATCCTCTACCCGGGCGCGGGGCACGCCTTCCACGAGGACTTCCGTCCCGAGGTCTACCGGCCGGTGGCGGCGACCGAGGCCTGGCGCCGCAGCGTCCTCTACCTCGACTGGTACCTGCGGCGGGACGAGCTGCAGATCGGCGGTGCCCGGTGAGGCTGGCAACGGTTCGCAGCGGGGAGGCGACGAGCGCGGCGGTCGCCGCCGGGGACGGGTTCGCACTCGTCCCGCCCTACGCCGACGTCGGCGCGCTGCTGCGCGACGGCGAGCAGGGCCTTGCCGCGGCGGCAGCGGCGGCGACCACGACCGCGCCGATCGCGGTCGACGAGGCCTCGCTGCTGCAGCCGGTGCTGGCGCCGGGGGCGATCGTCTGCGTCGGCCACAACTACCGCGCCCACATCCTCGAGATGGGGCGCGAGCTGCCCGAGCACCCGACCCTGTTTGCCAAGTTCGCCCGGGCGCTGACCGCCCCCTACGCCGAGATCGAGCTGCCCGCGGCCACCGCCCAGCCCGACTACGAGGCCGAGCTGGCCTTCGTCGTCGGCCGCCGCGGCAGGAACGTCCCCGCCGCCGAGGCGTGGTCCCACATCGCCGGCCTGACCGTGCTGAACGACGTCACGATGCGGAGCTTCCAGCGCCGCACGATCCAGTGGCTCGCCGGCAAGACCTGGCAGGCCTCGACCCCGGTCGGGCCCTGGCTGGTGACGCCCGACGAGCTGCCCGACCTCGACCGCTGCGAGATCTCGCTGCGGGTGAACGGCGAGGAGCGCCAGCGGGCCGCCCTCGGCGAACTCGTCTTCGACCTGCCGGCCCTGGTCGCCGACATCTCGCGGATCGTCGAGCTCGAGCCCGGCGACCTGATCGCCACCGGCACCCCCGGCGGCGTCGGCCACGCGAGCGGCCGCTACCTCCGCGACGGCGACCTCGTCGAGGTCTCGGTGGACGGGATCGGCACGCTGCGAAACCGCTTCCGCGCCGGCGGATGATCATCGACCCCGCCGGTCTCGACCGGCGCCGGCGCAATGCGCTGATCAACGGGCTGGTCTCGCCGCGGCCGATCGCCTGGGTCTCCTCGCTGGCGCCCGACGGCGCCCGCAACCTGGCGCCGTTCTCGTTCTTCGGCGCCTTCTCCTTCGACCCGCCGACGATCGGGATCGGCCCCGGCAGCCGGCAGGGGGAGCCGAAGGACACGCTGCGGAACGTCGAGGCGAGCGGCGAGCTGGTCGTCAACCTGGTCGACCGCCGGCTGGCCGCGGTCGCCAACGCCTGCAGCGGCGAGTGGGGGCCGGGGGTCGACGAGTGGGAGGTGGTCGCCGCCGCCGGGGTGACGCCGGCCGCGAGCGAGACGGTGCGGCCGCCGCGGGTCGAGCAGGCACCCGCGGCGCTCGAGTGCAGCGTCGTCGAGGTGCTCGAGCTCGGCAGCGCGGAGCGGCGCAGCAACGGCCTCGTCGTCGCCCGGGTCAACCGCGTCCACGTCGCCGACCGCGCCCTCCGCGGCCTCGTCCCCGACTCCGGGGAGCTC
>DASXOF010000081.1:0-4884 GCA_036494495.1 Solirubrobacterales bacterium | reverse complement strand
CGTCTTCAACATCCTCCTGCAGATCCTCGAGGACGGGCGCCTGACCGACGCCCAGGGCCGCACGGTCGACTTCCGCAACGCGATCGTGATCATGACCTCGAACATCGGCGCCTCGGAGATCTCGAAGAACACCTCGATCGGCTTCACCGTCTCCGACGAGACCGGCATGTCCTACGACGACATGAAGAACCGGATCATGGGCGACCTGAAAAAAGTCTTCCGGCCCGAGTTCCTGAACCGGATCGACGAGGTGATCGTCTTCCACAAGCTGGCGAAGGACGAGGTCAAGGAGATCATCGACCTGATGATCAACCGGGTCCGCGTCCAGGTGGCCGAGCACGAACTGCAGCTCGAGCTGACCGATGCGGCCAAGGACCTGCTCGTCGAGAAGGGCTGGGACCCGTCGATGGGCGCCCGCCCGCTGCGCCGGGCGATCCAGCGCTACATCGAGGACCCGCTGGCCGACGAAGTGCTGCGCTCCGGGCCGATGACCCCGGGCTCGACGGTGATGGTCGACCGCGACCCGAGCGGCGACGAGGAAGACAAACCGCTCAGCCTCGAGATCATCGCGCCGAAGAAACCGCAGCACAAAGAGCCGGAGCAGCCGGAGCCGGAGAAGGTCGGCGTCGGCGCCAAGGGCGGCGGCGAGGGCGAGCCCGGCCCCGAGGCCGAGAGCCCCGCACCGCACGACGACGCCGGCCACTAGGCCGGCGGCGTCGGGTCGCCCAGCGATGAGTCGCGAGCCCGGCCGCGCCGCGATCGGCACCTGGAGCGGCGGCCGCTTCCTGCACTACGGCGAGGAGATCGAGGAGGACCGCCTGGCGGCGCTGCTGCGCCCGGGCGACGGGATCGACACGGTGCTGACCGCCGACGCCTATGGCCAGGGCGAGGCCGACCGGGTGCTGGGCCGGGCGCTCGAGGGCGTGCCCCGCGAGGACTACTGCCTCGTCGGCGCGGTCGGCCACGACTTCTACGAGGGCGAGCGCAACGGGCCGAAGGGCTTCCCGCGCTTCACCGACCCGGACCTGCGCGGAGCCGACCAGTACGCCGGCTACCTGCGGATGGCGACCGAGGCGAGCCTCGAGCGGATCGGCGCCTCCGAGCTCGACCTCCTCCTGCTCCACAACCCGGACCGCACCGGCTACTCGAGCGAGGCGGTCTGGGACGGGATGGCGGCGCTGCGCGAGGCCGGCCTGACCCGCCGGATCGGCGTCGCGCCGGGCCCGGCCAACGGCTTCACCCTCGACCTGATCTCCTGCCTCGAGACCTTCGGCGACCGCATCGACTGGGCGATGATCATCCTCAACCCGCTCGAGCCCTGGCCCGGGGAGCTGGTGCTCGAGGCGGCTCACCGCCACGGGGTCGAGGTGATCACCCGGGTCGTCGACTACGGCGGCCTCTTCTGGGGGGACCTGCGCCCGGGCGCAGAGCTGACCCGCTCAGACCACCGCTCCTTCCGTCCGCCCGGCTGGGTCGAGGCCGGCTGGGAGAGGCTCGAGCGCCTGCGCCCCTTCGCCGAGCAGGCAGGCCTGACCCTGATGGGCCTCGCCTGCCAGTGGAGCCTCGCCCACCCTGCGGTCGCCTGCTGCGCTCCGACCCTGATCCAGGAGGCCGGCCCGGAGGCGCGACCGATCGAGGACAAGCGCGCCGAGCTCGCCGCGGTGCCGGCGGAGCTGCGGATCGGCGCGGCCGAGGTCGAGGCGATCCGGGCGATCGGCGACAACACCGGCTGCATGGTTTTGAAGGGGGCGAATCCGGAGCACGAGGGCGAGGAGCAGCCCGACCGCTGGGCGCTCGGCCCCGAGCTCGCCGACGTCGCCGGCCGCTGGGGGATCGACCCCCGGCGCGACCTCGTCACCTCATAGGCTGTCGCCCCCGTGAGGGGGAAATGGTGGACTCTCGTCGGGGCCTGCTTCGGCCTCTTCATCCTGATGCTCGACTCCACCGTGGTCGCGCTGGCGCTGCCGGAGATCCGCGGCGACGTCGGCGCCACCCCGGAGCAGTTGCAGTGGGTGATGAACGTCTACCTGCTGACGATCGCGGTGCTGGTCGTCACCGCCGGCCGGCTCGGCGACATGTTCGGCCGCAAGCGCTTCTACCTGGTCGGCCTCGTCGCCTTCGCCCTCGGCTCGGTCGTCTCCGGCGCCGCGGGGGACGCCAACGTGCTGATCCTCGGCCGCGTCCTGCAGGGGGCCGGTGCGGCGCCGTGCCTGGCGCTCTCGCTGGCCCTCGTCGCCAACGTCTTCCCGCCGGCGGAGCGACCGCGGGCGCTCGGGATCTGGGCGGCGGTCTCGGCGGTGGCGCTGGCGATCGGGCCGCTCGTCGGCGGCATCCTGATCGAAGTCGACTGGCGGGTGATCTTCTGGATCAACCTGCCGGTGGCGGCGCTCGGCGTCTTCATCACCGCCCGCGCCGCGCCGGAGTCGACCGACCCGGGCGCCGGTGCGCGGATCGACTGGCCTGGGCTGGCGGCGCTCAGCGTCGGGCTCACCGCGGTGGTCCTGGCGCTGATCCAGTCGCAGGCCTGGAGCGGCGGCGCGGTCGCGGGGCTGGCGGCGGTCGGGATCGTGGCGCTGGCGCTCTTCTGGGTGATCGAGCACCGGGTGCGCGAGCCGATCGTCGATTTCGCGCTGTTTCGCAACGGGCCCTTCTTCGGCGCCAGCGCCGCCGCCTTCGCGTTGGTCGGCGCCTATTGGGCGGTGATGTTCTTCCAGCCCCAGTACCTGCAGGACGTTCGCGGCCATTCGCCGATCGCGTGCGGGCTGCTGGTGCTGCCGATCACCGTGCCGATGGTCTTCGTCTCGCCCTACTCGGGGCGGCTGATCGGTCGCTTCGGCGCCCGCGGCCTGATGACCGTGGGGATGGTCTGCGGCCTGGGCGGGCTGCTGCTGTTGACTCAGATCGGCGCCGACAGCTCCTACGCGCTGCTGTTCGCCGGCTACCTCCTGTTCGGGGTCGCGCTCGGGCTCGTCTACGCGCCGATGTCGACGGCGGCGATGGCGGCGATGCCGGGCGAGAAGGTCGGGATCGCCGCCGGGGTGCTGGCGATGGACCGGGTCTTCGCCGGCGCCGTCGCCCTCGCCGGCACCGGCGCGATCTTCCACGCCCTGCTCGGCGACGGCCACTCCTTCGCCGCCTCGATCGCCGGCTCGACCTGGCTCGTCGTCGCCCTCCTGGCCTGCGGCGCCGTGCTCACCTGGGCCTTCGTCCGCGATCCCGAGCAGCCCGGCCCGGACCCCGCCGTCGCCGGCGACCCGCCTCCCGAGCAGCTCCACCACCACACGCACCACCGACGCTTTCATCTGTAGGAGGCCCCCCGGCCTGGGCGGCCGCCGCGGGGCGAGTGGGGCGCCTTTGTTCGCCTCTGTGGAACAAAAGCGCCCCAACGGGGCGGCATTGGCACCATCGCGCGGCTGGGCCGAACAAAAGCGCCAGTAGCCCGCCAGGGCGAGGTCGGGGGCCAACACGCGGGTGGGTGGCGACGCCGCGTTGGTACCCGCGGGTATCGCAGGTTCCGCCGGCTCCGGGCACCGCGGCCGGCGCCCCAGGCCAGGATCCCGCCGCCAACTTGACAAATGCAATCCCGACCTTTCCACTCGGATATCGGTGAAACCGCATTCCAATGCGCTTTCTGCCACAATTAGTGGCGATGTCATCTATGTCCGAGGGTGAGCTCCATGAGCTTTCAGAACGTCAGGATCCTCGGCTACTGAGAGCACTGGACGTCGTCGCCCCCGGCGGAGCGCTGCGTGAGGGAATCGACAGCATCGTCCACGCGCGGACCGGTGGCCTCTTGGTCGTAAGCGACCTGGATGACATCTCGCACATGCTCTCCGGCGGCCTCCGGCTCGACGTCGACTACACGCCGGCGATGCTCTACCAAGTGGCGAAGATGGACGGCGCGATCGTCCTCAACGCCGAGGCCACCAAGATCGCCTGGGCCAACGTGCAGCTGATGCCGGACCCGACGATCCTCTCCTCGGAGACCGGCACCCGCCACCGCACCGCCGAGCGCGTCTCCAAGCAGACCGACGCGCTGGTGATCGCGATCAGCCAGCGCCGCGACGTCGTCTCGCTCTACGTCGAGGGGACGAAGTACAAGCTGCAGGACATCCCCGCGGTGCTGGCCAAGGCCAACCAGGGCCTGGCGACGCTCGACAAGTACCGCGAGCGCCTCGACCAGGTCTCCGGCCGCCTCACCCAGCTCGAGTTCGAGGGCCGCACCGTCCTCCACGACGCCCTCTCGGTGCTGCAGCGCTCGGAGCTGACGACGCGGATGGCGGTCGAGGTCGAGCGCTACATCGTCGAGCTCGGGACCGAGGGCCGGCTGATCGAGATGCAGCTGGAGGAGACGATGGTCGGCGTCGCCGGCGACAAGGCGGCGCTGGTCCGCGACTACAGCCTCGAAGACTCCGAGCAGACCCTCGCCGCGGTCCTGCAGGCGCTGAGCCGCCTCCCGCACGAGGACGTGCTCGACTTCGGTCGCCTGGCCGAGCTGCTCGGCTACGACCGCAAGTTGAACACGCTCGACTTCCCGGTCGCCCCGCGGGGGTACCGGGTGCTCGGCCACGTGCCGCGCATCCCCAAGCTTGTCGTCCAGAAGATCACCCAGGAGCTGGGCGGGTTGGAGGAGGTCCTGGCGGCCTCCGATGCCGACCTCGCCGCCGTCGACGGAGTCGGGCCGCTGCGGGCCAAGGACATCCGCGAGGGCCTCAGGCGGCTCCAGGACGTCGATCTGGTCGATCGGTACTTGCACAGCTGACGGCATCACCCGCCGTCGAGACGAAAGGAGTCACCCCATTCCCGAGCTAGACGAGGCCACCGTGGACGTGGACGAGGTTTTCGAGACGGACGTCGAGTACGTCTGCGACTTCGAGGAGGGGG
>DASXOF010000080.1:0-28610 GCA_036494495.1 Solirubrobacterales bacterium | reverse complement strand
CCCGGAGCTCGACCGGGGCGCCAGCCGAATGCGCTTCAGCCGACAGGCCGAGTGAGGAGGCAGTGCCGACCGCCGCCTACCGCCAACCTCCGCCAGCTGGACCCTCGGAACGAACGCTTATCTCGCCGCAGCCGCACACCGAGCACACAGCCCGTGGACCACGATCTCGGCGCGCCCCGCCTGAAAGCCGCCGCGGCGAGCACGGCGGAGCGCCGGGGCGAAGTCGAGGTCGGCGTCGAAGTCCTCGATCGCGCCGCAGCGGTCGCAGACCCGGTGGTTGTGCGGGTCGGGCCGCGGGTCATAGAGGACGGCGCCCTGGGTGACGCCGAGCCGCCGCACCAGCCCCATCTCCTCGAACAGGTCGAGGGTCGAGTAGACGGTCGGCAGCGAGACGTTGGGCAGGCTCTCCCCCACCGCCGCCAGCACCCCCTCGGCGCTGACGTGGCGGTCGAGATCGACCAGGGCGCGGTAGATGAAGAGCCGCTGCGGAGTCACCCGCAGCCCGCGCTCGCGCAGGGCCGCGGCGAGATCCTGCTCGGCGTCGGGAAGGGTCGCGGTTGCCATCTCCACTGAAGGATAGCGGCTATCAGGTGTGTCTAACTTGTTGTTGTTAGGTGAACCTTATTTTAAGTGACTTGCTATAGTCGCGGCGATGACTGCCGCCGCCCAGGCACTGATCGCCCGCTGGAAGGACACCGACGAGCGCGTCCGGGTGCTGCAGGTGGTCCAGCCCGGCCTGATCGGGCTGATCGACGGCACCGTCTCCACCCTCGCCCCGATCTTCGCCTCGGCCTTCGTCGCCGGCTCCCGCGCGGCGCTGCTGGTCGGGCTCGCCTCGGCGCTCGGGGCGGCGATCAGCATGGGGATCTCCGAGGCCCTCTCCGACGACGGCTCGCTGACCGGCCGCGGCGACTCGGTCAACCGCGGCCTGATCACCGGCCTCGCCACCTTCGTCGGCGGCGCCTTCCACTCGCTCCCCTTCCTGATCAGCGACGTGCACCAGGCGCTGCTGCTCGCCTACGCCGTCGTCGCCGTCGAGCTGCTGGCGATCGCCTTCGTCCGCAAGCGCTACCTGAAGGTGGCCCTCAGCCAGTCGCTGGTCCAGGTGACGATGGCCGGTGTGATGGTCGCCGGCGTCGGCATCGCGATCGGCCACGCCTGAGTCACCGCTCTAGGCGCTCTCACCATTCCCGGTCATACTGCCGCCCAGTGGTGGAGAGGCGGAGGCACGAGCTCGAAGGGGCGAGCGGGGGTCGTCTGGTGGTCGAAGACGCGGGGCCGCGCGACGGCGCGGTCCTGATCTTCCACGGCGGCACGCCCGGGACCGGCAGCATCTACGAGGCGAACCTCGAGGCCGGCGCGGCGCGCGGCGTCCGCCACGTCTCCTACGCACGACCCGGCTACGGCGGCTCCGACCGCCACCCGGGCCGCACCGTCGGCGACTGCGCCGCCGACGTCGCCGCGATCGCCGACCAGCTCGGGATCGAGCGCTTCTTCACCGGCGGGCAGTCGGGCGGCGGCCCGCACGCGCTCGCCTGCGCGGCGCTGCTCAGCGAGCGGGTCCTCGCCGCCTTCGCCGTCGCCAGCTACGCGCCGCGAGGGGCCGAGAGCCTCGACTGGCTGGACGGGATGGCGGCCGAATGCCGCGAGGAGTTCGCCGCCGCCGAAGCCGGCGAGCGGCAGCTGCGGGACTTCCTCGAGCGGCTGGCTCCGAGCCTGACCGGAATGGACACGGGCCCCCCGAGCGACTCGCTGGCCGACCTCCTCGGCCCGGTCGACCGCTCGCTCCTCAACGGCGACCTCTCCCGCCACGGCGCGACCGTGATGCGGGCGGCGCTCGAGCAGGGCACCTGGGGCTGGTTCGACGACGACCTCGCCCTGCTCGCCGACTGGGGCTTCGACTCCGAGTCGATCCAGGTGCCGGTGGCGATCTGGCACGGCGGCGACGACCGCATGGTCCCCTTCGCTCACGGTCGCTGGCTGGTCGAGCATGTGCCGGGCGCCGCCGCCCACCTCTTCCCCGAGGACGGCCATCTCTCCTTCGAAGTGGCCCGCTACGGCGAGATCCTCGAGGATCTCCACGGCGCTGCGGCCAGGTCTGGCTAGGGCGCCGTGGCCGAGGTAGGATCGCTCGCATGAGGATGCGCGCGGCAGTGCTCGAGGCGTTCGGCCAGCCGCTCGCGGTCCAGGAGCTCGAGCTGGAGGAGCCGCGGGCCGGCGAGGTGCTGGTGAGGCTGGCCGCCTGCGGGGTCTGCCACACCGACCTCTACACCGCCTCCGGGGCCGACCCCTCCGGCTACGCCCCCACGGTGCTCGGCCACGAGGGCGCCGGGGTGGTCGAGAAGCTCGGCGAGGGCGTCGCCGACCTCGCCGTCGGCGACCACGTCGTCACCCTCTTCTCGCCCCAGTGCCGCGAGTGCGTCCACTGCGTCGACCCGCGCACCAATCTCTGCATGGCGATCCGCGCCGAGCAGAACCTCGGCCACCTGCCCGACGGCAGCACCCGGCTGCGCCGCGACGGCGAGGAGATCCGCCACTTCATGGGCTGCTCGACCTTCGCCGAGTACACCGTGATGCCGGAGATCGCGCTCGCCAAGATCGACCCCGAGGCGCCGTTCGAGCACGCCTGCCTCTTCGCCTGCGGCCTCTCGACCGGGCTCGGGGCGGCGATCAACACCGCCAAGGTCGAGCCCGGCACCACCTGCGTCGTCTTCGGCGCCGGCATGGTCGGCCTCGGCGCCGTCGCCGGCTGCCGCCTGCAGGGCGCCGAGCGGATCGTCTGCGTCGACCTCTCGGCCGAGCGGCTCGAGCTGGCCAGGGGCCAGGGCGCCACCGAGACGATGATCGGCGGCGAGGACACGGTCGAGCAGATCCTCGAGATGACCGGCGGCTTCGGCGCCGACTACACCTTCGAGGCGACCGGCCTGGTCGGGGTGATGCGCCAGGCGGTGGAAGCGGCGCGGATGGCCTGGGGCCTCTGCACCGTCGCCGGCGTCGCCGGCAAGGGCGAGACGCTCGACGTCGTCCCCCGCCTGCTGATCACCGGCCGCCGCATCGCCGGCTCCTCCTTCGGCGGCGTCAAGGGCCGCGACCAGGTCCCGGTCCTGGTCGAGCGCTACCTGGCCGGCGAGATCGACGTGGCGCCTTTCCTCTCGCACCGGATCACGCTCGACGAAGTCAACCGCGGCTTCGAGCTGATGGAGACCCAGGACGGCATCCGCAGCGTGATCGAGCTCGCCTGACGGCGCTTTCCTCCCCCGCGTAGGGGAATCAAGCGCCAACTCCGCCGGGGCCGATCCGTCACGTTCGCGGGTCGTGGTCAGTCATATAGGGCATGAGCGTCGAGCAGATCGAAGTGCCGGAGAGCGCCCGCGAGCTGACCGGGTTGGAGCGGATCGACTACGCCGACGCCTTCCGCGCCGCGCCGGCGCCCGCCACCGGGCGGCCACCGCTGGAGGCGGCGCGGGCGGTGCTGGCCGGCGCCCCCGCCAACGTGCGCCGGGCGCTGCTCGCCGGCTGGTCCCTGCTCGGGCTGCGGCTCGGCGAGGGCAACGGCGTGCGGGTGCTCGGCTGGGGCCTGCGCTGGGCGGACGACGAAGTCGCGGTGCTGGCCGCCGAGTCGCCGCTCGGGATCGAGGCCGAGCTGGTCTTCGAGCAGACGCCCGGGGCGCTCCTCTGCGCCACCTTCGTGCAGCTCGAGAGCGAGGAGGCACGTGCGGCCTGGGCCGGGATCGAGCCGGTTCACCCGCCGATGGTGCAGAGCCTGCTCGAACGCGCCGTCCCCCCGGTTTGAAGCGCGCCGCGGCCCTGGCCGATCTCGTACAGCCGTCGAAGCGGGCGTTTACTTCTACTGAAAAGTTGGTAGAAGAGGGATGCCCGCGTTTTTCGGGTGCTGATTCATTCCGGCTAAATCCCGGCGCGGTCCCACCCTCCCCCCGGGGCCGCGCCGGGTTCTCCCCGCGCCCGGGGCGCCCTTGTCGCCCTCGCGCCGAGCTAGGCCGCTTCGCCCTCCTCGGCCAGGGCGCGGCGCAGCGCCTCGTCGAAGGGCTCGGGCTCGATTCCGAACGGGGCGGCTCCGGAGGGGTCGGTGACGACGGTCGCGGTGCGCAGGCCCTCGACCAGCGGCCGCGCGACCTTGGTGTCGACCGGGGTGACGAGCCCGAGCCAGAGCGAGGAGAGCCGGGGCGAGAGCAGCGGCACCGGCAGCTTCGGCCGCGGCTCCTTGCCCATCACCCGGGCCATGGAATCGAGCATGTCGGCGTAGGAAAGGACGTCGGGGCCGCCGATCTGGACCTCGCGGCCGGCCGACTCGGGGACATCCGGCGCGCGTCGCAGGTACTCGACGGTGGCGTCGATCCCGATCGGCTGGGTCTTGGTCCGCAGCCAGCTCGGCGCCACCATCACCGGCAGGCGACCGACCAGGTAGCGCAGCGTGCGGTAGGACTCGGAGCCGGCGCCGACCACCATCGCCGCCCGGAAGTAGGTCAGCGGCGGGCCGTAGGTGCGGAGCACCTCGGCGCTCATGTGGCGGCTGCGCAGGTGCTCGGAGCGGGTCTCGTCGCCGAGCCCGCCGAGATAGACGACCCGGCTCACCCCCTCGCGCTTCGCCATCTGGGCGAAGTTGCGGGCGCCGAGCCGCTCGCGCTGGTCGAAGCCGGCGCCGCCGGCCATCGCGTGGACGAGGTAGTAGGCGGTCTCGACCCCCTCCCCCGCCCCGGCCAGGCTCTCCTCGTCGGTGACGTCCCCGATGCGGAGCTCGGCGCCACCGCGCTCGAGGTCGCGCCCGCGCTCGGGATCCCGGACCAGGGCCCGCACCTGCACCTCGCCGCCGCCGAGCGCAGCGGCCAGGCGGCCGCCGACGAAGCCCGTCGCACCGGCGATGAGGACGCGGGGACAGATCGGCACACCGTAGCGGCCTGCGAACCTCTCTCCTCGATGCGCGTCCACCTGCTCGAGCGAAGCCAGCGGGTCGAGGTCCCGCCCGAGCGGGCCTTCGCCTTCTACGCCGACGCCGACAACCTCGAGCCGCTGACCCCGCGGTGGGTCCACTTCCGGCTGCTCACCCCGCGCCCGATCGACTTCGGCGCCGGCACCGTGCTCGACTACCGGCTGCGCCTGCACGGGGTGCCGTTCCGCTGGCGGACCCTGATCGAGACCTGGGAGCCGCCCCGCTACTTCGCCGACACCCAGGCCCGCGGCCCCTACCGGCTGTGGCAGCACGAGCACTTCTTCGAGCCCGCCGGCGAGGGGGCGACGGTGATCCGCGACCGCCTCCGCTACGCGCTGCCGCTGGGACCGCTCGGGGCGGCCGCCCACGGCCTCTTCGTGCGTCGCGACCTCGAGCGGATCTTCGACTTCCGCCGCGACGGCATCGCCGCGCTCCTGGGCAGCGATGACTGAGCCGCGCCTGCGCCCCAACCTGGTGCTGGCGATCTGCTGCATGAGCGTGTTCATGGTCGGGCTCGACGTGACGATCCTGAACGTCGCCCTGCCCTCGATCCAGGACGACTTCGACACCTCGATCTCCGGCGCCCAGTGGACGATCGACGCCTACACCCTTGTGATCACCAGCCTGCTGCTCCTGGCCGGCTCGACCGGCGACCGGATCGGGCGCCGCCGCACCTTCCAGATCGGGCTGCTCTCCTTCACCGTCGGCTCGCTGCTCTGCAGCCTCGCCCCCGGCCTCGGCTGGCTGATCGGCTTCCGGATGCTGCAGGCGGTCGGCGGCAGCATGCTCAACCCGGTGGCGATGTCGATCATCACCAACGTCTTCACCGAGCCGCGGGCGCGGGCGCGGGCGATCGGCTGGTGGGGCGGCGTCGCCGGCGTCAGCATCGCCAGCGGGCCGCTGCTCGGCGGCCTCCTGGTGCAGCTGCTGGGCTGGCGCTCGGTCTTCTGGATCAACGTCCCGGTCGGCCTGGCGGCGATCGCCCTGGCCGCCCGCTTCGTCCCCGAGTCGCGGGCGCCGCACCCGCGCCGGCTCGACCCGGTCGGCCAGCTGTTGATGATCGCCATGCTCGGCCTGCTCGTCTTCGGGATCATCGAGGCGCCCGAGCACGGCTGGGGCTCGGACCTGATCCTCGCCTGCTTCGCCGGCGCCGCGGTCGCGCTGGTCGCCTTCGTCGCCTACGAGCGCCGCCACCCGGAGCCGTTGATCGACCTCCGCTTCTTCCGCTCGCCGCCGTTCAGCGGCGCCGCCGTGGTCTCGGTCTGCGCCTTCGTCTCGCTCGCCGGCTTCCTCTTCCTCAACACGCTCTACCTGCAGGACGTGCGCGGCTTCTCGGCCCTCCACGCCGGCGTCGCCCTGATCCCGATGGCGGCGATGATGATGATCGTGGCGCCGCTCTCGGGGCGGCTGATCGGTCACCGCGGCGCCCGGCCCTCGATGCTGGCGGGCGGCGCCGCGATCCTCGCCGCCGGGCTGGTCGCGGCGCTGCCGGCGGGGGAGACGTCGGACCTCCGCCTCGTCCTCGCCTACCTGCTGCTCGGCTCCGGGCTCGGCTGGCTCAACCCGGCGATCACCAACACCGCCGTCGCCGGGATGCCGCGCGAGCAGGCGGGGGTCGCGGCGGCGGTCGCCTCGACGACCCGGCAGCTCGGCTCGGCGCTGGGGGTGGCGGTGATCGGCTCGGTGATCGCCGAGCACGTCAGCCAGGTCGGCCCCGGACCGGCCTTCACCGAAGCGGCGCGGATCAGCTGGGCGATCATCGCCCTCTGCGGTCTGATCGCCCTCACCGTCGGCGGGCTGACCACCGGCGCCCGCGGCCGCCGCGCCGCCGAGGCGTTAGCGGCGCGCCAGGCCGGGTAGTTCCAGGCATGGCAGTCGCCTCACCGCTCGCACCCAGAAGCGCCGCGGTCGAGCTGCGGTCCGGGGCCTACGTCACCGACGGCTACCGCCTCTTCGCGATCCTCTCCGTTGCCGCCCACCACTCGGACGCGCTGGTGACCTACGAGGATTGCCAGTCGCTGGAGATGCTGGTCACCCCGCTCGCCGAGCTGCGGGGCCGCGGCCTCGAACTGGTCCGCGCGGCGCCCGCGGCGGCCAACGCGTAGCGGCGGCGCGGGAGCGCTCAGGCGGAGCCGGTGAGGCCGAGCTCCTCGGCGTGCGGCTCGAGCGCGGCGATGACGAAGGCGAGGTGCTGGTCGAAGTCCTCGCCGAGATCTTCGGCACCCTCCCGCACCTCGTCGCGGTTGACGCCGGCGGCGAAGCTCGGCTGCTTCAGCTTCTTCTTCACCGACTTCGGCGTCATCCCGGCGATCCCGTCCGGCCGCACCATGGCGACCGCGGCGATGAACCCGGTCAGCTCGTCGACCGCGAACAGCGTCTTCGCCATCTGCGTCTCGCGGGGGACGCCGAGAAAGGTGGCGTGGCCGGCGACCGCGTCGATCAGCTCCTGCGGGTAGCCCTGCTCCTCGAAGTAGGCGAGGGCGACGCGCGGGTGGCCGGTCTCGAGGTCCGGGTGGCGCTCGTAGTCGAGGTCGTGGAGGATCCCGGTCGCCGCCCACAGCTCCTCGTCGCCGCCGTACTTCGCCGCGTAGGCGCGCATCGCCAACTCGACGCCGCGGACGTGGCGGCGGAGGCTCTCGGACTCGGTCCACTCGCAGAAGAGCTCCCAGGCTTCATCGCGGCTCGGGGTCGGCACGCCGCCGAGGCTAGCCGACGGCGCGGGAGCCGTCGGGCTCCGCCTTTGGCGATCCTCCAGCGCCCGGCGCCGCAGGGTGCCTGGCCGGGGGGCCGCCGTTGCTACCTTCGCCGGGGATGGAGATCGGCTTCATCGACCAGACCCTGCGCGACGGTCCCCAGAGCCTCTGGGGGATGCGGATGCGGGCGCAGCACGCGACGCCGGCGCTGCCGCACCTGAACGCGACCGGGTTCGACACGATCGACCTGCTCGGCGCGACCAGCATGGTGGTGATGATGCGCGACTCGGGCGACGACCCCTGGGCCTGGCTCGACCACACGATCGCTCACCTGCCCGACGTGCCGCGGCGCTCGGCCCTGCGGCCGGTCGCGGCCGGCAGCTTCGGCTTCGTCCCCGAGGGGATCCTCGACCTCTGGATCGAGGTGCTGGTCAGGCACGGGGTGCAGAGCCACTGGCTCTTCGACTGCCTCTACGACATGCCGCTGATGAAGGCGCGGACCGAAGCGCTGCAGGCGGTCGGCGGCGAAGTGGTGCCGGCGATCATGTACGGGCTCTCGGAGCTCCACACCGACGAGTTCTTCGCCGCCCGCGCCCGCGAAATGGCGAGCTGGGAGGGAGTGAGGCGGATCTACGTCGAGGACGCGCCCGGGGTGCTGACCCCCGAGCGGGCGGCGACGCTCCTGCCGGCGCTGCAGGAGGCGACCCCGGGGGTGCGGCTCGAGATCCACTCGCACAACACGACCGGGCTGGCGCCGCTGGTCTACGTCGAGGCGATCAAGGCCGGGATCGACCTCGTCCACACCGCGACGATGCCGCTCGCCAACGGCCCCTCGCTGCCCTCGACCGAGGCGATGGTCGAGATCGTCGAGCAGCTCGGCCACACCCACAACCTCGACAAGACCCACCTGAGGCCGGTCGCCGACCACTTCTACGCCGAAGCGGCGCGGCTCGGCTACGAGGTCGGGGTGCCGAACGAGTACCGGATGCTCCCCTACAAGCATCAGCTCCCGGGCGGGATGACCGGGACGCTGAAGAACCAGCTCGACGAGTACGGGATGCCGGAGAAGTTCGACCAGGTGATCGAGGAAATCGCGGTCGTGCGGAGCGAGCTCGGCGAGCCGGTGATGGCGACCCCGTTCTCGCAGTTCGTCGGCATCCAGGCGGTGCTGAACGTGGTGTTGCCGGAGCGCTACCAGGTGGTCCCCGACGAAGTCATCCAGTACGCGATGGGCCACTACGGGCCGCTGATGCGCCCGGTCGACCCCGAGGTCGCCGAGAAGATCTTCAGCAAGCCGCGGGCAAAGGAACTGGAGGGATGGGAACGCGACCACACCCCGGTCTCGGAGTTCCGCAAGCGGCTCGGCCAGAGCCTCTCCGACGAGGAGCTCCTGCTGCGCTACTTCTGCCCCGAGGAGCAGGTCGACAAGATGCTGGCGGGGCCGCCGCTGCGGACCGAGGGCCACGTCCACGGCAACGGCATACTGGAGCGGGTGACCGAACTGATCGAAGAGAACGGCTCGGCGAAGCACCTGACCCTGAGCCAGGCCGGGATGACGGTGCAGCTGCGCCGCGACGAGGACTGAGGACCGTGGACGCCCTGGAGGCGATGCGGACGATCGGCGCCTGTCGCCGCTACAAGCCCGACGACGTCCCCGACGAGGTCGTCTACCGGGCGGCGGACTCGGCCCGGTTCGCGCCGCAGGGCGGCAACCGCCAGCCGGTGCGGCTGGTGGTGGTGCGGGAGCGAGAGACGAAAGAGCGGCTGCGCGACCTCTACCTGGTGCCCTGGCGCGGCTACTTCGAGGCGGCGCTGGCCGGGGCGCAGGCGCTCGGCGAGTACTCCTCGCGGGAGAAGGCGGTGCGGGCGGCCAACGATTTCGCCGAGCGGCTGGCCGAGCACCCGCTGCTGATCGTCGTCTGCGCCCTCAAGGACGCGCTCCACATCACCGACCTCGAGCTCGACCGGCCGAGCGTGGTCGGCGGCGCCTCGATCTACCCCTACGTCCAGAACCTCTGCATCGCGCTGCGGGTCGAGGGGGTGGCGACGACGATCACCACGCTGGCGGTCGAAGCCGAGCCACAGGTGAAGGAGCTGCTCGGGATCCCCGACGAGCACCTGATGGCCTGCATGATGGCCGCGGGATACCCCGAGCGCGGCTTCCCCCGCAAGCTGTCGCGGCTGCCGGTCGAGGAGACGGTTTTCCTCGAGCGCTTCGGCGACTCGATCCCGGCACCGGGCGGCGGCTAGGCCGCCGCCAGCTTCCCGGACTCGACGCCCTCCCAGATCGCGTCTTCCTCGAGGTAGTCGTGGATCACGCGGCCGTGGGGGAGGTCGAAGTCGTAGACGCCGAAGTAGCACTCGACGATCCGCTTCGGCGCCAGCAGGTGCCAGGGGTCGACGCTGGAGACGGTCGGCATCGAGAGCGAGCCGCGGCCGGCGAAGAGCCGCGGCGTCCCATCCTGGGCGGTGTGCAGGGTGGCCGGCACGTCGAGCCGGACCAGCTCGGCGACCGAGGGCCGCTTGCCGGGCTCGGAGTTGGGGATGATCCGGGTCGAGAGCACCGGCGTGTCCTCCAGCTCGCTCGGGTCGGCGAGGCGGTCGGCGACCATCGTCGCGGTCATGATCGGCTGCCCCTTGGGGCGTTCGACGGTGAAGACCATCTGCTCGCCGAAGGGCACCTCGCCGCCGCCCCAGTTGCGCTCGAAGACGGCCAGCTTCTTGGCGTAGCCCCAGATCTCGCGGCCGGCGGTGAGCGGGATCTCGTTGTCGACGAAGATGAACGGCTGGTAGAGGTAGGTCTGGCCCTCGAAGCTGGCCCGGACCATGACGTAGGCCTCGTGGTACCGGCCGAAGGTCGAGTAGGGGACCCAACGCGCCCAGGCGATGCAGGTCGGGACCTCGTCGGCGATCTCGAGGCCCGGCGGCAGCAGCGATTCGACGCCGGCGCGGTCGGCCTCGTAGACGATGAAGCAGTCCTCGACGTCGCGGTAGAGGTAGGGCGGCGGCGCGTAGGCGCTGCCGGGCCCGATCGGCTGCGAGTAGGAGGCGGCGAAAGCGGCGTTGTCCATCGAAGATCCCTCCGTTGATTCGAATCCCAGTCCGGGACTCGACTGTAGGCCGGGTCCGGCGGGCTGCCGGTTGGCGGCGGCGGGCGGCTTGTGGATTCTCAAAGCGCGGCGGACTTGCACTTTCGGTCGCTATCCGACCAAAAGTGCACGTCCGCGCCGGTCACTTCGAGTCGAAGCCGCCGTCGACCACGTAGACGGCGCCGTTGACGAAGCTCGCCTCGTCGCTGGCGAGGAAGAGAGCGGCGGCGGCGAGCTCCTCGGGCTGCGCCCAGCGGCCGATCGGGGCCGATTCGACCGCTTCCATCACCGCCGCGTCGGGCGAGGCGAAGATCTCCTTCGTCATCCCGGTCTCGACCGCGCCGGGACAGATCACGTTGCAGCGGATGCCCTTGCGGGCGTAGTCGAAGCAGAGCTGGCGGGTGAAGCCGATCACCGCGTGCTTGGAGGTGGTGTAGGCGGCGCCGCCGTTGCCGCCGTTCAAGCCGGCGGTCGAGGCGACGTTGACGATCGCGCCGGCGCCGCGCTCGACCATCTGCGGCAGGAGCGCGCGCGAGGTGAAGAACTGGCCGCTGAGGTTGACGCCGAGGATGCGGTTCCAGGTCGCGGTGCTGGTCTCGGCCGCCGGCTCATAGGCGTCAAGGACGCCGGCGTTGTTCATCAGCACGTCGACGCGGCCGAAGCGCTCGAGCGCGGCGCCGGCCATCGCCTCGACCGCGGT
This sequence comes from Solirubrobacterales bacterium, assembly GCA_036494495.1. Classification (GTDB taxonomy): domain Bacteria; phylum Actinomycetota; class Thermoleophilia; order Solirubrobacterales; family 70-9; genus VAYN01. Next base: position 17,180 of record DASXOF010000080.1, on the reverse strand, counting down.
CTCGTCGCTGACGTCGGTGGCGAGCGCCAGCGCCTCTCCCCCGGCCGCCTCGATCGCGGCGGCCGTCTCGTCGGCGGCCCTGACGTCGACCGCCACGACCTGCGCGCCCTCGGCCGCGAACCGCTCCGCGCTCGCCCGGCCGATCCCCGATCCGGCGCCGGTCACCAGCGCCACCTTCCCCGCCAATCTCTCGCCGGCCATCAGTGGCCTCCTTGCGCGTAGGTGCCCCGCAGGGCCTTCTTGTCGAACTTGCCGACGCTCGTCTTCGGGATCTCGGCGACGAAGGCGAAGCCGTCGGGCAGCCACCAGCGCGGGATCTCACGGGCGGCGAGGAACGCCGTCAGCTCGTCGGCGTCGACCTCGCCGGCGGCGGCGACGCAGGCGAACGGCCGCTCGCTCCAGCGCTCGTCGGGGATCGCGATCACCGCCGCCTCGGCGACCGCCGGGTGGGCCATCAGCGCCGACTCGAGGTCGACCGAGGAGATCCACTCGCCGCCCGACTTGATCACGTCCTTGGCGCGGTCGGTGATCCGCAGCCAGCCGCGCTCGTCGAGGGTGCCGACGTCGCCGGTCCGCAGCCACTCGCCGTCGAAGGCGGCGGCGCCGGCGGCCGGGGCCTCGAAGTAGGAGCCGGCGACGACCGGGCCGCGGGCCTGGATCTCGCCCTGGCTCTGACCGTCGCGCGGCAGCTCGGCGCCGTCGTCGCCGACCACCCGCAGCTCGTAGAAGGGGCTGACCCGGCCGGCGTGCTCGCGCCGGCGCCAGCGCTCCTCCTCGCCGGCGCCGGGCGGGTCGTGGGCGAGGACGGCGCCCGGCAGCGTCTCGGTCATCCCCCAGCCCTGGACGACGGCGACGCCGTGGCGGGCCTCGAAGTCGCGCATCAGCTGCGGCGGGACCTGGGTGCCGCCGCAGATCGCCAGCTCGAAGGCGGAGAGGTCGGCGCCGTGCTCGTCGGCATAGCGCAGCACGTCCATCCAGATCGTCGGCACCCCGCAGCTGGCGGTGATCCGCTCGGCCTCGATCAGGCGGGTCAGCGGCTCGGGCTGGAGGAAGCGGCCGGGGAGGATCAGGTCGGCGCCGGTCATCCCGGCCAGGTAGGCGAGGTTCCAGCCCATCGCGTGGAACATCGGGACGACGGCGAGGACGCGGTCGCGGCGGCCGACACGGTAGGCGTCGGCGCCCGCCATCAGGATCGTGTGGAGGGCGAGGCAGCGGTGGCTGTAGGCGACGCCCTTGGGGTCGCCGGTGGTGCCGGACGTGTAGCAGAGGGCCGCGGCGGCGCGCTCGTCGAGCGCCGGCCACTCGTAGCCCTCGGCGCCGGCGGCGAGGAGCTGCTCGTAGTCGTGGGCGCCGGGTGGCGCGCCGGCGGCGTCGATCGCGATCAGGTGCTCGGGAGCGTCGTCACCGAGCAGCTCGAGGACCGGTTCGAGGGCGGCGATGAGCGAGCCGTCGACGACGATCGCGCGGTCGCCGGAGTGGCGCACCGTGTAGGCGATCTGCTCGGGCGAGAGGCGCGGGTTCATCGTGTGCAGGACGAGCCCGGCGCAGGGCACGGCCCAGTAGGCCTCGAGGTGCTGGCGGGTGTTCCAGGCGAAGGCGCCGACCCGGTCGCCGGGCTCGAGGCCGAGCCGCCCGAGCGCGGCGGCGAGGGCTTCGGCGCGGGCGCCGACCGCCGCCGCGCTCGAGCGCTCGACCCGGCCCTCGGCGTCGAGCTGGGTCACGACCTCGGCGTCGCCGTTGACGCCCCGGGCGCGGGAAAGCAGGTGGGTCAGCGTCAGCGGGAAGTCCTGCGTGCCTCCGGCCAACGGCAGGCTCAAAGCGAGAGGCCCCCGTCGACGGTGATCGTCTGGCCGTTGACCATCTGCAGGCTCGGGTCGCAGAGCTTCTCGACCAGCGCCGCCGCGTCGTCGAGCTCGACCCCGCGGCCGAGCGGGTTGGCCTTCGCGGCAGCCGCGAGCCGGTCCTCATAGGTGCCGGGGAACATCGCCCGCAGCGCCGCGGTGTCGACCGCGCCGGGGGCGATCGTGATCACCCGGATCCCGCGCGGCCCCAGTTCCTTCGCCAGGTAGCGGACGACGTGCTCGCCGAGCGCTTTGGCGGTGCCGAGGGCGCCGTATTCGTCGATCACGAAGCGGCCGCCGCGGCTGGAGAGGTAGAAGACCGCGCTCCCCTGGCCGAGCAGCGGCCCGGCCTCGCGGACCAGGTCGATCAGCGAGAGGCCGTTGAGGATCACCGATTCGCGCAGCTCGGTCGGGTCGAGGTCGAGCAGCGGCCCGTTCACCGCCTTGGCGGCGCAGTGGACCAGCTGGTCGAGGTGGTCGGTGTGGGCGCGGACCGCGTCCATCACCTCGCGCACGCCCGCGACCGTGCCGACGTCGGCCTTGACCAGGTGCGGGGTGCCGCCGGCGGCGGCGATCGCCGCCTCGGCCTCGGCCGCCGCCGCGTCGTTCGCGTGGTAATTGACGAAGACGTGGTTGCCGTCGCGGGCGAAGCGCTCGGCGATCGCCCTGCCGAGGCCGCTCGACCCCCCGGTGACGCAGATCGCCATGGGAAGAAGCTGGCAGATCCCCCCGCCTCGCCCAACCGGCACGGCGGCGCCGCTTGTGGTTTCGACGAAGCGCGACGGGCAGCCGCTGGGGAGCGCGGCGGGGCGTGACTACTGTCGAAGCGGTGATCGATTTCGAGCTCGAGCCCGAGCTGGAGGAGCTGCGCGAGCGGGTGGCGGAGTTCGTCCGCGAGGTGGCGATCCCGGCCGAGCCGCGCGACCCGGGGACCGGCCACGGCACCGACGACGGGCTCCGCGCCGAGCTGCAGGACGAGGCGAGGCGCTGGGGCGTCTTCGGCCCGCAGCTGAGCGAGGAGCTGGGCGGCCTCGGCCTCGACCACCGCGGCACCGCGGTGATCCTCGAGGAGTGCGGCTACAGCCTGCTCGGCCCGCAGGCGCTCCATTGCGCGGCGCCGGACGAGGGCAACATGCACATGCTCGACCTGATCGCCTCGCCGGCGCAGCGCGAGCGCTACCTGGTGCCGCTGGCGGCCGGCCGGGTCCGCTCCTGCTTCTCGATGACCGAGCCCGCCCCGGGCGCCGGCTCGGACCCCTCGATGCTGCAGACGACGGCGCGGCGGACCGGCTCGGGCTGGTCGATCAGCGGCCGCAAGTGGTTCATCACCGGCGCCGAGGGTGCGGCCTTCACGATCTGCATGGCGCTGGCCGACGATGCCGGCGCGACGATGTTCCTGGTCGACGCCGAGAACCCGGGCTTCCGGATCGAGCGGGTGATCGATGCCACCGACCGCGCCTTCCCCGGCGGCCACGCCGAAGTCGTCTTCGAGGACTGCGAGGTCGGCGAGGACGCCGTCCTGGGCGAGGTCGGCGAGGGCTTCCGCTACGCCCAGGTGCGGCTGGCGCCGGCCCGGCTGACCCACTGCGAGCGCTGGCTCGGAGCGGCGCGGCGGGCCCACGACTTCGCCCTCGACTACGTCTCCGGCCGCGAGGCCTTCGGCCAGCCGCTCGGCGAGCTGGGGATGGTGCAGGAGAAGCTGGCGCGCTCGCTGATCGACCTCGAGAGCTCGCGGCTGATGATCTGGCGCTGCGCCTGGGCGCTCGACCGCGGCGAGCCGGCCAAGCACGAGTCCTCGCTGGCCAAGGCCTACGTCGCCGAGGCGGTCAACCGGGTCGTCGACAACGCGGTCCAGGTCTGCGGCGCCACCGGCGTCTCCGGCGAGGGGCCGCTGGCGCGGCTGATCGGCGAGCTGCGGCCGTTCCGGATCTACGACGGGCCGACCGAGACGCATCTCTGGTCGATCGCCCGGCGCCAGATGCGTGCCCACGCGGCGCGCGCGGCGAACGCGACTGCCGCCGGCTCGTGAGCAGCGCCGAAGTCGCCGAGCTGGCCCCGGCCGGGCCGCTCTGCGAGTACCTCGACGGGCTCGGGCTGGGGAGCGGCGCGGCGAAGATCGAGCCGATCGGCGACGGCCACTCGAACCCGACCTTCGCGATCGAGCGGGCGGGCGCGCACCTGGTGCTGCGGCGGCCGCCGCGGGGGCCGCTCGCGCCCTCGACCCACGACGTCGTCCGCGAAGCGCGCATGTTGCGGGCGGTGCGCGCGCACGGCGTGCCGGTGGCGGAGGTGCTGGCGATCTGCGAGGACGAGGCGGTGCTCGGAGCGCCCTTCTACGTGATGGCCTTCGTCGCAGGCTTCGTCCTCACCGCGACGATGCCGGCGCCGCTCGCCGGCGCCGGCGAGGAGATCGCCGAGCGCCTGGTCGACGCGCTGGTGGCGCTCCACGAGCTCGACCCGGCGGCCGAGGAGCTGGCCGGCTTCGGCCGCGCCGACGGCTACCTCGAGCGCCAGCTGCGGCGCTTCGGCGGCCTCTACGAGACGAATCCGACCCGGCGCCTGCCCGACATCGAGGTGGTGACCGAGTGGCTCCATGCCAACCTGCCGGCCTCGCCGGCGCCGACCGTCGTCCACGGCGACTACCGGCTCGGCAACGTGATGTTCGCCCCCACCCCGCTCCGCCTGGCGGCGATCCTCGACTGGGAGCTGGCGACGATCGGCGACCCGCTCGCCGACCTCGGCTACATGACCGCGATGTGGTCCGAGGCCGGCGACCCGCCGAACCCCGTCGGCGACCTCTCCGACGTCACCCGCGGCAAGGGCTTCCCCGGCCGCGAGCTCCTCGCCCGCCGCTACGCCGAGCGCAGCGGCCGTCCCGTCGACACCCTCCCCTGGTACCAGGTCCTCGCCCTCTGGAAGGCCGCGGTCTTCCTCGAGGTCAGCTTCCGCCGCTTCGGCGCCGGCACCACCTCCGACCCCTTCTTCGCCGGGCTCGAGACGGGCGTCCCGGCCCTCGCGGCGCTAGCCCGCGCCCGAGCCGAATCGACCTGAGCGGAAGACTCGTGCATCCTCCCGCTCTACGCGGGTGGATGCACGAGTCATACGGGATCAGACGGTGACGAAGCCGCCGTTTGGGCTGACGGTCTCGCCGACGAAGAAGCTGGCGTCCTCGGAGCAGAGGAAGGCGATCGCGGCGGCGATCTCCTCGGGGCGGCCGAGGCGGCCCTGGGGGGTGCCCATGCGGACGGCGCCGATCAGGGGCTCGGTCAGGGAGCCGGAGACGAGCTGGGTGTCGACGAAGCCGGGGGCGATCGCGTTGACGCGGATGCCCTGCTGGATCAGCTCCTTGGCGACGGTGCGGGTGAAGGCGAGGATGCCGCCCTTGGCGGCCGAGTAGTGAGGGTGGCCGGTGCAGCCCTCGATGCCGCAGATCGAGGCCATGTTGACGATCACGCCGCCGCCGCGGGCGGCCATCGAGCGGGCCGCGGCGCGGGTGCCGTAGAAGGTGCCGTCGAGGTGGACCGCGAGCATCTGGCGCCACTCCTCGTCGCTCATCCCGACGGTCGCCTCGAGGGCCGTGGTCACCCCTTCGCCGGCGGCCAGCTCGGCCAGCTGCTGCTCGGCGCGGGGGTTGACCCGCTCGGAGTGGGCGCCGCCGGAGATGCCGGCGTTGTTCACCCAGACGTCGACCGGCCCCAGCTCGGCCTCGATCCGCCCCAGGGCGGCGTCGACCTGGACGCTGTCGCTGACGTCGGCGACCACGGCGAGCCCGCCGCCGGCGAGCTTCGCGGTCAGCGCCGCGGCGCTTTCGTCGCGGTCGATCACCGCGACCCGGGCGCCCTCCTCGGCCAGGCGCACGCAGGTCGCCTCGCCGATCCCGGAGCCGCCCCCGGTGACCGCCGCGACCCTGCCGCCCAGCCTCGCCATCAGCCGAAGTTGCGCTGCAGCCAGGGGACGAGGAGGGCGTTCACCTCGCCCGGCTTCTCCTGCTGCAGCCAGTGGCCGGCGTCGGCGATCTCGTGCTGCTCGATCTGCGGCAGGAAGGCGTCGAGGCCGTCGTAGGCGACCGCCGGGAAGAACCAGTCGTCGGCGGCGTAGACGAGCAGGGCCGGCTTGTCGACGACGTAGTCCGAGCCCTGGGCCTCTTCGAAGTCCTTGCGCAGCGCCCGGTACCAGTTGAGGCCGCCGGTGAAGCCGGTGCGCGAGTAGACGTCGACGTAGAAGGCGATCTCCTCGTCGTCGGCGAGCGGCTCGCCGAACAGCTGCGGGTCGCCGACGAATACCCCGGCCGGCACTTCCTGCACCGCTTTCGGCGCCGCCTCGAACTCGGCCCGGGTCATGCCGCGGCGGCGCAGCATCGAGCGGAAGGTGTGCTCGACGTCGCGCTCCAGGATCGCCTCCCCCACGCCCGGCTCCTGGAAGGTCCGCATGTAGTGGTTCGGCCCGCGCAGCTCGTCGTACGTTTCGATCATGTCTTTCGGGGATTCCCAGGTGAAGTAGGGGGTGCAGAGGCTGCCGATGCCGAGGGTGCGCTCGGGGGCGAAGATCGCCGAGTACCAGGCCGGCATCGAGCCCCAGTCGTGGCCGAAGAAGACCGCCCGCTCGATCTCCAGCGCGTCGAGCAGCCCGGTCAGGTCGGCGACCAGGTTCTTGACGCTGTAGGTCTGCGGGTCGGCGGGGGCGTCGGTGCCGCCGTAGCCGCGCTGGCTGGGGACGATCACGCGGAAGCCCGCCTCGACCAGCGCCGGCACCTGGTTGCGCCACGAGTAGGGGTGCTCGGGGAAGCCGTGCAGGAGCAGGACCGCCGGGCCCTCTCCTTCCTCGAAGTACTCGATCGTGATGCCGTTGGTGGGCGCCGTCTGCGGAGCTTTGAAATCCATGCCTGCCTTTCAGCCGGGGAGGGTGAAGCCGGCGTCGACGCAGAGCGTCTGGCCGGTGACCATGCGTGCTTCGTCGGAGAGCAGGAAGGCGACCGGTTCGCCGATCTCCTCGGGCACCAGGGCGCTGCCGAGCGGCGAACGCTCCCCCGCCGCGGCGGCGATCGCTTCCCATTCGGGGATTTCCTTGAAGAGGTCGGTGAGGACGACGCCGCCGCGGACGCAGTTGGCGCGGATCCCGTCCGGGCCGCCCTCGACCGCGAGGTAGCGGACCAGGGTCTCGATCGCCGCCTTGGCGGTGCCGAAGGCCGAGTAGGCGTCGTAGACTCGCTGGGCGCCGAGGCTCGAGATCGCGACGATCGCGCCGCCGCCGGTATCGCGCATCGAGGGCCGCGCCGCCTGGGCGAGACCGAGCAGCGAGCGGACGTGGGTCTCCATCGTCCGGTCCCAGTCGGCGACGGTCAGCTCCTCGGTGAGGCCGAAGCTGCCGTTGGCGGCGTTGGCGACCAGGTAGCGGAGCGGGCCCAGCTCGGCGATCGCCCGCTCCACCGCTGCGACGTTGTCCTCGGGGTCGCCGACGTCGCCCTTGATCGTCAGCGCCCGCCGGCCCAGCGCCCGGATCTCGGCAGCGGTCGCCTCAGCGGCCTGCTGGTTGGCGAGATAGGTGAGCGCCACGTCGGCGCCGCGGCGGGCCGCAGCGAGGGCGCAGGCGCGGCCGATCCCGCGCGATCCGCCGGTGACGAGAACGTTCCCCTTCAGCTCGGCGGTCATGGGATCGAACCTAGACCGCGAGTTGGGAACGACCGGCGCCGCAGCTCGGCGCCTTTGTCGAATCCCCAGCGGCTCGGGGCGCCCCGAGCCGCCAACCCAGGGTCACGGCCCTCCGTCGCCCGAACTCGCCGCGACCCGACGGCCGTGGTTGTCTTTCGTAACGGGGGGCGTTACGAAAGACAACCACGCCTGGCGCGGCGGCCGGGGCTAGGGGACGTCGCGGCGGAGCCAGCCGTTGTAGAAGCCCTCGATGTCGGGCAGGTACTCGTGCATCACGGGGTAGGCCGGAGGCACGGCTTCGGTCTCCAGCAGGCGGCCGGAGAGGGGGCAGTAGTACTCGCGCAGCTCCTGCCAGTCGCCCTCGGGGTGGCCGAGCTCGGGGTAGACCTCCTCGTAGAGCTCGTCGCTGTCGCGGACGAAGATCGGCACGTGGAGCTTCCAGTTCTCGTCCCAGCGGCAGAGGTCGGCGCCGGCGTCGGTGCGGATCACCAGCTCGCCGTCCTCGGCGCGGCGGACGACGTTCATCCCCTCGCCGTAGGGCAGCACGATCGGGTCGTCGTAGTCGACCCGCGACTGCAGCAGCGCCACCCACTTGTCGAAGCGGTCGCGGTCCTTGATCCCGGTCTGGATCTCCTTCACGGTGCGCCGGCTGAGCTTCTCGTCGAGCAGGTCGGCGAGCGTCTCCGCCGTCACCTCGGTGGTGACCGGGACCTCGTGCTGGTCCGCCGGGAGGAACACCTCGGAGGCGGCGAGGAACTCGCGCACCGACTGCTCCGGCGTCACCTTCCCCGGCGCCGATTCCTGGCTCGCCGTGGTCGGGGTGACGACCTCGAACTCGAAGTCCTCGGGCAGGTCCCAGAAGCCGCGGAACTCGGCCGCCCAGCGCGGCTCCAGCCGCATCGACTCCGCGTACATCACCTTCACCGTGTCGATCAGGCCGCCGTCGAGGATTCGCTGCCGCTGCTCGGCCCACCACTCGCGCGCCGGCCGGGCGCGGTCGAGCCGGGCGCGCATCAGCCCTTCGCGCTCGCCGAGCCCGTAGGCGCGCTCGGCCCAGTGCCGCTGCAGGTGGCCGCCGGCGACGTCCTCCTCGACCCGCTCCTCGCTCCGCAGCAGCGGGTCGCCGAGCCCACCGCCGCCGCGGCCGGTCGAGAGGTAGAGGTCGCCGGTCCGGACCGCGATCATCATCGTGTAAGGGTCCTGCTCGAGCTGGTGCTCGCCGGCGAAGGCGCTCAGCGCGTGCTCCTCGCCGCTGACGTCGCCGACCGGATAGGCGACGCCCGCCGCCGCCTGCTCGAAGACGTCGGAGCCGAAGACGTTGTGGACGTAGGCGCTCGGCGCCGGGTAGCCGCCGAAGAGGCCCGGCGAGGTCAGCATCCCGCCGGCGCCGATGTTCTCGATCTCGAAGTCCTCGGTGCCGTTGACGAGCAAGAGCGTCTCGAACGAGGAGCCGCCGCGGTGCCGGCCCCAGCCGCCGGTGTTGGGCTTGATCCGCCGCCCGAGGTAGACCATCGGCTTGACCAGCTCCCACATCTCGATGTCGCCCATGTCGCCCTCGGGGTTGAAGACGGCGGCGCCGTAGTCGAGCCCGTCGAGGACGTACTTGGCGCCCTGGCCCTGGGCGCCGATCTCGAAGTTCATGAAGCCGGAGATCTGCCCGTACTGGTCGATCCCGCCGCCCTGGGCGACGTTGCCCGGCACCGTGTAGGTGGAGACGATCTCCTCGATGTAGCCGCGCGACTGCAGCGCCCGCGAGACCGCCCGCAGGTAGCCGACCGAGGTGGTGAACATCGGCATCCAGGGGAACGAGGAGGAGCAGGGGGCGTCGCCGAGGTTGGCCCAGCTGCCCTCGGTCAAGAGCAGCTCGGTCGCGTAGTAGGCGCCGTCGTTGATCTTGTCGTTGCAGATCAGCGTCTGGGTGAAGAGGATCCACTGCATCCCCTGCTGCGCCGCCGGGGTCGCGTTGAAGGAGTGCCAGCCCCAGGCCGAGGAGCCGCGCAGGTCGGTGATCCAGCGGCCGTCGCGGTCGACCACCGCCTCGTAGGCGCCGTGGATGATCAGGTCGCGGCGCGCCCGCTTCGGCAGGTTCATCTTGTTCTCGTAGCGGGCCTCGGAGAAGCCGGCGGCGCGGTAGCGGCCGGGGACCAGGAGCCCGCGCACGCGTGACTTGAAGTCGCGCCGCCCGTCCTCGATCGCCTCGCGCATGAACTGCTTGAACGGCTCCGCTCCCTCCTCCAGCACCAGCCGCTCGACCGCGTCGCGGATCATGTGGCAGCCGGCCAGCCGGGTGCGCTCGTCGAGCAGGTAGAGGCCTGGCGCGCGGCTCTGCATCGAGCAGCGCTTGGTGTGCCACTGGGCGATCGTGTCGCGCTCGCCGATCTTCATGCAGTGCAGGTCGATGCCGTCGTCGAAGCGGGTGGTCGGGGCGACGCAGACGCCGCCGGGGGTCGAGGCGCCGATGTCCATCACGTGGATCACGCCGCCGGCCCAGCCGAGCAGCTCGCCCTCGTCCTCGGGGTTGAAGATCGGCACGAAGGTCTGCACGTCGGCGTTGTGGACGTCGCCGATCGTCGGCTGGTTGTTGGCGAAGATGTCGCCGGGCTCGATCCCCGGGTTGTCCTCCCAGCCGTTCCGCACCATGAACTTGATCGCCTCGCTCATCGTGTGGACGTGGACGATGATCCCGGTCGAGAGCGCCACGTTGTCGCCCTCCGGCGTGTAGAGCGCGAAGCAGATCTCACCCAGCTCGCGGACGATCGGCGAGGCGGAGATGTTGAGCGCGGTCTCCCGGGCGGTGACCATGCCGCCGCGGACCCGCGAGAAGAGCTTCTCGAAGTGCAGCGGGTCGGACTCCTTCATCGCCAGCTCGCGCAGCCCCTGATAGTGGCCGGTCGCCTCGAAGGCGCCCTCGGAGGCGGCCAGCATCTGCGCCAGCGTCTGCCCGTCCCAGCCGATCGGAGCCCGCTCCTCGGGCTCGAGGACGCGGGTCTTCTCGATCGTGGCCATGCGGTCAGGGCTCCTTGTTCTCGAGGTGGAAGATGCCGTGCTGGTCGAGCCATGCACGGCGGTCGGGCGGGATCGGGAAGGTGGTCGACTCGGCCTCGAGCACGGCCGGGCCCTCGATCGCGTGGCCGCCCGTGACGTCGTCCATCTCGTAGACGTCGGTGGTCGCGTAGCCGTCCGACCACCAGACCTCGCGGGTCTCCTTCACCGGCGGCGATCCGGACTCGCGCGGCATCACCGGCAGGGTCGGCTTCTCGATCGGGACCGAGCCCTTGACGATCGCCTGGGCGACCAGGTACCCGAGCTCCGGCGAGGACGCCGCCCGCGCGTACATCCGCGTGTAGGTGCGCTCGAAGGCCTCGATCAGCTCGGTCACGTCCTCGATCGACTCGATCGCCGGCTTCGGCGCGTCGACCTCGATGTCGACCAGCTGGCCGTAGTACTGCATCCGCACCATGTGGGTGAAGGAGACGTCCCCGGGCGCGTATCCCGACTTCGCGAACTCGTCGCGGACGCGGTCCTCGAGCGAGCGCCAGGCCTGGGTCAGCATCCCCCCCATCGCCACCTTTTCCTCGTCCGGGGCGGCCGGCAGCAACGGCAGGTCGACCTGGCGGTCGAAGCGGTACTCGAACTCGGCGCAGGCGCAGCCGAAGGCGGAGAAGCCGGCCGCCCACTCCGGCACCAGCACCTGCTGGTAGGGGACGCCGCGGGTGTAGCCGCCGACGTGCAGCGGGCCGCCGCCGCCGTAGCAGAGCAGGGTGTAGTCGGCCGGGCTGTAGCCCTTGCCGAGGATGCGGCCGACCGCCTCGTTGCGGAGCGAGGTCTCGAACAGCTCGATCACCCCCGCGGCGGCCTGCTCGACCCCGAGCCCGAGCGGGTCGGCGACCTGGCGCTTGACCTCGTGGCGGGCGCGCTCGACGTCGAGCTTCACCTGGCCGCCGAGGAAGTAGTCGGGGTTCAAGCGACCGAGGACGAGGTTCAGGTCGGTGATCGAGGCGGTCTCGACGCCGCCCTGGGGCCAGGCGGTGCCGATCATCGCCCCGGCGGAGTCGGGGCCGACCTCGGGCCGCCGCGCGTTGGGGTCGATGCGGACGAAGGAGCCGCAGCCGGCGCCGACCGAGTCGATCTGCACCAGCGGCATGTTGAGCAGGAATTTCGCCATGTCCGGGGTGGTCGTCACCTCGTAGCGCCTGCCGGTCAGCAGGGCGATGTCGAAGGAGGTGCCGCCGATGTCGGTGCAGAGGACGTTGTCGAGGCCGATCCGATCGGCCAGCCAGCGGGCGCCGACGACGCCGCCGATCGGGCCCGACACCAGGGTCGTCGCCAGCTGGTCGGCGTCGATCGAGATCGTGCCGCCGTGCGAGGCCATCACCCGCAGCTCGAAGCCGGCGCCGCGCTCCTTGGTCCGGTCGCGGACCGCGCGCAGGGTGCCGCGCGAGGGCTCGGCGGCGTAGGCCTCGATCACGGTCGTGTTGAGGCGCGGGAAGTCGCGCCGCGAGGGGTAGAGCTCGGAGGAGACGAAGACCGGGCAATCACCGTTGTGCCCCAGCCTGGCCTTCTCCTCCTCGACGATCTCCCGCACCCGCTGCTCGTGGGCGGGGTTGCGGTAGCTGAAGATCAGCGAGACGACGATCCCCTCGACGCCGTCCTCGAGCAGCGCCGCGGCGGCCTCGCGCGCGTCCTCCTCGCGCAGCGGCAGCACCTCGTTGCCGAAGAGGTCGATCCGGCCGCGGACGCCGTGGACCCGCGCCCGCGGGATCAGCGGCTCGTTGTGGTGGTGGGTGGCGATGTGGAGGCGGTCGGCGTAGGAGAAGCCGAGGTAGGTCTGGATCCCGCGCTCCATCTGCAGCACGTCCTCCTGGCCGGCGGTGACCAGGGCGCCGACGCGGCGGCCCTTGCGGGTCAGCAGCCGATTCAGCATCGCGGTGCCGCTGAAGACCGCCGAGGAGATCCGCGGGAAGGCCTCCTCGGGGGTCGAGTCCCACTGGCGCATCGCGTCCTCGGCCGAGTGCATCAGCCCGACCGACTCGTCCTGCGGCGTGGTTTGTGCCTTGCCAACGACAAAGGCGCCGACACCGTCGACGATGAACGTGTCCGTCATCGTGCCGCCGGCGTCGATCGCCAGCACGCGGGGGTCGTGGGTCTCGGCTCCCATTCGACTCAACCTAGTCCGGCCGCAAACCCCTGCCTGCGGCGTTGTGATCGGGCTTTGTCGATTCCCCAGATCATGGGCGGGAGCCGCCCGGTCCGACCCAGTCAGGCCGGCAGCTCCCGCCCATGCCACCCCCCGGTGCCGTGATGACAGTAGGCGCCACTGGCCGCACTGTCCTCGTCCTGGGCACCCCAATCGTAGCGCCGGAATTTGTGCTCGGAACACAAACGGTCTAGATTCGTGCGATGGGACCCGGGGCAGGGATCTCCTCGCCGCCTGCGGCAAGCCGCAGCGAGGTCGAAGCGATCGTCGAGACGCTCAGCCGCGAGCTCGACGCGGTCGCGGCGGTGCTGGTCGAGACCGTCCACGCGCACATCGCCGAGCTCGACGAGGACATGCGGCCCTGGACCCTGCAGGCCGCCCGCGCCGACCTCGGCGTGATCGTGACGATGATCCGCGAAGGCAGCGACCCGCGCTCGGCGCAGGCGCCGCCGGAGGCGATCGGCTACGCCAAGGAGTACGTGGTCCGCGGGCTCGACCTGACCCTGCACCAGCGCGCCTACCGCGCCGCCCAGAGCGTCTTCGAAGGGCTGATCCTGGAGCGGCTGCGGGCGGAGACCGACGACCCCGACCACCTGGCCGAGGCGGTCGCCTTCTTCAACGCCTGGATCTTCGCCTGGGTCGAGGCGATCGAGCGCGAGCTGACCGATGTCTACATCAGCGAGCGCGAACAGTGGGTGCGCGGCGCGGCGGCCGTCCGCGGCGCCGAGGTGCGGGCGCTGCTCCGCGGCGCCTCCCCGCCCGACGCCGCCGCGGTCAGCCTGCGCCTCGGCTACGAGCTCGACCGCTTCCACGTCGGCTTCGTCGTCTGGAGCGAGGACGCCAGTGAGCGCCCGGGCGACGCCGGCGCCCTCTTCGCGGCGATGGAGCGAGCGGCGGCCGCGGTCGCCCACTCGCTGGGAGCGGGAGCGCCGCTGACCGTCGCCGAGGGCCGCCACCTCGCCTGCTGGGCGGGGAGGCCGAGCCCGCCCGACCTCTCGCGCCTTCGCCTCTCCCGCGCCGCCGGCAACGGCCTCTCGGTCGTCGCGGGGACGCCCGCCCACGGCGTCGAGGGCTTCGTCCTCAGCCACCGCGAGGCGCTCCGCGCCCGCCGGGTCGTCCAGCTACGCGGCGAAGGCGACGGGGCGGTGGCCGCCTACCCGGACCTGGCGCTCGAGGCGCTGCTCGCCGACGACCTCAGCGCCGCCCGCCTCTTCGTCGCCCGCGAGCTGGGCGACCTCGCCGCCGGCGACGACACCACCGTCCGCCTCGCCTCGACCCTGACGATCTTCCTCGAGGAGAGCGGCAGCTTCGTCGGCGCCGCCCGCCGCCTCGGGGTCCACCCCAACACCGTCTCCTACCGCGTGCGCCGCGCCGAGTCGCTGCTCGGCCGCCCGGTCGGCGAGCGCCAGCTCGAGCTGCGGGTGGCGCTGCGGCTGGCGCGCCTGGTCGAGACGGCCCAGCCGTAGGTCAGCTCGGGTCGCCGGGCACCGCGGTCGCCCGCGAGCGCACCCAGCGACGCCGCTCGGCGTGCGGGGTGGCGGCGTAGTCGTCCATCGCGGCGACGGCCTCGGCGCTCAGCATCGTCGAGAGGAAGGCGTCGGCCTCGACCCGCAGGCCCTCGGTCAAGGGCAGCGAGGACCCGCGGAGAACACTGCGCTTGGCGGCCGCCAGGGCGATCGGCGACTGCTGCGCCAGGCTCGCCGCGATCTCGAGCGCGCGCGCCCGGGGGTCGTCGGCGAGCTCGCTGACCAGGCCGAGCGCCAGCGCCTGCTCGGGCGAGACGATGCGGCCGCGGAGGACGAAGTCGAGCGCCGGGCCGGCGCCGATGATCCGCGGCAGCCGCTGCGTTCCTCCGCCGCCGGGGATGATCCCCAGAGAGACCTCGGGAAAGCCGATCGAGAAGTCGCCGCGCTTGGCGATCCGGATGTCGCAGCCGAGCGAGAGCTCGAGGCCGCCGCCCATCGTGTCGCCGCTCATCGCCGCGATCACCGGCTTCTCGAGGTCGCTTATGTCCTGGACCAGCGCGTGATAGCCGTCGTTGACGTCGGTCCCCAGCCCCCGCATGCCCTCGCGGTCGGCGGCGAGCGCCGCCAGCTCCTCGACGCTGTAGTGGGTCAGGTACTGATCGGCGGGCCCGCCGGTGAGGACCACCACCCGCACCGCCGGATCGCGCCAGGTCGGGATCAACGCGCCGAGCTCCTGCACCCCCTCGCCGACGAAGTAGTTCATCGGCGGGTTCGTATAGGCGGCGACGACGATGCCGTCATGCCACTCGACGTCCCAGAGCCCCATCGCCGCAGCGTAGTTCGGCGACGCACCCCCGGCTCAGCCCACCCTGGGAGTTCTCACAAAGGGGGTCAGATGGAGCCGCGCGGCATCAGCCACTCGCTGTCGAACTCGAGGCCGGTCTTTTCGAGCAGCACGTCGAAGTCCTTGTCGTAGTGGAGGACGCCGACTCCGTGGCGGTCAGCGATAGCGGCGATGATCACGTCGCTGGGCGGTACCCGATGGTGGCCGATCCGCGCCAGCTGTGCCTGAGCGGCGAGGGCACGCCGTTCGACCTCCGCATCGATCGAGAGGGTCGGCAAGGCGGCGAACTCCTCGACCAATTCCGCGTGGTCCGGGCGATCCCGAGCCGAGAACCCGGACTCCAACAAGAACGGCAAGCAAACCGCGAGTCTCGCTTCCACGAAGTCTTCAGCCAGCTCGGTCGCCCGAAAGTCGGGCACGTCGTCGTCCCACATCCGATGCCACGCCGAGCTGTCGATCAGGAGGATGGCGCTCAATAGCGTGCCCATAGACGCTTGACTTCGTCTGCCGCCTCGCGATCGAACGGCGGCAGCTCCCGGTTCCGCACGCGATCCGCCAGGCGCCTGCGAAGCATCGCCTTCCCGTCCCGCTCCTCGCGCAGCTCCCGCACCTTCTCTCGGGCGCCAAGCACGACGATCTCGCCCATCGGCACTTTGTCGGTCCCGAGCAGGTCCCGCAGCTCGTCGAGCGCCTCCTGGACTGAAGGCGTCTCGGTGATGGCGTGGCGGCGCCTGGTGGTGGGCACCGGGCGAGTGTAGCACCGGTGTCACACGCCGAAGCTGATTGTCTGCAGGCAGTGGGCTTTGAGCGGACGATTCGGCAGGCGATCGCGACCAGGACGCCGCTTGCGCTCGTCTACGGCGGGGACCGCGGGCCGGTGCGGACGGTGCATCCACAGGTTCTGTTCCGGACCTCCGCCGGGGAGCTCTGCGTCGACTGCTTCCAGGTCGCCGGGTACAGCTCGTCGGGCGGGCTGCCGGACTGGCGCTGCTTCGGGGTGGCAGAGATCGAGGGGGTCGAGGTGACCGGCGGGTCGTTCGGTCCGGCACCTGGACTCAACCTCGCCGCTGCGAAGTACGCCGACCTGCTTGCGCACGTCTGAAGCGGCGGGCGCCCCCGGCGCTCAGTCCGCGACGCGGACCAGGAGCTTGCCCAGGTTGCGGCCGTCGAAGAGCTCGGCCAGGGCGCCGGGGGCGGCTTCGATGCCGCCGTCGACGATCGTCTCGTCGTAGTGGAGGCTGCCGGCGGCGAGGAGGCCGCCGAGGTACTCGATCGCCTCGGCGAAGCGGTGGCCGAAGTCGAGGACGAGGAAGCCGCGGATCGTCGCCCGCTGCATGATCAGCTGGCCGATGTTGGTCAGGGCGCCCATGTGCTCGCCGCCCTCGTTGTAGGTGTTGTACTCGGCGATCATGCCGCAGAGAGAGATGCGGGCGCCGATGTTGAGGCGGCCGAGGACGTGGTCCATGATCGGGCCGCCGACGTTCTCGAAGTCGACGTCGATGCCGTCCGGGGTGGCGCGGTCGAGCTGTTCGCGCCAGTCGCCGGTGCGGTGGTCGACGCAGGCGTCGAAGCCGAGGACCGAGACCGCGTGCTCGCACTTCTCCGGGCCGCCGGCGATGCCGACCACGCGGGCGCCGCGCTGCTTGGCGACCTGGCCCGCGACCGAGCCGACGGCACCGCAGGCGGCGGAGACGACGACCGTGTCGCTGTCGGTCACTTCAGCCAGGTCGACTCCGATGTAACCGGTCACCCCGGTGTGGCCGAGCGCCCCGAGGAAGGCCGATTCCGGGCCGGGCAGCGGGTCCGGCAGCACCGTCAGCGGCGCCTCGAGCTGCGAGTCGTCGGCGAGGCAGAGCTCCTGCCAGCCGACGAAGCCGTTTACCGTCGCCCCGACCGGCATGTCATCGCGCTTCGACTCGACCACCTCGCCGATGCCGAGCCCGCGCATCACCGCGTCGATCGGCACCGGCGGCATGTAGCCGCGGATGTCGCTCATCCAGATCCGGTTGGTCGGGTCGAGCGAGAGCAGCTTGACCTTGACCAGCGCCTGGCCGTCGCGCAGCTCCGGGACCTCCTCGCTGACCAGCTCGAGGTCGCCGTCGGCCAGCGCCCCCTCGGGGCGCTGGCGCAGGCGGAAGGCGCGGTTCGTGCGCTCGGCCATCGGCTCAGCTCGCCAGCGCGGTC
>DASXOF010000079.1:0-9401 GCA_036494495.1 Solirubrobacterales bacterium | reverse complement strand
GCTCGACCAGTACTTCCTCCGCTACCGCTGGCCCTGGTTCCCGGTCGTCGACGCCGCCCACCGCTTCCTCGGCCTGCTGAACCGCGATGCCGCCGACGACATCCCCGAGGTCTCGCGCACCGTCTCCCTGGTCAGCGAAGTAGTCGACGACGACCGCTCCCTCTTCGTCCGCGACGACGCCCCGCTCGACACCCTGCTCTCCAACCAGAGCCTCCGCCGCCTCGGCGCCCTGATGGCGGTCGACGCCGAAGGCCGCCTCTCCGGCGTGGTCACGATCGAGCAGGTCGGCCGCGCGCTGCGCGAGGCGGCCCCCGGCCGCTGAGCCGTGCCGCGTCCCTCGGGTCCAGGGCAGACGAAACATGCGCCGCGCATAGTGGGCGCTATGCGCACCCGATGCGCGGCGTGGTCGCTCAGGCCGCGCGGTGGCGGTCGATGATGCGGGCGTAGTCGAGGCCCGCGGGGAGGGTGCCGAAGGCGCGGCCCCAGTCGCCGGAGAGGCGGGAGGCGCAGAAGGCGTCGGCGACGGCTTCGTCGCCGTAGCGGACCAGCAGCGAGCCCTGAAGGGCCAGGGCCATGCGCTCGACGACGCGGCGGGCGCGGGACTCGATAGTCGCCACGTCGCCGGGGACTTCGGCCCGGACCGAGTCGGCGAAGGCGGCGAGGCGGGGCTCCTGGGCGGCACCCTCGGCGACCTCGGCGAAGAAGGCCTCGAGCGCCGCCGGCTCCTTGATCATCGCCCGCAGGACGTCGAGGCACTGGACGTTGCCCGAGCCCTCCCAGATCGAGTTCAGCGGGCTCTCGCGGAAGAGGCGCGGCATCCCCGACTCCTCGACGTAGCCGTTGCCGCCGAGGCACTCGAGGCACTCGCCGGCGTGCATCGGCGCCCGCTTGCAGATCCAGTACTTCAGAACCGCGTTGGCGACGCGCTTCAGGCTCTGCGCCCCGGCGTCGCCGGCGATCGCCTCGTCGTAGGCGCGGGCCAGGCGCAGCGCCGAGATCGTCGCCGCCTCCGACTCGACCGCCAGGTCGGCGAGGACGTTCTGCATCAGCGGCTGCTCGCTCAGCACGGTGCCGAAGACCGAGCGGTGGGAGGTGTGGTTGATCGCCTGCGCGACCCCGGCCCGCATCCCGGTGGCGCCGCCGAGGACGCAGTCGAGGCGGGTGTGATTGACCATCTCGATGATCGTCCGGACCCCGGCGCCCTCCTCGCCGACCAGCCAGGCCGAGGCGGCGTCGAACTCGACCTCGCTCGATGCGTTCGACTTGTTGCCGAGCTTGTCCTTGAGTCGCTGCAGCCGGAATCGATTCCGAGCGTTATCCGGCGTCCAGCGCGGGAAGAGGAAGCAGGAGAGGCCGCCGTCGGCCTGGGCGAGGACGAGGAAGGCGTCGCACATCGGCGCCGACATGAACCACTTGTGGCCGGTCAGCTCGTACTCGGCACCGGGGCCGCCGCCGTTCACCGGGCGGGCGACGGTTGTGTTGGCGCGGACGTCGGTGCCACCCTGCTTCTCGGTCATCCCCATCCCCGCCAGGGCCCCCGGCTTCTCTGCGGCGGGCGCGTTGGCGGGGTCGTAGCGGTCGGAGAGGAAGCGCGGCTCCCACTCGGCGGCCAGCTCGGGCTGGGTCCGCAGCGCCGGCACCACCGAGTAGGTCATCGAGATCGGGCAGCCGATCCCGGCCTCGGCCTGCGACATGCAGATGAAGGCGGCGCCGCGGGCGACATGGGCGCCGGGCCGCGGGTCGCGCCACGGCGAGCTGTGCAGCTCGAAGCCGACCGCGGCGCCGAGCAGCTCGTGCCAGGCGGGATGGAAGGCGACCTCGTCGACCCGGTTGCCGAAACGGTCGTGGGTGCGCAGCTGCGGCGGGTTTTCGTTCGCCTGCGCCCCCAGCTCCTGGGCCCGGGCCGAGCCGGCGAACTCGCCGACCTCGCTGATCCGCTCCCGCGCCCACTCCGCACCCTCGCGCCGGACCGCCTCCACCAGCGGCACGTTTGCCTCGAAGACGTTGTAGTCGACCAGCGGCGGCGGCTGGTTGGCGACCGCGTGGTTGCCGAAGGTAGTGCGCTCCCTGGTTGCCATCGGGTACGGATTGTGCCAGTTGGATTGGCTGACGCGCCAGTCGGTCCGTCGCCACCCGTCGCGCTGCGGCCGAGGCCGCTGGGTATGTAGAGTCGCCGCCCGGCGATGGCTTCCAAGATCCAGGTCAAGAACCCGGTGGTCGAGCTCGACGGCGACGAGATGACCCGCATCATCTGGTCGTTCATCAAAGAGCAGCTGATTCTCCCTTACCTGGACGTCGAGCTGGACTACTTCGACCTCGGGATCGAGGGCCGCGACGCCAGCGAAGATCGGATCACGGTCGAAGCGGCGGAAGCGATCAAGCGCCACGGGGTCGGCGTCAAGTGCGCGACGATCACCCCGGACGAGGCGCGGGTCGAGGAGTTCGGCCTGAAGGAGATGTACCGCTCGCCGAACGGGACGATCCGCAACATCCTCGGCGGCGTCATCTTCCGCGAGCCGATCGTGATCTCCAACGTGCCGCGGCTGGTGCCGGGCTGGACGAAGCCGATCGTGATCGGCCGCCACGCCTTCGGCGACCAGTACCGCGCGACCGATCTGGTCGTGCCCGGCGAGGGCTCGCTGACCCTCACCTACACCCCCAAGGACGGCTCCGAGCCGGTCGAGCTCGACGTCTTCGACTTCCCCGGCGGCGGCATCGCGATGTCGATGTACAACCTCGACGAGTCGATCCGCGACTTCGCCCGCGCCTCGATGCGCTACGGCCTGAACCGCGGCTACCCGGTCTACATGTCGACCAAGAACACGATCCTGAAGCGCTACGACGGCCGCTTCAAAGACCTCTTCGCCGAGGTCTACGAGAGCGAGTTCAAGTCCGACTTCGAGGCCGCCGGCATCACCTACGAACACCGCCTGATCGACGACATGGTGGCCGCCGCGCTGAAGTGGGAGGGCGGCTACGTGTGGGCCTGCAAAAACTACGACGGCGACGTCCAGTCCGACACCGTCGCCCAGGGCTTCGGCAGCCTCGGGCTGATGACCAGCGTGCTGATGACCGCCGACGGCAAGACCGTCGAGGCGGAGGCCGCCCACGGGACCGTCACCCGTCATTACCGCCAGCACCAGAAGGGCGAACCGACTTCGACCAACCCGATCGCCTCGATCTTCGCTTGGACCCGTGGCCTGCAGGCGCGTGGGCGGATGGACGAGACCCCTGAGGTCTCGCGCTTCGCCGAGACGCTGGAGCGGGTATGCGTGGAGACGGTCGAGGAAGGCAAGATGACCAAAGACCTCGCGCTGCTGGTCGGAGGCGACCAGGGTTACCTGACGACGCAGGAGTTCCTCGCCGCGATCGACGAGAACCTGCAGTCGGCGATGGCCTGACGGTCAGCGAGCGCAGTTCCACAACAGAGGAGACGATTTTCGTGAGCAACACCCCTGTGAAGGTCACCGTTACCGGCGCCGCCGGGCAGATCGGCTACGCCCTCCTGTTCCGGATCGCCAGCGGCCAGATGCTCGGCGAGGACACCCCGGTCGAGCTCAGCCTGCTGGAGATCCCCGCCGCGATCAAGGCCGCCGAGGGCACCGCGATGGAGCTCGACGACTGCGCCTTCCCGCTGCTGCACCGGGTCGACATCACCGACGACCCGAAGCAGGCGTTCGAGGGTGCCAACATCGGCCTCCTGGTCGGTGCCCGCCCACGCGGTCCCGGCATGGAACGCTCCGCCCTGCTCGAGGCCAACGGCGGGATCTTCAAGCCGCAGGGCGAAGCGATCAACGCCGGCGCCGCTGACGACATCAGGGTGCTGGTGGTCGGCAACCCCGCCAACACCAATTGCCTGATCGCGATGTCGAACGCGCCCGACGTCCCGCGCGAGCGCTTCACCGCGATGATGCGGCTCGACCACAACCGGGCGATCAGCCAGGTCGCCAACAAGCTCGGCAAGCCGGTCGGCGCGGTCACCAACATGACCTCCTGGGGCAACCACTCGGCGACCCAGTACCCCGACCTGGTTAACGCCAAGGTCGACGGCGGCAGCGCCTGGGAGCAGGTCGACGACGAAGCCTGGATCCGCGACGAGTACATCCCGCGGGTGGCGAAGCGCGGCGCCGAGATCATCGACGCCCGCGGCTCCTCCAGCGCCGCCTCGGCCGCCAACGCGGCGATCGACCACGTCCACGACTGGGTGCTCGGAACGCCGGACGGCGACTGGGTCTCGATGGGCGTCCCCGCCGACGGTTCCTACGGGATCGGCGAGGGGATCGTCTGCGGCCTCCCCTGTCAGTGCAGCGGCGGCGAGTGGTCGATCGTCCAGGGACTGGACGTGCCCGACTTCTCGCGTGAGCGGATCGACGCGTCGGTGATGGAGCTCCAGGAGGAGCGCGACGCGGTCAGCCAGCTCGGCCTGGTCTGAGCCGAACCGCACCCGAACGTAAAAGAGGCCGGCTCCCCCCGGGGGCCGGCCTCTTGCAATTCCCGGTGACTGCGGTTCAGGCGGCGGCAGCGGTGGGGTAGTACTGGCGGCCGTCCTTTTTGACCCGGCCCTCTTTCTCGAGGTCGCCGAGCACCCGGTACAGGTAGTTGGGCTTGATTTTCATCGTCTTGGCGACGTCGGAGGCGCTGATGCCCGGCTGGCTCTCGATCAGTTTCACCGCCTGGTCGGCGCGGGTGCCGCCTTTGCGTCCACGGCGTTTGCGGCCGGTCCCTTTCGCGGCGCCGCCGGTGGAGGTGGAGGATTTGCGGCCGCGCGGACGGCCCGGCGAGCGTCGGGTGGCTTTGCCGCCGAGCTCGGCCAGCGCGCGCTCGAGGCGCTCGCGCTCCTCGTTCAGCTCGGCGAGGCGCTTCTCGACCAGCTCGCGAGCGTCATCGAGAACATTGGTGGTGGGGGGCATCGCAGTCCTTTCATTTGCGTACAAGTGTGTCCCCTGCACGGATCAGTGTGCCATACACACAGTGAGTTCGAAAGGACAAATGGTCTAATTCGCTAAATCAGCAGCACACCGTCAGGAATCTTGCAGGCGACCGGAGGTGCCCGAAGGCGGTGTCAGCGAGCGCGTTCGGCCTGGCGCTCGGGCGAGATGCGGATCACGTTCCGCGCTAGCCCGACCTTCTCCAGTCCGCGGATGATCAGGCCCGAGGGGTCGGGCTCCCAGCGGCGCATCCCGTGCGTTGCCGAGCGCGGGAAGGCGTGGTGGTTGTGGTGCCAGGACTCGCCCAGCGAGGGGATCGCCAGCCAGAAGACGTTGGTGGAGTGATCGTCGGTGTCGAAGCGGCGTGTGCCGAGGAAGTGACACACCGAGTTGACGCTCCAGGTGATGTGGTGGACGAAGAAGATCCGCACCAGCCCACCCCAGAGCAGGCCGGTGAGGGCGCCGAGCGCGGTGCCGGTGACGAGGAAGCCGGCCAGCGCCGGGATCGCCAGGGTGAGGAAGACGAGCAGCGGGAAGCGGCGGTTGATCCTCCGCATCCCCTTGTCCTCATATAAGTCACGGGCGTACTTCTTCCAGTCGGCGCGACCCTGGTTCGACATCAGCCAACCGCTGTGCGCGTGCCAGAGGCCGCGCAGCACCCCCTGGTGGTGTCCGTCCTCGGAGACGTGCGGGCTGTGTGGGTCGCCCTCTTCGTCGGTGTGGGCGTGGTGCTTGCGGTGGTCGGCGACCCAGGCGATCACCGGCCCCTGCACCGCCATCGAGCCGAGCACGGCGAAGGTGTATTCGAGCGGCTTCGCGGTCTGGAAGGACCGGTGCGTCATCAGGCGGTGGAAGCCGACCGTGATCCCGATCGCCGTCAGCAGGTACATCGCCGCGGCGATGATCAGGTCGGCCGGGGTGACGAAGCTGTTCCAGAGCAGGACGATGGCGACGATCGTGGCGACGAAGGGGACCACGACGGCGCCGAGGTTGGCGATCTTCTCTGCTCTGGTCATCTCGCCCATCGATTGGAAGGTACCCGCAGCTAGCCACCATATTTTGGCTGCCTGGCAACGTTCTGAACCTCTATTCTTGTCATCCGGATGACAAATTCACGAGATTCCAAGCCTCGAACCCTCGATCCGGAGCCCTGGCGCGGCCTCTCCGCGCGGGTCGCCGACCTGATCGAGGCCGAGATCCCGGCCACGACCGCCGAGATCCTCGAGTCGATCGGGCGCGAGGTGCCCGAGTACGCGCGACCGCTCGAGGGCAACTTCGGCCGCGGTGTGCGCCGCGGCGTCGCCGAGGCGCTGGCCCAGTTCGTCGCCGTGATCCGCGACCCCGACGCCGACCGCGGGCCGGGCCGCGAGGTCTACCTGGCGCTCGGCCGCGGCGAGCACCGGCAGGGCCGGACCCTCGACTCGCTGCAGGCCGCCTACCGGGTCGGCGCCCGGGTCGCCTGGCGCCGCTTCGCCGAGGCCGGCAGCCGCGCCCGCCTGCCCGCCGACTCGCTCAGCCTCCTCGCCGAGTCGATCTTCGCCTACATCGACGAGCTCTCCGCCGACTCGGTCGACGGCTACGCCGAAGCCCAGGCAGAGCTCGAGGACCAGGGCCGCCGCCGCCGCCGCGAGCTGACCCGCCTCCTGGTCGCCGCCGAGCCGCCGGATTTCGCCTCGCTCGACGCCGCCGCCCGGGCGGCCCGCTGGCGGCTGTCGCCGCGGTTGGCGGCGCTCGCCTGCGCCGAGGGCGACCTCGACGCGGTAGCCCGCCGCCTGCCGCCGGAATCCCTGGCGGCGGTCGTCGACGGTGCCGGCTGCCTCGTGCTGGCCGACCCGGAGGGCCCGGGGCGGCTGGAGCCGTTGCGGCGCCTGGGCGACAGGGTGGTAGTCGCCCTGGGTCCGCCTACTGCGCCGACGGGTGCGGGCCAGTCCTGGTCACTGGCGCGCGCCCTGCTGGATGCCGTCGCGGCGGGCCGGATCGAGACGTCCGGGGTCGTGCAGGCGGACGACCATCTGGCGGCCCTGTTGCTGTTGGCGGGAGGGCCGTTGACGGCGAGGATCGCGGAGCGGCGGCTCGGTGCGTTCGACTCGTTGACGGAGGGGGCGAGGGAGCGGATGCGGGCGACGGCGTTGGCGTACGTCAGGCATGGGGGGAACGCGGTTGCGATGGCGGGGGAGTTGCATGTGCATCCACAGACTGCGCGGTATCGGATTGGGAGGTTGCGGGAGCTGCTGGGGGATCAGTTGGACGATCCGGATGCGCGGTTTGAGTTGGAGCTTGCGTTGAGGGCGGGGGCTTAGAGGCGACCTGCCTTTGGAGCTCGAAGCGGTGGGGGAGGCCCGGGCAACCCCCTCCAAAACGCTCGCTTCGCTCACTTGAGTGTTTTGGAGGGGGTCACCCGACCCTCCCTCTCAGGGTTCCGGCCCCAAGGGATGGAAGCTCAGAGAAAAGCCACCCACTTCTTTCTTGAGCTTCTTGGGCCGGGGCGTCCTTCGGAGGGGCCGCGATTTCCTCGGTGCTCGCCCACAGCTCTATAGACCTTGGGGGTGGGTGTTCTACCGGCGCTCTGAGCGCCCTTACCGCCAGCCGCTCGAAACCCCGGCTACTTGGTGGACCGTTTTTTGGGCAACGTCCGAAAAGCCACGTCCCAAATCGGCGAGCTGACGCCGTACCCATACCGATGGTCCTGGAAGTGGTGGCGCATGTGCTGCTCGCGGAGTTTTTTGCCCAGCGCCGACTTCGGCACGAAGTGGTGGACGTAGTAGTGGGTGTAGTCGTAGGCCAGGTAGCCGGACATGAAGCCGGCGAAGATCGGGAAGCCGGCGTCGCCGAAGATCAGCCAGTAGGCGAGCAGGAAGAGCGCCGCCAGGGGGACCGAGACCGAGGGCGGCATCACCAGCCGCATC
This sequence comes from Solirubrobacterales bacterium, assembly GCA_036494495.1. GTDB lineage: Bacteria > Actinomycetota > Thermoleophilia > Solirubrobacterales > 70-9 > VAYN01. The sequence continues at coordinate 1,567 of DASXOF010000079.1, read as the reverse complement.
TTGTCGTTCGGGTGGTCGTGGTGGATGCCGTGGATGATGAAGTGCATCCGCCGCCCGAAGGCGTTGTCGGGCTCCCAGTGGAAGATCAGCCGGTGCAGCCAGTACTCGGTCAGGGTCCAGATGAAGATGCCGATCGCGAAGAAGCCGATCAGCTCCAGCACCGAGTAGCCCTTGGCGACGCCGATCCACTCCATCGCCACGATCACCGGGACGAAGATGATCGCCGGGATCGCCGGGTGGACGCGCGAGAAGAAGTTGAGGAACTCGCTCTTGAACAGCGGTGGCGACGCGGCGAGCTTGGTGGCGCGGCTCTGAGCCTCGTTGTGTGCCTCCATCGGCGCAGAGTCTAGAAGATCGCCAAGAGCCGTTTGGGCGCCCTAACAGGCTGCGTTCGCCCTTGGGCCGAAATATGCGTCCCAAAGGCGAACGGCGGCGTCGCTGGACGCCCGTCCGAGTCGCTGAAAACCGGCGCGTTCGCAAATCCCGGGAAGTCGTGACGAAGCTGTTTCGAAGTCGTGGCGAATAGGTAGCGATTTGCGGAATCGCCCCTCACGGGGGTCGCCGCCGGGTGCTTAGATCCGCCGCGCCGATGGCCCGCAAGACCAAGCCCCCCACCTGCGAGGACTGCTACTTCCACCGCAACCTCCTCTGCGCGCTCGAGCTCGGCGAGCCCTGCGCGACCTTCCGTCCCGACCGCCCCGAGGGCCTCGTCCCGCCGCGGCAGCCGGTGCTGCTGATGCGCGCCCCGCGCTGGGCCGCCCAGACCCGCGCCGTCGCCTAGTAACTCGCCGCCGCCTAGTACTTTCTGCGGGATGCCCCAGCGCGATCTGTTCGCCGACTTCGCCCGCATGCGGCGCGAGATGGACTCGATGCTCGGCGACGCCTGGGGCCGCACCCGCTACGTCAGCCGCCGCAGCAGCGGCTTCTCGCCCAACGTCGACGTCTACTACTGCGGCGACCCGCAGCGGGCGGTGGTCAAAGTCGACCTCTCCGGCGTCGCCCTGAACGAGATCGGGATCGAGGTCTCCGGCCGCCACCTGGCGATCACCGGCCAGCGGCCGCTGCAGGAGACCGAGGGTCGCGTGTACCAGCAGCTGGAGATCCCGACCGGGCCGTTCCGGCGGGTGGTCGAGCTGCAGGTCGAGGTCGACGCCGAGCGGGCGAGCGCCACCTACGAGGACGGGGTGCTGCGGATCGAGCTGCCGCTGCGCGATCCCGACGAGACGACGCGCCGGGTTCCGATCGGACGCGGATAGTGGGCAGCCTGATGGAGGGCTCGCCGGTCCTCGAAGTCGTCGACTCTCCGCTCGACATCGAGGAAGCGGTCCGCGCCGACCAGCCGCTGCCGGAGGCGCTGCCGATCCTGCCGCTGCGCGACTCGGTCGCCTTCCCTGACTCGCTGAACCCGCTCGCGGTCGGCCAGGAGCGCTCGATCGAGCTGGTCAACGATGTCCTCGGCACCAACCGGATGCTGGTGATGGTCACCGCCCGCGATCCTGAGAAAGAGGAACCGGGGCCGGAGGACATCTACGACGTCGGCGTCGTCGGCGCCGTCTCGCGGATGGTG
>DASXOF010000078.1:0-22856 GCA_036494495.1 Solirubrobacterales bacterium | reverse complement strand
GATCGTCATGCCCGCCGCGACGGTTTCCGCAACCGGGATCGGCTGCCATTGGTTGCCGTTCCTGAACGTCAGAAGCGGAAGCAGGTTGCGGTAGGAGAGCTGATTGGTCGGCCAGAGGTAGTGCTGGAGGATCCTCTGGTTCAAAATCACGTCGTCGACGTTTGGGGGGAGCGGTGCCCAGCCCACCACTTCCGCGCGGGTGGGTTTGTCGGCCTTCCCCGTCAAGCCGTTGCAGGCGTCGCAGGCGAGCAGCAGGTTTTCCCAACAGATCGTGAAGTAGGGGAACTGGGACTTGGGCGTGCAGTGCTCGACCGCGATCTGCCCGGTCACCGCCTGCTCGCAATAGCTGCAGAACTTGCCGAGCCGTTCCCCCAGCCTCGGGCCGGCGAGCTGATAGCCCCTGCTCGCGAGGCGCCGGTCGAACTGCGACTTCGCGGCCCGCAGCGCCACCAGGTTCCAGTTCGAGCCCTGCGGCACCTGGTTCAGCGCGACCGACTGCTCGGCGAGCAGCACCAGCCAGCGCGACGGGGCCGGCGTGCCCACCGCCGCGTTGACCACCGCGCCGTTGAAGTTCCAACTCGGGGGCGCTTGGGCGCCGGCCTGCAGTTCGGCCATCGACTGCATCCCGATCTGGTTCGGGTATGGGGCCGGGATCGGCCCGCGGTTCACCGGCCTCATCATTTGCCTCCTGATTTCGCGTAGCCGGCGTACCAGCCGAGCGTGGTGTGGTCCTGTCCGGTCGGATCGGCAAAGAGCAGGGCGTCGACCTGTCCGCCCGGCGGGAAGGTGAGGGTCAGCAGGCTGAGCGCGATGCGTTCCAGCGCCAGCACGTAGGCGTCGGGTTCGCGGACCAGGGCGGTCCCCCCCACCTTCAGCTTCAGCACGCTCTCCAGCGAGAGCAGCTTGCCGCCGCTGCCGGTCCCCGGCAGCTTGAGGCCGACGGCGACGTTGGCCTGGCCGCCCCCGCCCGGTGCCCAGGCCGCCAGGAGGCTGGCCTTGAAACCGGCCTGCGCCGCCAGCGCCCCGGCGCTGCCGAGGCCGAGGTCGGCGACGATCCCGAACCAGGGCGCCGCGATCGAGCCCTGCGGCAGCCCGGGGACTTCGACCCCGAGGAAGCCGAGGCTGGACGGGCTGGCGCCGGCGGCGGATCCCGCGGCGCCGGGCTCGGCGTGGACGAAGCCCGAGAGGGTCAGCGGGAAGGCGTGGAAGACGCCGCCGTCGCGGGCGACGCTCTGGGCGGCGTCGAGCACCAGCTTGGTCGCGTCGAAGGCGTAGCTGTCCTTGCCGCGTTCTCCCGGTTCGTATTCGAGGTCGACCGCGAGGTTCGAGCAGGCGAGGCGCTGGCCGGAGAGCGGCAGCGGCGCGGTCGTCTCGGGACCGAAGGAGAAGAGGTCGAAGCCGCCGCTCGCGGCGGGCGGCAGGAAGCGCAGGGCGCCGCTCATCACGAAGCGCGATTCGGCCCGGCGCTTCTGCTGCTTGGCCTCTTCCGGGCTGACGACGGTGACGAACTGGGCGCTCGCCACCTCGACGCTCGAGAGCACCGAGCTCGTCATCGCGAAGACGTTTTCCTGCTCGCTCGAGAAGCTGTAGCCGCTGCTCGCGCCCTGCTGCTGGTAGACGCCTTCGAGGACCAGCACGTTGTCGGCGCAGGGCTTCCCCGTCGCCGGGTCGGTCCGCGTCGCCGGCTCGCCGAAGAAGGCGTCGGCGAGGAGCTGGATCCGGCTCGAGAAGGTCGCCACCGCCGAGTTCGCGAACCGCACCTTGAGGCTGAGGACGTTGAAGGCGTAGGGCCCCTTGGCGCCGGCGGCGTCGGTTTCGCTTTCGTAGAAGATCAGCCCGAAGAGCGCCGAGAGCTTCTGCGTCGGTTCGCCGCCGCCGGCGCTGACCGGGGTCACGGTGAGGCCGACGTGGTGGGCCTTGAAGCGGCTGGCGTCGATCCCCGCCGCCAGGCCGCTCAGCTGCGGCGGCAGCTCGGCCGGCGGGATCGGCGCGTTCAGCACCAGCAGCCCCTGCCAGGACGCTTCTTCGGCGAGCGCGGCGAAGGGCTCGAACTCGGGGTCGGCGCCGCGCCGTTCGCGCGCCTCTTCGATGCTCGCCAGCAGGACCTTCTGCGCCGCTTCGACACCCGCCTTCGAGCCGCCGTTGAACGCTTCGGCCTCGACCCAGGTGCCGAGGTCCCGCGCCAGCTCGAGCAGCGGCTTGCCGGCGAACTTCATCACCAGCAGGGTCCCCGTTTCCGACCATTTCGCCGGCCAGGCGTCGATCGTCCAGCGCTCCGCGTCCGCGGGCGGGATCGTCACCGTGCCGTCGACCGGCGGCGCCCCTTCCGCCTGGAGGCTGGACGGGTCGGAGGCGACGAGGAAGAGCTGGTTGGACTGCAGCGCCGAGGCCAGCTCCGGGCTCACCCCCTGCACTTCGAGGACGCTGCCGGTGACGATCAGCTTCAGGTTGGCGATCTCGCCGCCGCCGACTTCGGCCAGCAGCCCCTGCGGCGTCACCGTCGGGGTCAGCGGCACCCCGGGGCCGAGCGCGCGGCGGGCGCGGCCGCTCCCCGCGCCCCCGATCGTCCTGCGGCGGGTCGGCGAGACCGCCCGCTGCTCGATCTCCTGGTAGGGGCCGAGGTCGGCGGCTTCGACGCCCGCGTAGGGCAGCATCGGGAAGCCCGCGGGCAGCTCGCCGTGCGGCGCTTCCCCCAGCGACACCCCCGACAGCTTGCTGAAGACGAGGAAGCCGGCGGTCCCGCCGGCGCCGAACAGGGCGCCGCCGTCGGGCTGGGCGAGGTAGGCCGGGCCGCTGGTGCCGCCGGCGCCGAAGACCGAGGCGTAGGCGGTGGTCGCGGCCGGGTCGAGCCCCTGTTCGCCGGCCAGCGCCGCGCCCCCGGGCGAGAACCAGAGCTCGCAGCCGGGGCCGGGCAGCTCGACGTACTCGATCCCCGAGGCGCCGCACATCAGCCGCTGCGGCCAGCCGGCGGCGCCGGCGACGTCGACCTGGAAGGCGCCCTGCGGCACCAGGTAGAAGGGGTCGAAGTCCGAGGCCGGGTCGGAGAGCGCGCGGACCGCCGGCACCAGCTTCGCCGCCGGGCTCGCCAGCGGCGTCAGCCCCACCGCCAGCCGGTTGACCGTGCGGAACCAGGAGGCGAGCCGGGTGCCGGTGGCGGCATTCTCGGGAACCAGCCCGAGGAAGCTCCGGGTCGGGTCGAGCGGCGCCGCCGGGTCGAAGCTGACCGAGGCCGGGATCGAGGTGGCGCCGGCCGGCTGGGCGGCGGCGAAGAGCGGGCAGCGGTGGGAGACGATGCCGGTCCACAGCGGCGACGGGCCGGGCGCCGGGGCGAAGGAGCGCAGGCCGACGTCGAGCCGGTCGAAGCCGGCGCCGGCGCCTTCGTCGACGAGCTCGACGCCGGTGGTGACGCAGCCGGCCTGCGGGCCGCTGAAGGGGATCGCCACGGTGCCGGTGGCGCACTCGAAGGCGGAGGCGCCGAAGCCGGCGGTCATCGTCACCGCCCCGGCGGGCGCCGCGAGGACGATCCGTTCGCCGCCGCCGTCCGGGGCCGCGGCGCAGCCGCCGCCGATCCAGAGGGCGAGGTTGCGGAGCACGATCCCGCTCGGCCCTCGGGTGGTCCCGCCGCCGTCGCAGCAGATCGTCCAGGCGTCCCATTCGCGCGGGCCCGCCGCCGGATCGGCGATCCAGGCGAAGCGCGCCGTGCCCGCTTCGCGCCAGCCGAGGTAGGCGGCGAGTCGCGCCGCGAAGCCGGCGTCGAGCGCCGCCTGCGGCGGCAGGACGACGAAGGTGCCGGGGTGCGTCGACCAGGCTTCGGCCAGCGTCAGCCCCGTTTCGGGGACCCCGGCCGGGTCGAAGGGCGCGAAGCCGACCAGGCAGCTGCCCGGGCAGCCGTCGAGCCGCCACAGCGCCTCGCTCTGACCGCGGCTGAAGGTCGCGGCGGTCAAGTCCCCGGGTTCTGCACCGGCACCCAGAGGGAGTCGCCCCCGAGCAGCGGCAGGTCGAAGCTGTCGAGGGTCGGGCTCCAGGGCGGTTTGGAGCCGAGCGGCACTTCGGCCCAGGCGAGCGGCGCCCAGGGGCTCCCCCAGCCGTTGCAGGGCCGCACGCAGACCTGGGTGCTGACCGGGTTCGAGGCGCTCCGCGGCAGCGGCAGGAAGCCGGCGAGGAGGTCGCGGGCGCTGGTCCCGAGCGAGACGTGGGTCCGCTGCCCCTGCAGCAGGACCGGGATCTCCGGCACCACCGTCGCCCGGCCGCGGAACCAGGCCGCGACCGCTTCGCCGGGCAGCGCCGTGCCGGCGACGTAGGCGCCGGTCGCCGCCTCGAGGACGGCCCGGGTCGGGGCGCCGACCAGCACCGGGTTCTGCTCGATCCCGGTGGCGCCGGTGCCGGCGCTTTCCGGCAGGGTCGGCGGGTAGAGCAGCCGCCAGTAGGGCATCTGGTTGGCGACTCCCTGGAGGTCGATCGCGCCGGCGGCGCCGCCGCCGGAGGGGGTCACCGAGAGGCCGACCAGGCGGCTGAGAAAGGGGTCGAACCCGAGCGCCGGGCCGCCGCCGGCGGCGCTCGCCTCCCTCAGCTCGATGCGGGCGCTGCCGCCGCCGACGAAGCCGTTGCGGAGGTCGCCTTCGGGGTCGACGGCCTGGTGGGCCTGGCAGTCGACCCGCAGCCGCATCCCGGCCGAGAGCTCGACGCAGCGCTCGACCGGGTCGAAGCCGTGGCGGAAGTAGAGCGACTCGGCGAAGGTCTGCGGAATCGCCTGCGCGATCCAGCCGCGGATCGCCTGCAGCCGCCCCGGCAGCAGGGTGCCGAGGCCGTCGAGCGCCGCGAGCAGCTGATCGAACCCCTCCCGGACCGCGGTGCGGAAGAGCCCGTGGGAGTCGAACTTGGCACTGTCGAATTCCCAGATCGTGGCGTCGGCGGCGATCGTGAAGGCGTACGGCGACTTGCCCACGGCGATCGAGAACGGCCCCGCCGCGGGGGGCAGCGTGGTCGGCGGGGACGCGAACACCTGGTCGAGCCCGATCGTCACCGGATAGGGCGGCGTGGACCCCCTGTCGCAGTACGTGTACGGCTGCCCCCCCGTGACCGCGGGAGAGAAGGCGTACCGGGGCGAGGCCATCGCGCCGGCCCCCGCCGCGCGCCGCCTATTCCCCGTCGGGTGGGAGCAGGGCCTGCTTCGACCCCGGCCCGACCTTGATCGTTTCTCCGTCCCGGCCCAGGTAGGGGACGCTGTCGGATGGGGACATCACGACCACGGCCGCGTTGAACAGGTAGACGACGAGGTCGACGTCAGCGGGGTACGGCCCGAAGTCGATGTCGATCCCGACGTGGACCTTGCCCCCCGAGCCGCCGCTGCCGACGTTGTAGTGGAGCGTGTTTTCTTCGCCGAACTGTTTTTCCTGCGGTTCTTTGGTCTTGTACCGCGTGTAGGGGCTCCAGGCGCTCTTGTTGGGCGTGTACGGCGCCGAGCCCAGTCCGGCGAGCGTGTCGCCGCTGAAGCCGTTGACTTCGGCGGTCATTTCCTGGTCGGACATGTTGAACAAGTAGACGCTGCCCATCTTCCGTTCCTCCCGTTGCCGTGAATTTGACGGCCCGGTCCCACCCGGCCCGCTCGAAGCGCCGACATACTACGCCCATTCCTAATAGTAATCAGGAACTTTTTAAAACTCATGCGTCGTTGCAGGGCAAACGTGCCTCGGCCCCTCCGGAGAAGCAGGCCAACTGCGGGTGAAGATCGCTGCGAGCCCCGGGCCGCCGGGTCCACCTCGGCGCAGCGATCGCTGAGAGGGGTGGCAGACGGGATTCGAACCCGCGACCGCCGGCACCACAAGCCGGAGCTCTACCAACTGAGCTACTGCCACCGCGCTCGGCCCAATTTACCGCGGGCCGGCGCCAGGCGATGCTCGGTGCCTCGACAGGCACCCGGGGGGCAATCGGTGCTTGGACGGCGTGGCGAGCTTTCCGGCTCGGCTTTGCCTTTTCGGCCTAGAAACTTTGGAGCGGTTAGCGGTGTTGGTACTGACATATAGTCATCCAGGAACGGCCACGGCCTGAGCCGTTCCCCGGCTCAGGAGGTCTGGGCAAGTTGGGAAGGAACGGCCCGCGCCGGCGGGCAGGCGCAACCGGCAGATCCAGTCAGTCGCGGGGCGGCCGAGCACGGGCCTCGCGCTATCCGACGCTGAAGCCGGGCCCGGGGCGGCCGGCGGAGGAAGTCGCCGCGCACCAGCGCCGGCGGCTCGAAGAGGCGATGGTCGAGCTCGTCGCGGAATGTGGCTACGACACCTTCGCCGTAACCACGCTGGCCAGCCGAGCCCGCGTCTCGAAGCGAGACTTCTACAAGCACTTCACGGGAAAGGAGGAGTGCTTCGTCGCCAGCTACGACAGCATCGCCGGCCGCTCGGTGCGGGGAATCCGCGCCGCCACCGAGGATCAGGCGGAGTGGCGCGAGCGTCTTCGGCTCGGGATCCTCGCCTTCGCCGGCCAGATTGCCGACAACCCCGGGGCGGCGCAGCTGACCCTGGTCGAGGTCTTCTCCGCCAGCGCCGCCGCGGTCGAGCGGATGCTGTGCACGAACCGGCTCCTCGAGGCGATGGTGGCGCAGAACTTCGCCCTTGCCGAGGAGGCTCCCAACCCGCCTTTGCTGATCGTGAAGGGGGTGGTCGCCGGCTGCGCCTGGGTGACGAGGGGGCGGCTCCTCTCCGACGGGCGGGATCCGGCGCTCGACGGGAGCGAGCTGGCGGAGTGGGCGCTCCGCCTCTGCGACGAAGACCTCACCCGCCTGCACGGCCTCGCCGCCGCGGCTCCGTGCCGGCCGACGGACGTCCCCGCAGCACCGCTGGCCAAGGCGCCCGGCGACGAGCGTCGCTTGATCCTGGCAGCGACCGCGAAGCTGGCGAGCAGTGAGGGGTACGCGACTCTGACGGCGCCGCGAGTGCGCGCCGCCGCCGGCGTCTCCAAACGCAGCTTCGACCGGCACTTCGAGGGGATGCCCGACTGCTTCCTGTCGATGCTGGGGACGCTGAGCGGGCGCATCCTGGCCGGGGCGGAGCCCTTCTTTCGCACCGCTGACGACTGGGCGAGCGGAGTCCAACGCATGGTCGCCGGTCTCTGCCAGCACCTCGCCCAGGACCCCGCCTTCGCCAGCCTCGCCTTCCTCGAGACCTTCTCCCCGGGCGTCGAGGTGGTGAAATGGCGCTGCGAGATGATCGCCAGGCTGGCGTCGACGCTGAGGCGGGAATGTCCACCGGCGAAGCGGCCCACCACGCTCGCGGCGGAAGCGTCGATCGGGGCGATGTGGGGAGCGATCCACCACCTGGTCGCCACCGGGCACAGCGCACAGCTGCCGGCAGCGGCACCGCTGCTCTCCTACATCGCGCTTGCCCCGGCGCTCGGCGGCCCGGCCGCGGCCGAGGCGGTCGCCGCCCAGGCGCACTCCCGCCGCGACAGATAGGAACCCTTTTGATTGATCTCTTGCGTCTCACCGGTCCTAGCGGGAGGCTCGCGGGCGCGGACGGGGCAGTCGCACAGCCCGGTTCATGGGGGTGGCCCGGCAACAGCGGCAGGGGGCGCGCCACGACCGCGATGCAGGGAGGCGCCACGCGGGACCGGGGTCGGGCCTGAAGGGGATTCAGGCCCGGCCCCGATCCGCGCCGCGATCCTAGGAACCGCTCAGCGCCGGGGCCACCTCGCGGCCGATCAGCGCGACGGCCTCGAGGTCGCGGTGCAGCAGGTGCTGGCCCATCAGCCGGGTCAGCCCCGCCTCCTCCAGCGCCCGCAGCTGCTCGAGCGCCTCGGGCACGGTGCCCCTGATCGTCGTCTCCGGCAGCGAGGCGAGGTAGGCCTCGCCGGCGCCGTCCTGCCCTTTCCACTCCGAGAGGCGGCCGGCGCGGTCGCGCAGCTCGGCGGCGTCGGCGCCGACCAGCCAGCCGGTCATCATCGAGAGCGGCAGCCCGGCCGGGTCGCGGCCCTCGGCTTCGCAGGCGGCGTCGAGGCGGGCGCGGATGTCGCGCACTTCCTCAGGCGTCGCCATCACCGTGTTGTACTCGTCGGCGTACTTCGCGGCGAGCCGCAGGCTGCGGTTGCCGCCGCGGCCGCCGAGGATCAGCGGCGGGCGCGGCCGCTGCACCGGCTTCGGCAGCGCGTCGAGCTCGCGGGCCGAGAAGTAGGCGCCCTCGAACTCGAACGGCCCCGGCCCCCAGTGGCCGAGGACGACCTGCATCTGCTCCTCGAGCGCGTCGAGCCGCGGCCCGATCGGCGGCAGCTCGAAGCCGTAGATCTCGTGCTCACGCTCCCACCACCCGGCTCCGATCCCGAGCTCGACCCGACCGCCGGAGACGTGGTCGGCGGTGACCGCCATCTTCGCCAGCACCGCCGGGTGGCGGAAGGTCGCCGGCGAGACCATCGTCCCCAGTCGCAGCTTCTCGGTCACCGCCGCCAGCGCCGCGATCGTCGCCCAGGCGTCGAGCGATCCGCGCTCGCGGCGGTCGTCGACCGAGAGATAGTGGTCGGAGCGGAACATCGTCCCCACCCCGTGCTCCTCGCAGGCCGCCGCCAGCGCCAGCCAGTCCTCCCAGGTGACGTCCTCCTGGCCCTCGATCATCAGGGCGATCTCCACGGCGCTTTCCTACCCGACGCCGTCGCCGGTCAAGCGGGCGTCCTCAGGCTGCCGCCGGCAGTCGTTCGAGCGCCTGGATCGTCTCGGCACAGGCCTTCGCCACCTCGCGCCCCTTGACCTCGAAGTGCTGGTGGAAGAACTGCTGATGCTCGGCGTGCTCGTGGAAGTGGTGCGGGGTGAGGACGGCGGAGAAGACCGGCACGCCGGTATCGAGCTGGACCCGCATCAGGCCGTCGATCACGGCGGTGGCGACGAACTCGTGGCGGTAGATGCCGCCGTCGACGACGAGGCCCGCGGCAACGATCGCGCGGTAGCGGCCGCTCTCGGCGAGGCGCAGGGCGTGGAGTGGGATCTCGAAGGCGCCGGTCACCTCGAAGCAGTCGACCGCTTCCTCCGGCACGCCGCGCTCGCGCAGCTCGACCAGGAACGAGTCGCGGCATTGGTCGACGATCTCCCGGTGCCAGCACGACTGCACGAAGGCGATCCGGCCGTCGCTTCCCCCGACACTGCTCTCCATTGCGGCCTCCTCTCGTTCGGCGGTCTCCGTTCGCCGCTTGTCGCCCAGAGGGTGACAACGGGCGAACGCGGCCCGGAGGCTACTCCTACTCCCCCGCGCTGAACTCCCAGATCGCGATCCCGAGCATCACCATGCCGAGCGCGAAGACGACGAAGACCTCGAGCCCCACCGGGACGGTCCAGCCGAACCAGGTGATGCCGGGGTTGAGCGCCGATTCGGCCTCGGCCGAGAGGTCGAGGTGGCTGAAGACGAGGCTGCGCATCGGCTCGACCGCGTAGGTGATCGGGTCGAGGCGGTTGAGGACGGCGAGCCAGCCGGGCAGGTTGGTGACCGGGAAGAGGGCGCCGGAGATGAAGAAGAGGGGCATGATCACCAGCTGCATCACGCCCATGAAGGACTGGATCTGCTTGATCCGGGCGGCGACCATGACGCCGAAGGCGGTGATGCTGAAGGCGAGCAGCAGCTGCAGGCCGAAGACCCCGAGGACGAGGGTGAGGCTGTAGGGGACGTGGACGGCCCAGGCCAGCGCCAGCAGGATCAGCCCCTGCGAGGAGGCGACGGTGGCGCCGCCGAGGCACTTGCCGATCACGATCGAGCTGCGCCGCACCGGCGCCACCATCATCTCCCGCATGAAGCCGAACTCGCGGTCCCAGACGATCGAGGCGGCGGAGAACATCGCCGTGAACATCACCGCGATGCAGAGGACGCCGGGGTAGATGAAGGTCTTCAGGTCGACCCCGTGGGTGCTGGCCGAGGAGAGCTGCTGCAGGCCGGAGCCGAGCACGAAGAGGAAGAGCAGCGGCTGCACCAGCGAGGTGACGATCCGCAGGCGGTCGTTGCGGAAGCGGATCAGCTCGCGGCGCCAGACCACCTTGATCGCCCGCAGCTCGCTGCGCAGGCTGCGGGCCGGGACGTGGACCTGGACGACCGGGCTGCCGCCCTCGGGGGTCCGGCGCTCGGCCGGAGCGGTGACGCTCATCGCCGCGCCCCGCTCAGCATCTGACCCACCATCCGCGATTTCATCTTGCTCGCGTCCTCCTCGGCGTCACGGATCGTCGTCCCGGTGTGGGACATGAAGACGTCGTCGAGGGTCGGCCGCGAGAGGTTGACCGAGCGGATCGGCACCCCGAGCTCGGCGAACAGCCGCGGCACGAACCCCTCGCCGTCGGGGACCGCGAAGGAGACCGCTTCCTCGGAGATCCCCGCCTCGAGGTCGAAGCGCTCGGCCAGCTCCCGGATCGCCGCCTCGTCGTCGTCGGTGGTGATCCGCACCCGGTCGGCGCCGACCGCTTCCTTCAGCGCCGTCGGCGTGTCGAGGGCGACGATCTCGCCGTGGTCCATGATCGCGATCCGGCCGCAGAACTCGGCCTCGTCCATGTAGTGGGTGGTCATGAAGATCGTGATCTCCTCCTGCCGCTGCAGCTCGCGGATGTAGCCCCAGATCGAGGCCCGGGTCTGCGGGTCGAGCCCGATCGTCGGCTCGTCGAGGAAGAGGACGCGGGGCGAGTGCATCAGCCCGCGGGCGATCTCGAGCCGCCGCCGCATGCCGCCGGAGAAGGTCATCACCTGGGTGTCGCGGCGCTCCCAGAGGCCGACCATCTCCATCACCTGCCGCATCCGCGGCTCGACCAGGCCGCGCTCGACCCCGTAGAGCTCGGCGTGCAGCTCGAGGTTCTGGGCCGCGGTCAGGTAGCCGTCGAGGGTCGGGTCCTGGAAGACGAGGCCGATGTGGCGGCGGACGTCGTCGCGGGCGGCGACGACGTCGAAGCCCGCCACCGCGGCGCTGCCCCCGGTCGGCCTGGCCAGCGTGCAGAGCATGTTGATCGTCGTCGTCTTGCCCGCCCCGTTGGGGCCGAGGAAGCCGAAGACCTCGCCGGCCGGGACCTCGAAGCTGACGCCGCGCACGGCCTCGAAGTCGCCGAAGGACTTGCGCAGCTGGTTGACGGAGATGGCTGGAGGCATGGGCTTGGACGAGACCACACCGGAGGGCCTGGAAACGACCCGTACGCCGTACGGAGCGACGATTGTACACTGTACGGACGATGCAGGTCGAGCGAGCGCCCCAGGAGCCGCCGCCCCTCAAACCGGCCGCGACCAGCCGCCAGGCGATCGTCGAGGCGGCCGTCGAGCTGGCCGACCAGGAGGGGATCGAGGCGGTATCGATGCGGCGCCTGGCCGAGCGCCTCGGCGTCGGCACGATGACGCCCTACACCTACGTCGAGAGCAAGGCCGAGCTGATCGAGCTGATGCGCGACGAGGTGGCGCGGGCGATGCTCGTCCCCGAGCCGCTGCCGGGCGACTGGCGCGAGGCGCTGCGGCAGATCGCGATCCGCACCCGCGAGGCGATGGAAGCCCACCCCTGGGCGGTCTCCGCCCGGCCCCACGGCGCCCGCGTGCGGATCAACCTCGCCCGCCACATCGAGCAGTCGGCGAGCGTGGTCGAGACCCTGGGGGCCGACCACGAGATCGGCGCCGCGGCGCTGTCGGCGGTCGACGACTACGTGATCGGCCACTGCATGAGGCTGCGGGCGCGGCAGCGGGTGATCCGCGACCGCCGCGCGGCGGTCGCCGCCGGCGCGCAGCCGGGCCCGGCGATCGACCCGGCGGTCGAGGCCGCGATCGAGTCCGGCGAGCTGCGGCGGGTCGGCCGCCTGTTCGCCGCCCGCGCCCAGAGCGGCCGCCTCGCCATCGCCCCCGAGCCCGACTTCGAGACCGGCCTCGAGTGGCTGCTCGACGGGATCGAGACGACCGTCGCGCCGCGCTAGGCTCGCGCGATGGCAAAGCTCCCGATCGCCACCTTCAAGCCCGAGGCGCGGCCCGCCACCGCCACCGGCGCCGTCGCGATCGGCCCGCTTGTCGTCGGCCCCCTGGCGATCGGCGCCGCTGCCGTCGGCGCCGCGGCGATCGGCGGCTTCGCGATCGGCCGCCTCTCGGTCGGGCGGCTGGCGATCGGCAAGGCGGCGATCAAGCAGCTCGCGATCCAGCGCCTCGAGGTCGAGGAGCTCGAGGTCGGCCGCCTCACCGTCCGCGACGGCCTCTCCCCGACCGAGGGCTGACGCGATGCAGCGTTTCCACCCTCTATGGCGGGGGAAACCGCTGCAGCGCGGAGCTGCCGCCGTTCTCGCGGCCGCCGCGGTCGCCCTGGCGATCGCGGCGGCCCCGAGCGGCGCCGTCGGCCCCTACCCCGACCTCGGCTCCTGCTCCGTCTTCCCGGACCCGCCCGCGAGCCTCTCCCCCACGGCCAAGTCCGTCGCCACCGAGGCCGCCTGGAACCAGGACGTCTCGAAGGCGCCGCGGGCGAAGAGCTCGGCGGCGGTGATCGCCTACATCGACAGCCACGGCGGCAACCTCCTGCACCCCGACTTCGGCTCGCCGCGCCCCTACGGCTTCCCCTACGCCGTCGTCGGCCCGGGCCAGCCGAAGCTGCCGATCCACTACACCGCCTACGGCTCCGAAAGCAGCCCCGGCCCGTTCCCGGTCCCGGCCAAGGCGGCGGTCGAGGGCGGAAACGGCAGCGACGGCGACCGCCACGTGCTCGTCGTCGACCGCGGCGGATGCAAGCTCTACGAGCTCTACCGCGCCTTCTTCCAGGCGAAGCCGAAGCCGCACTGGAACGCCGACTCCGGGGTCGCCTGGGACCTCCGCTCGGCGGCGCTCCGGCCCGACGGCTGGACCTCGGCTGACGCCGCCGGGCTGCCGATCTTCCCCGGCCTGGTCCGCTACGACGAAGTCGCCGCCGGGCACCTCGACCACGCGATCCGGGTCACCTTCGACAGCACCCGCAACGCCTGGATCCACCCCGCCAGCCACTGCGCCGGCGACACCGACTCCGCCGCGGCGCCGGCGATGGGGACACGGCTGCGGCTGAAGGCCGGCTACGGGCTCGGCCGCTTCAGCGGCGCCGCCCGCACGATCGCCGAAGCGATGAAGCGCTACGGCCTGATCGTCGCCGACAACGGCTCGAACTGGTACATCAGCGGCAGCAGCGATCGCCGCTGGGACGACGAGAACCTCGACCAGCTCAAGCGGATTCCGGGCTCCGCTTTCGAAGTCGTCGCGAGCGCAGCCGCCGTCCACCCCTGCTGAGGAACCGCACCGCGCGTCCGATCAGCTGGAAGAACTTGCCGACGACGGTGATCAGCGTCATCGCCACCGCCAGCCCGATCGCCCCGAGGACGAGCAGGAAGACGACGAAGGCGACGATCGCCAGCGGTATGAGCAGGATTTTCACGAACTCAATCTTCCCCTACTAGTCTGCGGCGGGGGGATCCGCAGAGCATGGCGCCATTACTTAAACGCTTCCGCTGGGCCGCCGCGGTGCCGGTCGCGCTCGCCCTCTGGCTGCCCGCCGCGGCGAGCGCCGGCCAGGCCGAGGGGCAGGACGGATCGGGGCTGAGCGCGCTGCGCTCGGCGATCGTCGCCGCGCTCGCCCACTCGCGGGCCGGCGACGCGCTCGGCACCCTCGACAACAGCCTCGCCCTGCTCGGCGCCCGCTACCGGATCGAGCGCCTCGCCCGCGAAGCGGCGAGCGCGCCGCCGGAACCGCCGAAGGTGATCACCGACCCGGCGAAGATGCCGGCCGCCTCGGCCGGCAGCAACGGCTCCTACAAGCCGAGCGCCGCCGCGCGCTCCGGCAAGCTCTTCGCCCACGTTCGCGCCGCCGGCGAATCGAACGCGATCCTCCTCACCGGCATCGCCCTCGCCCCTCCCGACGCGCCGGAAGCGGTGAAGGGCGTGATCAACAACGCCAACTCGATCGTCGGCCGGCCCTACATCTGGGGCGGCGGCCACGGCTCCTGGTACTCGACCGGCTACGACTGCTCGGGCTCGGTCAGCTTCGCCCTCTTCGGCGGCGGCCTGATCCCCGAACCGCTCACCTCCGGCGCGCTCGAGGGCTGGGGCGCCCCCGGCCCCGGCAAGTGGATCACCGTCTACGCCAACGCCGGTCACACCTTTGCCGAGATCGCCGGCCTGCGCTGGGACACGGTCGGCGACGCGAACGGCAGCGGCCCGCGCTGGCACCTCGCCCCCACCTCGACCGCCGGCTTCGTCGCCCGCCACCCGCCGGGCCTCTAGCCAGCGGCCTTCGCCGCTACGGCAGCGCCAACAGCCCGGTGTTGACGATGAGGATCTCCTCGTCGGCCGGGATCTCGCCCTCCTCGCTGCTCAGCTGCAGCAACAGCGCCAATCCCGCGATCCCCGACGCGTCGCATCGGATCCCACCGGCATGAGCGGTATCCAGCGCTTCCTGGACGTAGCGCTCGTCGACCCCGTAGATGCGAGACCGCGGTCCACACAGGCCGCCGTCCACGATGTCGGAGCAGACCCGCCTGGCCTCCTCCAGCGTCGGCCGGTACTCCGCCCACAGCTTGTCCATCTTGGTCCGGTAGTAGTCCGACGTGGCGCCGTAGAACTCGACGCCCTCGATCGTCGCCACGTCGTTGTGGAGCCGCCTGTCGTTCGTCATCCCCTTCAGCTCGTCGCTGAGGACGGTCAGCACGTTGACGAAAAGGTCTCCGGTGCCGACCGGAACGAAGATGTGCCGCGCACCGTGGTTGAAGATCTCGTACGCGAGCCAGTCGTAGTAGGTGCGGCGATTGGGGTCGGCGACGTCGCGGGCGGTGAAATCGATGCCGCCCGGGTTTTCGGTCAACTCGAGCACGTCAGTGGTGTCGAGCTCACGCTCCGAGAGATCGTGGACCACGACGTGGCACCCGATCCGGCGCAGTTTGTCGGTGATCCTCCGATCCGTGTGGCGGTCGACCAGGACCCTCAGATCCGGCAGCCCATAGCAGCGCATCATGATCTGGATCGCGAACGCGGCCGACCCGTTGGAGATGATCGACGCCGGTGGGATCTTCGATTCGCTGACCGAGGGTTCCAGCAGGTCCTTGAGCAACGTCTTGTAGTGGACGACGATCTCCCAGGCCATCCGGTCCTTGTGGCTGCCGGTGAGGTTGTGGCTCTCGTCCTTGACGAGGATGCTGCGACCCAGCTGGGGCACCTTGATCCGCACCGTCGGCGTGGCGGGGAAGCGCGGCGAGAACGGGGGAAACTCGGGTTCGTCGGGATCGTCCTCGGAAACCACGACGATGCCGTCGTGCAGGCGCTCCAGCGTCTCCCGATCCGTGGACGTGAAGCCGACGGCCGACGGCGCTCCGTTCCCGGCGACGCTTCCGGCCGCCAGCTCCACCGCCCGCAGCGATGCCACGATCTGGCGAAGCTGCGCATCCGATTTCCGGGTGTAGAAGGTGGTGTGGACGTGGTTGGAGATCGTTCGCATGAAGCGCATGATGTGGGCGGCGACCTCGCGGGTCGCCGCCAGGTCCTCTCGCAGTTCGTCGAGCGGCTCGCCGACGTGGCCCCGGGTCGAGAGGCCCTCGTCCAATTTCGTCGCGTCGTCGACCCAGACGTCGACGATTCGCAGCTGGCCCGTGGCGTCGCTGATGTCCAGGCCGTCGCTCGGCAGCTCGACCAGGACGGGCACCGCCCGCTCGCCATACGTGCTCCGCAGCACGTCGTCCTTGATCAGCTCGACCAGCTCGCGCATGCACTCGAGCGAGGTGAGCAGACGTTCGCTGATCAATTGCACGACGCCGTCGTGCGAGGCGATCAGGTCGGCGAGCGGGCGATCCGCCTCACCACTGGTCTCGGGCACATGCCGCGTCACGCTCATTTCGACCTGATCGGCCAGACCCGCGCAGACCGCATTCGCGATAGCAGCGTCAGCCTGGCTGTGGATTACCAGCACTTGCATTGGGACTCTGGGGCTCAGCGCCGGCGGCGTTTCTCGCGGGCGCGGGTGACCGGCTGCTCGGCGACCGATTCGCCGATCGGCGTGAGCAGCGAGCGGCTCAGCCGGAGCCCGTATTCGTTCAGCTCGCGGGCGTAGGCGCGAAGGTCCCGACGCGTCGCGTGGGGCTCGCCAAGGGTGAGGGAGAAACGCACGCCGTCCGGTGCGACCAGGCGGTAGGCGCTGGTGGAATGGGTCTTCACGGTCCACCCATGTGCCTCCGCCGACGTCGAGAGGATGTTCAGCTCCTGTTCGAGCAGCCTTTCCTCCTCCTCGAGTGGGCGGTCCTGCTGCTCGGGAATTTCGGTCGGTGCGGCAAGCGTCACCACTCCGCGACCGCGTGGTCCCAGCTCCTTCATCCGCTCGCGGATTTCGACCCCGACAGGGTTCAGCGCGGACCGCAGCTTCGAATCCACCCGGTGCCGGTAGGTCGCGCGGGTGACTCCGTCCAGGTCGGTCGGGAGATCGAGCTCGCCGTCCTTGCAGTGGACGAGAAAGGTGCGCTCGAGCCCGATCGCACCGATGAACAGGCCTGCCTCGAAAAGCACGTTGTCTCGCGCCACCGCCTGAACCTTCCGCCGTTTGGTCGAGAGGTCGTCCGGAGTCAGGACCAGGACGGCGAAGTCATAGCTTCCGGACGCCTTGATCAGGGACCCGATCCCCGTCCCGCTCAGCCCGAACACGCCCTGGTTCCAGACGGTCGCCTCGCAGTAGTCGTCGAGAACCAGCTGCAGATTCTCAGCAATCGCCAGCCCCTCACTCGACGATCCGATGAAGACCGTCGGATCCTGTGCGCCCGCCAATCTCGCGCCTCCCAACGTCCGAGAACGACTAAGACCAAACTGCGGTTGGGATCGTACCGAAATTACGGGAACCGCTATTTGCGTGCGTTTGACCCCGGCCCTGGCTCCGCCTGGACCTTCCCCTCCTCGTAGACCTCGTCGACCATGTCGGCGATCCGGTCGAGCACGTCGGCGGCGATCTGCAGTTCGCGGTCGTCGAAGCCGGCGAGCGCCGCCCGCCAGCGGTGCTGCCAGGCGCCGCGGCAGGTGGTGATCCAGGGCCGGCCGCGGTCGGTCAGCTCGACCAGGACGACGCGGCGGTCCTGCTCGGAGCGGCGGCGCTCGACGAACCCCGCCTCGGCCAGGGCGTCGACCATCTGCGAGATCGTCGCCGGCGTCACGTGCAGCCGCTCGGCCAGCGCGCCGGCCGCCAGCGGGCCCTCCTCGTCGAGGCGGGCGAGCAGCTCGTAGTGGGCGTTGCCGGGCTCACCTTCGACCGCGTTGGCATCGCGGGCGCGCAGGCGGCGCAGGCTGTGGTAGGCGCGGCGGAAGGCGAGCCCGACCGCCGTGCGGTCGCGCGCCTCGGCGGCGGCTGAGGTCGCCAGCTCAGACACCGAGCGGCTCCACTTCGCTCTCGGCGACCTCCTCGACCTCGCGCGCCGCGGGCGCGGTCGGGGCCCGCTGGTTCTCGGCCCGGAAGAGGACGAGGACCGGGATCAGCGAGAGCACCGAGATCCCGAACGCCCACCAGAAGGCGGTGCCGAAGGCGCCCGCCAGCTGGTCGGCGGTGTGGGCGCCCTCGGCCGCGCGCTGCAGGACGACGGCGAGGACGGCGGTCCCGATTGCGCCGCCGACCCGCTGCAGGACGTTCATCTGCGGCGTCGCGTCGGAGAGCTGGTCGGTTCGCAGCGAGGCGAAGGCGACGGTCGTCGTCGGCAGGAACGAGAGGCCGATGCCGGCCCCGCGAAGCACGAGCAGCAGCGAGATCCCGGCGATCGAGGTGCCGGCGCCGATGAAGGTGAGCGGCAGCGTCGTCAGGCTGAGCAGGACGATGCCGACGAAGGCGACCCGGCCGCCGCCGAAGCGCTCGGTCAGCCGCGCGGTGAAGGGGGCGACGGAGATCATCCCGAGCCCCTGCGGACCGACCAGGAGCCCGGTGAGGATCACGCTCTCGCCGCGGACTTCCTGGTAGTAGAGCGGCAGCAGGATCATGCCGCCGAAGAGCGCGGCGCCGAGGCCGAAGGTGGTCAGCGAAGCGGCGGCGAAGACCCGGTTGGCATAGAGGCGGACGTCGAGCAGCGGCCGCTTCACCCGCAGCGCGTGCCAGCCGAAGACGCCGGTGAGGACGAGGCCGCCGACGATCGGCCAGATCACGGTCGGCGCCGTGAAGCTCCCCTGCGAGCCGATTTCCGCCAGCCCGAAGACGATCAGCGGCATGCTGGTCACCATCAGGAGCAGGCCGACCCAGTCGAGCTCGCCGGCCTCGCCGAGCTCGGAGTCGGGCAGCATCCTGGAGGCGAGCGCGAAGGCGAGGATCCCGATCGGGACGTTGACGAAGAAGATCCAGGACCAGTGCAGGTTCTGCAGGATCAGGCCGCCGACGATCGGGCCGAGGATCGGCGCCAGCATCGCCGGCATCACCACCACCCCCATCACCCGCCCCATCCGCTTGGGGCCGGCGACCTCGGCGATGATCATCTGCGCCAGCGGCATGATCATCCCGCCGCCGAGGCCCTGGAGGACGCGGAAGAGGATCAGCTGGGTGCTCGAATCGGAGATCCCGCAGAGGGCCGAGCCGAGGGTGAACAGGGCGACCGAGATCAGATAGACGCGCTTGGCGCCGAAGCGCCGCGCCGACCAGCCGGTCAGCGGGATCACCGCCGCCAGCGCCAGCAGGTACCCGGTCGCCACCCACTGGATCTGGGCCAGCGTCGTCCCCAGGTCTTCGCTCAGCGTGTGGAGGGCGACGTTGACGATCGTCGTGTCGAGGATCGACATGATCATCCCGACGATCACGACGCCGGTGATCCGCCAGACCCAGGGCTCGATCTTGTCCTGAGAATTCATTCGGTACCGAAAGGTTAGCTACCGAATGATTTCGACGATGTCACGACGCACGCACCTCCCTTGTCAGGGGTACAAATGACCGTGATGGACGACAGGAAGCTCGAGGAGCTGCGGCGGCACGGCTTCGGCGTCGCCTACCGGATGACCGGCAGCGTCGCCGAGGCCGAGGAAGTCGTCCAGGAGGCGCTGCTGCGGCTGACCAGCCAGGAGCAGGAGATCGAAGAGCCCGCCGCCTGGATGACCACGGTGGTGACGCGGCTCTCGATCAACGTCCTGCGCTCGGCGCGGGTCCGCCGCGAGTCCTACGTCGGGCCCTGGCTGCCGGAGCCGCTGCTCGAGGACGAGGCGCCGGGACCGGACTCGCGGACCGAGCTCGCGGACTCGCTCTCGCTGGCCCTGCTGGTGCTGATGGAGCGGCTGACCCCGACCGAACGGGCGGCCTACCTGCTGCGCGAGGTGTTCGGCTACCAGCACGCGGAGATCGCCGCGATCATCGAGCAGAGTGAGGTCAGCTCGCGGCAGCTGGCGACCCGGGCGCGGAAGCACCTCGAAGCCAGCCGTCCGCGCTTCGACCCCGACGAGGCCGCCCGCGACGCCCTGCTCGAGCGCTTCCTCGGGGCCGCCGAAGAGGGCGACCTGGCGGCGCTCGAGGAGATGCTCGCCGAGGACGCCGCCCTCTACGCCGACAGCGGCGGCAAAGCGATGGCGCCGCGGGAGCCGCTCTTCGGCGCGGCGCTGATCGCGCGCTTCATCGCCGCCGTGGTCCAGGCCCGCTTCTCCTCCCGCGAGTTCGAGTCGGAGCGGGTGCACGTCAACGGCCAACCAGGGCGCCTGATGCGCGCCCCGGCCGAGCCGCAGCCCAGCGAGGACGACCTGCTCGCGAACGAGCGGGCGCTGGCCCGCCTGCGGTCCGAGGACCTCGACGTGGAGGAGATCACCAGGCTCGCGGAAGAGGCGCAGGGCCCCACCGGCCGCGGTCCCGGGCCGGCTGAGATCCGGGTCCGGAGCGTGCTCACCGTCGACGTCGTCGACGGGCGGATCCAGACCGTGCGGATCGTCGGCAACCCCGACAAGCTCGCCCACCTCTGAGCTGTCACAGCCCGAGCGGCTGCGCTGTCAGACCTCCGAACAGCGAATCCGAACTGGAGGTCCCCATGTCCACCCCTGCAACCCAGCTCTTCTCCGGCACCTACCAAGCCCAGCCCGGAGCCTCGACCTTTGCCTTCGCGGTGCGGCACTCCGCCACCTTCTGGTTCCGCGGCGCGGTGCCGGAGGTGACGGCGACCCTGCGCGGCGACGGCGACGAGCTGACGCTCGAGGGCTCGGCCCGCGTCGACTCGATCTCGATCGTCGAGCCGCCGGCGATGAGGGCCAGCGTGCTCGGGGCGGCGTTCTTCGACGCCGAGAACCATCCCGAGGTCAGCTTCCGCTCGACCGAGATCCGCCTCGCCGACGACGGCGAGCTGGAGCTCGACGGCGAGCTGACGATCCGCGGCGTCACCCGCCCGGTCAGCGCCGGCGGCCGCTACTCGGCGCCGCGGCCGAGCGACTTCGGCGAGATCGCCGGGCTCGAGCTGCAGGCGACGATCGACCGCCGCGAGTGGGGCTTCGAGTGGCAGGCCGAGCTGCCGGGCGGCGGCGACGCCGTCGGCTGGGAGGTGCGGCTGGAGATCGACCTGCTGCTGATCCGGGCCGACGCCGAGGCAGCCGCGGCCGAGTAGCGAGGAGCAGCACGCGAGCGCCCGCCGGCGCGGACCGAGCAGGTCCGGGTCAGCGCGACGTTCGCGTGCTGCCCGTTGGCGAATTCGAAGCTGCCGCGGGCGAGGGTGAAGGCGGAGAAGGTGAATCCGGGACGGGCCGGGCAGCTGGCGCTGATGAAGCTGCGGCTGCGGCCTTCGAAGCGGTAGCGGCGGTCGAGCCGGAGCCGGATCCCCGTCAGGTAGCCGGCGCCGCCCGCCAGCTTCGGCACGGTGGTGCTGAGCACGGTCGCGAACCTCCCCTGCGCCCGGTGCGACACCGTCATCACCAGGACCAGCGCCGCCTGCACCGGGGCCGTCACGTAGACGTGGAGGAAGATCACCTGCCTGCCGCCGCGCCGGCCGTTGAAGGCGAGCGCCGGCCCCTGCACCTGGAAGCCGTTGGGCACGAAGCTGATGTGGGCGGCGAAGTGGCCGCGGCCGAGGAGCGCGCCGCGGCAGCGCGCCAGCGCCTCTTCGCTGGTGACTGACTGGAGCGCCTGCTGCCGGCAGACGGGAAGGCCGGCGGCCGAGACGACGCCGCGCCGGTTGAAGGCGATCGAGAGCCGCTTGACCCGCGGCGGAGCCGCGCCGTTGACCGCGCTGATGCTGCCGCTGAAGGTGGCGCTGACCGGCACCGCCCGGTCGCGGGGCAGGGCGTGCGGGCTGAACTCGACGTCGAAGGCGAGCCTGACGTTGTCCTTCTGCGCAACCTCTCCCGAGGCCACCCCTGCCGTCACCAGCGCCGTCGCCAGCAACGCGATGAAAAGTGAAGTCCCCCTACCCCTTGCCAGTACCAAAATATAACACGGTGGGGCCTTGTATCAAGACCCGGCTCGTCTGTATAACCGCCCGCCGCAGTTGAAACTCCCAAGCCAGAGGCGGTGCGCATGAGTGTGTTGTTTCCAGATGCCGACAGTGAGGTCGTGATCGCCGGCGCAGGCCCGGCCGGGCTGATGCTGGCGGGTGAGCTGGCGCTGGCGGGCGTCGACTTCACCATCGTCGAGCGGCGCCCCGGCCGGGAGCTGGCCGGCTCCCGCGCCGGGGGCCTGCACGCGCGGACGATCGAGATCCTCGACCAGCGCGGGATCGCCGAGCGGTTCCTCGGCGAGGGGCAGAAGCACCAGGTCGCCCTCTTCGCCGAAGCCGCCCTCGACATCAGCGACCTCCCCACCCGCCACCCCTACACGTTGGCGCTGTGGCAGAAGCACATCGAGCGGATCATGGCCGAGTGGGTCGCCGAGCTGGGCGTCTCGATCGACTACGGCGAGGAGGTCGTCGGCTTCGCGCAGGACGAGGGCGGCGTCGAGGTCCAGCTGGCCGGCGGCCGCTCCCTGCGCACGCGGTACCTGGTCGGCTGCGACGGCGGGCGCAGCCTGGTCCGCAAGGCTGCGGGAATCGAGTTCCCCGGCTGGGAGGCCTCGCTGAGCGCGGTGATCGCCGAGGTCGAGATGGCCGAGCAGCCGGAGTACGGCGTTCGCCACGGCAGCTTCGGGATCAGCGGCATCGGGCCGACCGGGGAAGGCGAGTCGGTGCGGGTCGTGGTCACCGAGCAGCGGCTCGAAAGCGGGGACGAGCCCACCCTGGACGAGCTCCGCGAGGCGCTCGTCGCCGTCTACGGGACCGACTTCGGGGTCCACAGCCCGACCTGGGTCTCGCGCTTCACCGACGCGACCCGTCAGGCCGCCGATTACCGCCGGGGACGGGTGCTGCTCGCCGGCGACGCCGCCCACGTCCACTACCCGGCCGGCGGCCAGGGCATCCAGCACGGGGTGCAGGACGCGGTGAACCTCGGCTGGAAGCTGGCCCAGGTGGTGAAGGGGACCTCCCCGGACTCGCTGCTCGACAGCTACCGATCCGAGCGTCATCCGCCCACCGCCCGCGCCCTCCAGGAGACGATGGCCGCGACGGCCCTCCACCGCGGCGACGCCCGCACCGCGGCCCTGCGCCAGACGCTCACCGAGCTGGCGGCGATGGAGGAGCCGCGCAGGCATCTCGCGGCCGGGCGGCTCGGCCTCGACGTCCGCTACGACCTCGGCGAGGGACACCCGCTGCTCGGGCGCCGGATGCCGGACCTCGACCTTGCCACGGCCGAGGGACCGACCCGGGTCTACGCCCTCCTCCACAAGGCCCGCCCGGTCCTGCTCAACCTCGGGGAGCCCGGCAGCTTCGACGTCGCGCCCTGGGCCGACCGGGTCCAGCTGGCCGAGGCCGCGCACACCGGCGCCTGGGAGCTCCCCGCGATCGGAGAGGTGCCCCCTCCCGACGCCGTCCTGATCCGCCCCGACGGACACGTGGCCTGGGTCGGCGAGGGGACCGACGGCGGCCTCACCGAGGCGCTGACCGCCTGGTT
>DASXOF010000077.1:0-24446 GCA_036494495.1 Solirubrobacterales bacterium | reverse complement strand
TGCGATCCTGAGACCGCTTTCCGGCCTGCGTCTTTCGGGCCACTCGCTAATACCAAGTTCGCAGCGTAAGATACGTGGACGGATCAGGTGTGGATCACGCCTGCTTTAGGGCGCGTTATCTCGCCACCACTTCACGAAGTTGGCATGTAGACCGCGTCTTGGGAGATCGACGGTCGCAAACAGCTTGTCTATCTGCTGGTCCTTGACCGTTTTCGGAAGCCGCTCTCCGTTCTCCAGGGTCGAAACGTCTATTTGCCTGGCGCCGACGCTCTGAGCAAGTTGATCCTGGGTCATTCGGCGACGGTTTCGCTCGACCGCCACGATGGTGCCTATCTGAAAGGCGACGCTTTGTAGCGTCCCGCGCGAGCGCGCAAGCGCCGTGCTCTTTCGAGGAAGCATCGGTCCCTTCGGCGCCATGACACCACGAGTGTACCCAAAGAGTACGACGTGCGTTACGGATGTCGGCCTCGCCACCGGCGGCACTAGCCCCGACAGCACCGCCCCTGAACAGAGCGACTGTCCCCAGCGCTCCTCTGGCTAGTGGCCTTGTCGCTTTCAGCGTAGGCGTGTGCCAATCGCGACCGATTCGATTCCGAGAGCGGCTGCCGCTTCGCTGGTGATCAGTGGCTCCTTCGACGGCTCGATGCGGGCGGTTAGGAACGTGTCGAGGAGGTCGACCGCTTCCTTCATCGCCCCCGGCATCAGATGGCCGTAGCGGTCGAAGCTGATTTGGATCGAGGCGTGGCCCATCTGCACCGACAGGGTTTTGGGGTTTGCCCCGGCAGCGATGAGGAAGCTGGCGTAGCTGTGGCGGGCTTGATGCAACCGCAGACGCTCGGCGATGCCCGCCTCTTTCCATGCAGCATCAGCGGTGCGGTACAGCTTCTCGGCGGTGAAAGGTTCCTCGTCGCCGAAAACGAGAGCGTCGGCGGCGCGTGGCCCTTGCCGCTCAAGGTGAGCGAGCAACCGAGCGCGCAGACGGGTAGGCATCGACACCCGCCGCTGTGATCCTTTCGTCTTGGGTTCTATGTCGCCCTCGTAGGGATCCCAGCTTCGCTTCACGTCGATTTCCCCGGCGGCGAAATCGAGCCGTTCCCGGCGCAGCGCTCGCAGCTCGCCGTACCTGAGTCCGGCTTCCAACGCGGTCGCCCAGATCGCCTGATCCTCAATCGGCACCGCGTCAACCAGACGCGCGGCGACCTCGGGCGCGACGATCTTGACCTCGGCCTCGTTCGGGGAGGGCAGTTCCAGCCCATCGGTGGGATCGACCGGGATTCCATCCCGCGCCTTTGCTCGGCGGTAGACGACCTGCAACGGCTTGACGCGGTTGCGGACGGTGGACGCCGAAACGCTGGCATCCCGCAACTCGTCCACCATCGCCTGAATGTCGGCCGTGGTGATCGCCGACAGCTTTTGCGATCCGATCGAGGGATCAGATGCTCGTGCAGATCGCGCCGGTAGCCCCGCAGGGTGGACGGCTTGAAGTGGTGGCCGCTGCGACTGAGGATCACCCCGCGTTCGGCTCCGGCCAGCCACGCCTCAGCCGCTTCCTTGAAGGTGACCGGCTGCGCCGCCCTGAGCGCTCCTTGATCGACGGCGCGTTTCGCGTCGGCCTGCCACGAAGCCGCTTCGGACTTCTGTGGGAACGTCTTGCGGATCTTCCGCCCGTCGCGCGGGGACCAGATCGCCGCCTCCCATCCCCCGTCGCAGCGGCAGGTGCCGCCGCGACGGGATGCGCAGGTGCGGGTGTGCCGCTTAGTAATCACGTCGCTCATCGCGTGGTTAGTCGCAACCGCCTTGCTGCATCGACAAAGGCCCGGTCCTCCAAGCCATTCCCCTGAAGTAGGGGAACCGCGCAACCGGACAGAGCTGAAAGGGTGGCTGGACGTTCGGATCGAGGAACTCGTTGCTTGGCGGTCGGTCCTCGATGAAGAGACCGCCAAGCCAGTGCCCAACATCGACCGCACCCAAAGCATCGAAGCGCTGTTCTGGAACGGCTTGAATGGAGAGGTCGCCCGCAAGCTCCAACTGTTAGCCCCCGAGTGGGCGGAATACGGGGCGGGGAGCCAGACTGGTTCAGCGCGTCCTTGACTCGCATTACCGCCGAACAAGTAGCTGAGTTCAGCCGAATGCTGGGGTGGTCAGCCGAGCGTTTGCGGCACATCAAGCGAGAACTCCCTTAGCCGTTGTCGGGTCGAAAGCGGGATGAGGCGACACGCTGTGCGCCAGTTTGTGCGCCAGTCGGCCCCGGAAACAGCCGGTTTCCACCGGCCTCAACCGGGCGAAGCGCCGGGGCATTTCGGCCCGAGCGGCACGGCGCAAACCCAATGCTGATGCCGCAAAGCGCCGCAAACCCAATTGTGGAGCGGAGGGGGTGGGATTCGAACCCACGAGACGCCTGACGACGCCTAACGGCTTTCAAGGCCGCCGCATTCAACCGCTCTGCCACCCCTCCGAGGGCGCTGCGACGCTCATGCTAGAGCCCGGCGTCACCGCTCAGGATCTCTTGCGGTGATTGGATGGGCGGATGCGCAGGCTGCTTCTCCTCGCCTCGGCGATGGTTTTCCTCGACGTCGCCTTCTACGCGGCGATCGCGCCGCTGCTGCCGACCTACGTCGACGAGCTAGACCTCAGCAAGTCGGCCGCCGGGATCCTCTCGGCCTCGTATGCCGCCGGGACGCTGGTCGGGGCGATGCCCGCCGGCTACGTGGCGAGCCGGGTCGGCCCGCGCCGCACGGTGATCGTCGGCCTGCTGCTGCTCGGCTGCTCGAGCCTCGTCTTCGGCCTCGTCCACCACATCGTCCTGCTCGACGCCGCCCGCTTCATCCAGGGCTGCGCCGGCTCGCTGATCTGGTCGGGGGCGCTGGTCTGGCTGATCACGACCGCGCCGGAGGACAAACGCGGCTCGGTGATCGGCACCGCGCTCGGCACCGCGGTCGCCGGCGCCCTGCTCGGCCCCGCTCTCGGCGCCCTCGCGGCCTCGATCGGCACCGGTGTCGTCTTCGGCTCGGTCCTCGGCGTCTCGCTGGCGCTCGCCTGGGCGGCGGCGCGGACGCCGGAGTCCGGCTCGCCCGAGACCCAGCCGCTGCGCGAGATCGTCGAATCGCTGACCTCGCGGCCGGTGATCGACGCCTCGATCTTCGTTGCCGTGCCGTCGATCATGTTCGGCGCGATCGAGGTCCTGGTGCCGCTGCGGATCGACTCGCTCGGCGGCGGCCACGGGGTGATCGCGGTCGGCTTCATCGCCGGCGCGGCGCTCGAGGCGGTGCTGGCGCCGATCGCCGGCAGGGTCTCCGACCGGGTCGGCAGGCGCACCCCGTACGTGATCGGGCTGACGATCTGCGCGATCGCGATGGCGACAGTCGCGATCGCGATGGCGCTCGGCACCGTGATCGCGGCGCTGATCCTCAGCTCGCTCGGCGCCGGCATCTGCTTCGCCCCGGCGATGACGCTGATCTCCGACGTCGCCGACGCCTCGCAGCTGCACCAGGGCTTCGCCGCCGCGCTCTCGAACATGGCCTGGGCCTCGGGCCAGGTGCTGGGCGGCATCGGCGGCGGGGTCGTCGCCGGGGTGGCCGGCTACGCGGCGCCGAGCCTCGGCATCGCGGCGCTGCTCCTGGGCACGGTCGCCTACGCCTACCGGACGCTCGAAGCCGAGCCGGTGGCGCCGCCTGTGGGAGGGTAGGTGCGTGGCGCGAAGGGGGAGCAGCCGCGAGTGGCGCAACTGGACCGGGGACCAGTCCTGCCGGCCGGCGGCGGTCGCGGCGCCGGCCAACCGCGAGGACCTGGCGGCGACGATCGCCGCCGCGGTGGAGGCCGGGCGCCGGGTCAGCGTCGCCGGCTCCGGCCACTCCTTCACCGAGACGGCGCTCACCGACGGCACCCTGATCCACCTCGGCTCCCTGCGCGGCGTGCTCGAGGCGGACGCGGCCAGCGGCCTGGTGCGCGTCGGCGGCGGCACCACGATCGCCGACCTCAACCGCGAGCTGGCCCGGCTCGGCCTGGCGATGGAGAACCTCGGCGACATCGACCGGCAGACGATCGCCGGCGCGATCTCGACCGCCACCCACGGCACCGGCGCGCTCCTGCCCAACATCTCCGCCCAGGTCGAGGCGGTCGAGCTGGTGCTCGGCGACGGCAGCGTCCGCGAGCTGAGCGCGGCGGACGGGCCGGAGCTCCTGCGGGCGGCCCGGGTCGGGCTCGGGGCGCTGGGGGCGATCGCCTCGGTGACGCTGCGCTGCGTCCCCGCCTTCACCCTGCGCCGGGTCGACACGCCGGAGCCGCGCGAGGCGGTGCTCGACGCCTTCGAGCAGCGCGCCGCCGGCAACGATCACTTCGAGCTGTTCACGTTCCCGTATTCGGAGGCGGCCCTGGTGCTGGAGCGCAACCGCAGCTCCGAGCCGGCCGCGCCGCGCGGCCGCGCCGCCGCCTTCCTCAACGACGTCGTGCTCGAGAACTGGGCGCTCGAGGCGCTCTCGGCCAGCGGCCGGGCGCTGCCGAGCGCGATCCCGGCGCTCTCGCGACTGGCCGCGCGGGTGGCGTCGGGGAGCACCACGGTCGACCGCTCCGACCGCGTCTTCGTCAACGAGCGCCGGGTCCGCTTCACCGAGATGGAGTACGCGCTACCGCGGCGCCACGGGGCGGAGGCGGCGCGCCGGGTGATCGAGTGGGTGCGCTCGAACCGCTACCCGGTCTTCTTCCCGATCGAGATGCGGGTCAGCGCCGGCGACGACGCCCTGCTCAGCCCCGCGCACGAGCGCGACAGCGCCTTCGTCGCCGTCCACCAGTACCGGGGGATGGAGTGGCGGCCGTACTTCGAAGCGGTCGAGGCGATCATGGCCGACTACGGCGGCCGCCCGCACTGGGGCAAGCGCCACTTCCAGACCGCGGCGACGCTGGCGCCGCTCTACCCGCGCTGGGCCGACTTCGCCGCCGCCCGCGACGAGCTCGACCCCGCCCGCGTCTTCGCCAACGAGTACACGGAACGCGTCCTCGGCCCCTGAGCCGTTCGTTATTTCTACTTCGAACGAGGTAGAAAAAACGAACGGTCAGAGGAAGGTCTTGCCCTCGCCGCGGTAGGTCGGCACCACGTCGACGATCTGCTCGCCCTCGACCAGGTGCAGGCGGTCGAAGCGCTCGCAGAGCTCGCCGGCCTTGGCGTGGCGCAGGTAGACGCGGTCGCCGACCGAGAGCGCCGCCGCGGCGGCCCCGTGCAGCGGCGTCTGCACCTCGCTGGCGCCCTCCTCGGCGTCGAGCTCGAGCCCCGCCGGCAGCCACGGCGCCGGCAGCCGCGCCTCGTCGCCGGTGCCCGAGGCGAGGTAGCCGCCGCCGAGCGCGGTCGCCAGCTCGGGGGCCGGCTTGCGCACGATCGGCAGCGCGAAGCCGGCGGCGGGGGTGAGGGTGAAGCGGCTGTAGTGGTCGAAGAGGGCGGGGGCGAAGAAGCCGGAGCCGGCGGTCACCTCGGTCACCACCTCCTCGGCGCCGGTCAGCTCGAGGCTGCCGGTGCCGCCGCCGTTCACCACCTCGAGCTCGACGAACTCGCCGAGGGCGGCGACGATCGCCGCCCGCCGCGCCGCCAGCTCGGCCGCTGAGCGCCGCTGCATGAAACGGATCAGCGCCCCTCGCAGCCGCCGCCCCGGCGGCTGGTCGGGGACGCCGGCGATCTGCCCCTCATAGGCCATCAGCGCGTCGAGTTCGATCTGCGGCCGGCCCTCGATCTGCCGCGCCAGCTCCACCACCTGCTCCGACGTCCGCAGCGGCGAGCGCTTCGGCCCGACCTTGACCCGGCCGCCGAGCCACCACCAGCCGGCGTCGACGTCGATGCAGACCCGCACCGGCGGCGCGTCGGCGCCGAGCACCGACTGGATCGCGTCGAGGTGCTCGACGCAGTCGACCGGGATGATCGGCGCCCGGTCGGGGTCGGCGGCCGAGCGCAGCGCCAGCTCCTCCAGTGCTGCCGTGTCGACGGTCGGGTAGGCGAGCAGCAGGTCGTCGAACCCCTGCTCGGCCAGCCACAGCGTCTCCGGCAGGGTGAAGGTCATCAGTCCGGCGAAGCCGGGGTCGTGGACGAGGATCTCCTCCAGCAGCGCCCGGCAGCGGATCGACTTGCTGGCGACCCGGATCGGCTTGCCCCCGGCGCGGGCCAGCATCGCCTTCGCATTCGCCCACATCGCGTCGAGGTCGACGAAGGCGAACGGCGCCTCGAGCTCGGCGAAAATCCGCTCGTAGCGCTGGTGCGACTGGCTGATCTGGCCGGACACTCGGGCGAGACTATCCGCGCCAACCGAGGTCAATACATACAATCGACCTCGATTACGCGTCCCGAATTGCCCGGAGAGGTGGCCGAGTGGCTTAAGGCGCTCGCCTGCTAAGCGAGTTGAGGGCAGAAACGTTCTCTCGAGGGTTCGAATCCCTCCCTCTCCGCTGGCCGCCGCAGGTCGTCGCCTGAAGCCTCAGCCAAGGCGCCGGTAGCGGCGCACCGCGAGCGGCGCGAAGACCGCGATCATCGCGCCCGAGAGCAGGATCGTGGCGAGGACCGGGTGGGTCTGCGGCCAGGCGCCGGTGGTCGGCGGCGAGGGCGTGTGGAAGAGCTCGCGCGAGGCCGCGGCGGCGGCGCTGAGCGGGTTCCATTCGGCGATCTGGCGCAGCGGCGTGGGGAGGCCGGTGACCGGGACGAAGATCCCGGAGAGGAACATCAGCGGGAAGAAGATCAGGAAGGCGAGCTGGTTGGCGGCCTCCGGCTCGCGGACGATGAGGCCGATCCAGGTGCCGAGCCAGGCGCCGGCGAAGGCCCAGAGGTTGAGCAGGGCGAAGGCGGCGATCGTCTCCAGCACGGTGCCGTGGGGGGCCCAGCCGACGATCAGCCCGAGGACGACGAGGACCGCGGTGCCGAGCAGGCCCTCGACCAGCTGCGCCAGGTTGCGGCCCGCCAGCTGCGAGAGGCGGGAGATCGGCAGCGCCCGCAGGCGGTCGAAGAGGCCGGAGCGGTGGTCGCTGGCGACGCCGACGGCGAGGCCGCCGAGGGTGGCGCCGATGCCCTGGGCGAACATCCCGGAGACGAGGTATTCGTGGTAGTCGATCCCTTCCGGCAGCGTGATCGCCGAGCCGAAGACGTAGACGAAGGTGAGGACGAAGATCACCGGCATCACGGTGACGTCGGTGAGGCGCTCGGGGACGCGGGGGATCTGCCGCAGGCTGCGCCCGGCCAGCAGGCGCGACTCGTGCAGCAGCTGGACCGCCGCGCTCATCGGGCGACCTCGGCGACGGTGCCCGCTTCGCGCCCGTCCTGCTCTCCGGCGAGGGCGAAGAAGACGTCGTCGAGCGAGGGCCGGCGCAACCCCGCCTCCTCGACCTCGGCGCCCGCCCCGCGCACCGTCTCCAGCACCGCCTCGAGGTCCGGCGTGCCGGCGTCGGCCGGGACCGAGAGCCGCCGCTCGTGCTCCTCCAGCTCGACCGCGTAGCCGCGCCCGGCCAGCGCCGCCCGCGCCCGCTCGAGGTCTTCGCGCCCGGCCAGCTCGAGCTCGACCCGGCGCCCGCCGACCTCGTCCTTCAGCTGCGCCGGCCTGCCCTCGGCGACGGCGCGGCCGCCGGCGAGGACGGTGATGCGGTCGGCGAGCCGGTCGGCCTCGTCGAGGTACTGGGTGGTCAGCAGCAGCGCCGAGCCGTCGGCGACGAGGCCGCGGATCATCGACCACATCTCCAGCCGGCTCGCCGGATCGAGCCCGGTCGTCGGCTCGTCGAGGAAGATCACCGGCCGCGGCACGACCAGGCAGGCGGCGAGGTCGAGGCGACGGCGCATCCCGCCCGAGTAGCCGCCGACGACACGGTCGGCGGCCTCGGTCAGGGCGAAGCGGCCGAGCAGCTCGCGCGCCCGCG
Organism: Solirubrobacterales bacterium; assembly: GCA_036494495.1. Classification (GTDB taxonomy): domain Bacteria; phylum Actinomycetota; class Thermoleophilia; order Solirubrobacterales; family 70-9; genus VAYN01. Next base: position 16,571 of record DASXOF010000077.1, on the reverse strand, counting down.
CCACCGCGCTGTGCCGCGAGAGCCGCTGCAGCCGCCCGAGCAGGACCAGGTTCTCGCGCCCGGTCAGGAGCTCGTCGAGCGAGGCCTGCTGGCCGGCGAGCGAGATCTGCTCCCGCACCGCCGCCGGCTCGGCGAGGACGTCGTGGCCGCCGATCCGGGCGCTGCCGCCGTCGGGCCTGATCAGCGTCGCCAGCACCCCGACCGCGGTCGTCTTGCCGGCGCCGTTGTGGCCGAGCAGGCCGAGCACGGTCCCGGCCTCGATCCGCAGGTCGAGGCCGGCCAGCGCCTCGGCCTCGCCGTAGCGCTTGACCAGTCCTTCGGCCGTCACCAGCGCTTCAGCCATCGCCGCCTCCTTTATGCGTACACCGTTTGCAGTTCACGGCGGAGGACCGTAGCACAACTGAGTACACTGTTCGCGGTGAGCCCACCCGGCGAGGTCATCTGGAACCGCCCCGAGCGCGCCGGGCGCGGTCCCGCGCCCTCGCTGACGCGCGACCAGATCGCCGCCGCCGCAGTCCGCCTCGCTGACGCCGAGGGGATCGATGCGGTCTCGATGCGGCGGTTGGCGACCGCGCTCGGGGTCGCCGCCAGCTCCCTCTATCGCTACGTCGAGCGCAAGGACGACCTGCTCGAGCTGATGGCCGACGCGGTGATGGGCGAGGTCGAGCCGGCGCCGCCGGGGAGCGACTGGCGGCTGGCGATCCGCACCTTTGCCACCGAGATGCGGGAGATGATCCAGCGCCACCCCTGGGCGGCCGCGGTCGGCGCCGGCCGCCCGAGCCTCGGGCCGAACTCGCTCGACCGCGCCGAGCGCCTGTTCGCCGCGATCGACGCCACCGGCCTCGACATCGACCAGCTGCTGCTGCTGTCTGACACCGTCGGCGCCTTCGTCCGCGGCAGCGCGATCGAAGCGCTCGGCGACGAGGAGGCGTGGCGCCGCTCGGGCCGCAGCCGCGAGCAGTGGATGGAGGCGCACCGCGACTACATCGGCGCCGTGGTCGAAAGCGGCCGCTATCCGCTGCTGACCCGGATCGTCCTCGACGCCAGCAGCCCCCACGACCCCGATCGCATCCGCACCAGCTTCGAGCTCGGCCTCGAGCGCGTGCTCGACGGCTTCGCGGCGGAGATCGAGAAGCGCTAGGAGGGGCTGGCGCCGGCTAGGCGCGGCGCGAGCGCAGAACCACCGTCGCCCCGCGCGCCGGGATCATCGTCACGTTGCGGTGGACGGCGTGCTCGGGGGCGGGGTCGGGCGCCTCGAGGTCGAGGCGGCGGGCCATCGCGGTGAGGACGACGCGCTGCTCGGCCATCGCCAGGGCGGCGCCGAGGCAGCGGCGGATGCCGCCGCCGAAGGGGATCCACTCGTAGGTGCCCGGCTTGCGGCCGCCGAGCCAGCGCTCGGGGCGGAAGGAGTAGGGGTCGGGGTAGAGGTCCTCGCGGTGGTGGAGCAGGAGGATGCTGATCCCGACCGGGGTGTCGGCGGCGGCGCCGAACTCGCCGAACTGCCAGGGGACGGCGACGCGGCGGCCGATCATCGGGATCACCGGCCGCGAGCGCATCGTCTCGACGATCGTCGCCTCGACCCGGTCCTCGGCGCCCTCCTCGGCGCGGACCGACTCGACCAGCGCCTCGTGCGCCTCGGGGAAGCGGAGCAGCCGCTCCCAGGCCCAGGCCAGCGAGTTGGCGGTGGTCTCGTGCCCGGCGAGCACCAGGGTCAGGAGCTCGTCGCGGATTTCTTTCTCGTCGAGCGCCTCGCCCTCCTCGGTCCGCGCCTGCAGCAGCAGGCTGAGGATGTCGTGGCGCTCGCCGAGCTCGGCCTTGCGGCGGGCGCGGATCACCTCGTAGGTCGGCTTGTCGAGCTGGGAGAGGGCGAGGCGCAGCAGCCCCATCGGCTCCTCGCGGCCGATGTGCATCAGTTCGCCGACCACCGCCAGCGGCCGCATCGAGGCCGCGACGAAGCCCTTGACCGCGGCCCGCAGCCGGGCCTCGGGGGTGCCGGCCTCCGGCTTGCCCTCGATCCCGAAGATCCCGGCCATGATCACGTCGAGGGTGATCGCCTGCATCCGCGGCGCCAGCGCGAACGGCTCGCCGACCGGCCAGCGGTCGATCTCGCGTTCGGTCGCCTCGGTGATCGCCCGGGAGTAGGCCTCGATCGCCTCGCCGTGGAAGGGCGGCAGCAGCAATTTGCGCTGGCGCATGTGGCGGGGGCCGACGGCGGTGAGGACCGAGTTGGGCCCGACGATCGGCCGCAGCGGCGACTCCTTGGTCAGCGACGGCGCCTGCTCGGGCTTGGCGGTGAAGAGCGAGCGGACGTGGTCGGGGTGGGAGGTGATGATCGGGCCGCCGGAGACCATCCCCCGCATCCGCACGACCTCGCCGTAGGTGCGCCGTGCCCAGAAGACGTACTCGATCTGGCGCTGGCTGAAGCGCATGCTCTGCAGCAGCGGGTGCATCTCGACGCTCGGCGGCGCGGCGAGGGTCGCGAGCGTGGCGGCGTCGATCGGGCCAGCGGGCGAGGGAGGCGCCGCGCCGACCAACCCGTCGGCGACGGGCGTCTCGGTCTCGGGGGCGATCGTCGTCATGGCAGCTCCTCCGCGCTCGGTTACACCGATTCGTGCCACGGTCCCACACCCGCCGATCGGGCGTTTGTGACCTCCCTCACACCGGATTCGCGAATCCCGGGCGCCGCGGTCTCTAGATTCCACAGCCGTGGACCTGCCACCGCCGATAAACAAGGTCAGCGCGCACCTCGAGCGGCGCACCAAGATCGTCGCCACCGTCGGCCCGGCGAGCTGGGACCGCGCCGTCCTCGAGCAGATGATCGCCTCCGGCGCCGACGTCTTCCGCTTGAACTTCTCCCACGCCGGCCCCGACAAACAGGCCGAGGTGATCGCGACGATCCGCGCCGCCGCCGAGGTGGTCGGGCGCGAGGTCGCGATCCTCGGCGACCTGCCGGGTCCGAAGCTGCGGATCGGCGAGATCCGCGACGACTTCGCCGAGCTGGAGACGGGGATGCACGTGACCCTGACCCCGCGCGAGGTCGAGGGCGACCGCGAGACGATCCCGGTCTCCTGGCCGGGGGTGACGGCGCTGCAGGAGAACGAGCTCGTCTACCTCGCCGACGGCGCGATCCGGCTGCGGGTCGCCGAGCCCGACCACGACGGCGTCGACTGCGAGATCGAGGTCGGCGGCACCGTCTCCTCGCACAAGGGGATGAACATCCCCGGCGGCACCGAGCTGCCAGCGGCGACCGAGACCGACCTCGCCTGGGCCGAGTTCGCGGCCAAGAACGGGATCGACCTGCTGGCGGTCTCCTTCGTCTCCGCGGCCAGCGACCTGATCCCGGTGCGGCAGCGGCTCGAGGCGCTCGGCTCCGACATCCCGCTGATCGCCAAGATCGAGCGCCGCCAGGCGGCGGTCAACGTCGAGGAGATCGTCGAGGAGGCGACCAGCGGGATCATGGTCGCCCGCGGCGACCTCGGGATCGAAATCCCGCTGGCCGAAGTGCCGATCCTGCAGAAGCAGCTGATCCGCGCCGCCGGCCGCCGCTCCAAGCCGGTGATCACGGCGACGCAGATGCTGGCCTCGATGGTGACCGCGCGGCGGCCGACCCGGGCCGAGGTGACCGACGTCGCCAACGCGATCTACGACGGCACCGACGCGGTGATGCTGAGCGAGGAGACCGCGGTCGGGCAGCACCCGATCGAGGCCGTCCGGGTGATGGACCGGATCGCCCGCACCACCGAGCCCGACCTGCCCTACGGCGAGTGGCTCTTCTCGCGCACCGACCAGCAGACCACCGACGTCGCCGACTCGGTCGCCCAGTCGGCGGTCGGGGCGGTCTACCGGCTGGGGCTGAAAGCGCTGATCGTGCCGACCAACTCGGGGCGCACGGCGCGGATCATCTCCGCCCACCGGCCGAACGTGCCGGTGCTGGCGATCAGCCCGCGGATCGAGACCGTGCGCCGGCTCAACCTCCTGTCTGGGGTGACGGCGGTGCTGAGCGAGAACGAGACCGACATCCGCGGCCTGCTGCGCCGCTGCGCGGCGCTGGCGGCGCGGCACGGCGTCGCCGAGTCGGGCGACCTGGTGGCGATCGTCGCCGGCCTGCCCGAACAGGAAATCGGGACGAACCTGTTCGAGGTGCACCGGGTGCCATGAGCGCGGCGGGCGAGACCGGCGGGTCGGCCGTCCGGCTCGAGCGCGAGCCGAGCGGGCTCGCCGTGCTGACCCTCGCCAACCCGCCGCTGAACCTCTTCGACCGGCGGCTGATCGCGGACCTGCAGGCGGGCGTGGCCGCGGTGGCGGCGGAGCCGCCGCGGGCGCTGCTGGTGCGGGCCGAGGGACGGGCCGTCTCGGGCGGCGTCGACGTCGAGGTCTTCTCGGGGCTGACGCCGGAGACCGGGCGGGCCTTGTGGGTGGAGCTGCTGGGGATGATCGAGACGGTGGAAGAGCTGCCGGCGCCGGTCGTCTTCGCCGCCCACGCCCTGACCCTGACCGCGGCCTTCGAGCTGGCCCTGGCCTGCGACCTGATCGTCGCCAGCCCGAAGGCGAGCTTCGGCCTGGTCGAGAAGGTGGTCGGGCTGACGCCCTCGATGGGCGGGACGCAGCGGCTGGCCGAGCGGGCGGGCTCCGGGCGCGCGCGCCAGTTCGTGATGAGCGGCGGCATCTTCGGGGCGGAGGAGATGGAGCGCTGGGGCGTGGTCAACGAGATCTATCCCGAGGACGAGTTCGAGGCGCGGTCGCGGGCGCTGGCCGAGGAGCTGGCGGCGGGGCCGACCAAGGCGCACGCGATGACCAAGCGGGTGCTGAAGCGGTTCCGCGAGGGCGGGATCCCGGCGGCCGACGAGGTGATCCGGACCGAGGCTGCGGACCTCTTCGCGACCGAGGACCTGCAGAACGCGGTCCGCACCTTCCTCGAGCACGGCGGTCCAGGGCACGCCACGTTCGAGGGCCGCTGAGCGCATCGAGGCCGCAGGCCGCCACTCGTCGAGGTTGCCTTTTCAGGCGAATAGCACCGGAAACGGCAACCTCGTCTAGGGTGACCCCGTGACCGACTTCGACCTGATCGCCAAAGGGATGAGCCAAGTGGTGCCGTTCGTCGGCTATCTCGACCTGCGGATCGAGAGCATCACCGCGGGTGAGGCCATCGTCGTCCTCCCCGACAGGGCAGAGCTGAAGAACCACGTCGGCTCCCAGCACGCCGGCGCCCTCTTCACTCTTGCCGAGACGGCATCGGGGGCGGCCTTCGTCGGCGCGTTCGCCGAGCGGATGGGCGAAGTCCGGCCCCTCGCCCGCAGCGCCGAGATCTCCTACGACAAGGTCGTCAAAGGCGAGGTGACCGGCCGGGCACGCCTCGGCGTGCCGGCCGAGGAGGCCCTGGCGACCCTCGACAGCGAGGGCGTCGTCCAGTTCCCCTGCGAGATCGAGCTCAGCAACGGAGATGGGGAGACGGTCGCCACCGCGACCGTCCGCTGGCACGTCCGCAAGACCGAGCCGGCCCCGGCCGACGCCTAGAGCCACCAGCCCGCGCGGTTATCGATCCCGGGCGTGGGGTAGCCGTTGCCCATGCGCATCGCCCGCTTCCTCGGCCGCCTCCTGATCGGCGGCGTCTTCTTCGCCCACGGCACCCAGAAGCTCTTCGGCTGGTTCGGCGGCCCCGGCCCCGAGGCGACCGGCCGGATGATGGAAAAGCTCGACATGCACCCCGGGAAGCGCAACGCCATCGCAGCCGGCTCCGCCGAGACCTTCGGCGGCCTCGGCATCGCCCTCGGCGCCTTCACCCCCGCGGCCGCCGCGGCCCTGATCGCGACGATGATCACCGCCATCCGCACCGTCCATCTCGAGAAGGGCTTCTTCAACACCGAAGGCGGCTACGAGTTCAACCTCTCCCTGATCGCCGCCCTCCTCATCCTCGTCGACGGCGGCCCCGGCACCCCCTCCCTCGACTCGGCCCTCCACCTCGACGACACCGGCCCCGCCTGGGCCCTCTTCGCCCTCCTCGCCGGCGCCACCGCCTCCACCCTCGCGATCGCCGCCGGCCACAAAGCCGCCCCGCACGCTCCCGACCACGCCCCCGCCCCCGAGCCACAGCCAACCCCGGCCAGCAACTAGAATCGCCCGTTCGGGGTCCAACCCACCCCTCTAGCGCCAGTAGCTCAGCCGGATAGAGCGTCGGTCTACGAAACCGAAGGTCACAGGTTCGAATCCTGTCTGGCGCACTCGCGTGATCCCGGCGCCGGGGCTCGGGATCGGCGCCTACCGCTTGGCGGCGGTTACCCGGGTGATGAAGCCGTGGCGGGTTCCGGTTTCGGTCGCCATGTAGTAGACGGCGTCGCGGCCGATGAAAGATCTGGCTCCTCGCCGGTCTCGAGGACCTGGCCGCGGCGGCGACGGTGCTGGTCGGGGTCGCGCCCCCCGCCGGGCCGGAGGCCGAACCCGGGGCGGCCCAGCTCGAGCTCTGCGACCGGATCCGCGACGAGGCGCGGCTGCCGGTGGTGCTGGTCGACCCGCGGGACGGCGCCGACGGCGCCGCGACGGCGATGCTCTCCGGCCGCGCCGACCTCGTGCTCGGCGCGCCTTCGCTCTGCTCGCAGAGCTGGGCCCCGACCGCCGTCGAGCTGGTCGCGAAGCCGGCACCGGCCTAACTGGCCACGGGCGAGATCCGAAGCCGCGAACCGGTTCGGCTTCGGATCTCGGCAAGCGGGGCGAACCGCGGCGGCGCGATGCTCGACAGGTGGTCGCGACGGTCCCCGAGCTGCTGATCGAAGCCGAGCGGCGGCACCCGCGCCGCAGCGCGATGACACTGGGCGGCACGGCCGTCGACTACGCCGCCTTCGAGGACGTCTCGGCCCGGCTCGCGGCCCGGCTGGCCGACCTCGGCGTCGGGGCCGGGGATCGCGTCGCCCTGATGCTGCCCAACGTGCCGGAGTTCCCCGCGGCCTATTACGCGGTGCTGCGGCGCGGCGCGATCGTGGTCCCGGTCAACGTGATGCTGAACCGGGAGGAGGTCGCGACCCTGCTGCGCGACGCCGGCGCCAAGCTCCTGATCGGCTGGCACGCCCTCGCCGCCGAGGCCGGCGCCGCCGCGGCGGAGGCCGGCGCTGGCCACCTCGAGCTGGGGGCGATCGACCTCGCCCGCAGCCTGCGCGAGCGCGAGCGCCTGGCGGTGGAGCCGCGGGCGGCCGCCGACGCGACGGCGGTGCTGCTCTACACCTCGGGGACCACTGGCACGCCGAAGGGGGCCGAGCTCACCCACGCCAATCTCGTCGGCAACGCCCGCGCCGCCGCCAGCATCTTCGAGCTCGCTCCCGAGGACACGGTGATGGGGGTGCTGCCGCTCTTCCACTCGTTCGGCCAGACCTGCACCCTGAACGCGGTGATCGCGGCGGGGGCGTCGCTGTCGCTGATCCCCCGCTTCAGCGCCGAGGCGGCCTGGGAGGCGATCGGCGCCGGCGCCACCGTCGTCGCCGGGGTGCCGACGATGTACACGGCGCTGCTCGCGGCTCCCGCCGCCGAGCGCCCCGTACGACATTCCGTCCGGCTCTGCCTGGCCGGCGGGTCCTCGCTCTCGGTCGAGGTCCTGAAGCAGGTCGAGTCGGCGTTCGGCTGTCCGGTCCTCGAGGGCTACGGCCTCAGCGAGACCTCGCCGGTGGCCTCCTTCAACGGCACCGCCTGCGCGCCGAAGCCGGGCTCGGTGGGCACGCCGATCCCGGGTGTCGAGATGCGCATCGTCGACGACGCGGGCCGGCAGCTCGGCGTCGGCGAGGTCGGCGAGATCGTGATCCGCGGCGAGAACGTGATGAAGGGCTACTGGCGCCGCCCCGAGGACACGGCCGAGGCGATGCGCGGCGGCTGGTTCCACAGCGGCGACCTCGGGCGGATCGACGAGGACGGCTGCTTCTTCGTCGTCGATCGCAAGAAGGATGTCGTCATCCGCGCCGGCTACAACGTCTATCCGCGGGAGCTCGAGGACGTCCTCCACGCGCACCCGGCGGTGCGCGAAGCCGCGGTGCTCGGCGTCGCCGACGCGACCCTGGGCGAGGAGGTGGGCGCCGCCGTGGTCCTCACCGAGCCTGGCGCCGCAAGCGCCGAGGAGCTGCGCGAGTTCGTCCGTGGCCGGGTCGCTCCGTACAAGTACCCGCGCATCGTCGAGATCTTCGAGGACCTCCCGAAGGGGGGGACCGGAAAGGTGCTGAAGCGCGAGATCCGGCTTCGGCGCGAACCCGCAGACGCAGCGAGCCAAGGAGGAGAAGATGTCGGCGCAAGGGGTTGAGGTCGAGCGGTACGACGAGATCTACGTCGGCGGCGAGTGGGTCGCCTCGTCCGCGACCGAGTCGCTGGCGGTGGTCAACCCGACCACCGAGGAGCCGATCGCCCGGGTGGCGGCCGGAACGGCGGAGGACGTCGACCGGGCGGTCGCCGCCGCGGTTGCGGCGCAGCCCGGCTGGGCCGAGGTGCTGCCGGAGGAGCGGGTGGCGCTGGTCGCCGCGATCGGCGCCGGCCTGGCCGAGCGTGGCGAGGTCCTCGCCGAACAGCTGACCACCGAGGTCGGCGCCCCGATCGAGTTCTCGCGCGCGGTCCAGATCGGCGTCCCGACCTTCACCTTCTCGACCATGCCCGAAGTCGCCGCCCAGCTCGACTGGAGCGTCGAGATCGGCAACTCGATCGTCTGGCGCGAGCCGGTCGGCGTGGTCGGCGCGATCACGCCGTGGAACTACCCGCTCCACCTCGCCGCTGCGAAGGTGGCGCCGGCGCTGGCGGCCGGCTGCACGGTCGTGCTGAAGCCCTCGGAGATCAAGCCGCTGACCGCCTTCGCGCTGGCCGAGATCTGCGCCGAGGCCGGCCTGCCGGCCGGCGTCCTCAACTTGGTCAGCGGCCTCGGCCCGGTCGCCGGCGAGGCGATGGCGGCCCACCCGGACCTCGACATGATCTCCTTCACCGGCTCGACCGCCGCCGGCCGCCGCGTCGCCGAGCTCGCCGCCGCCGACGTCAAGCGGGTCGCGCTCGAGCTCGGCGGCAAGTCGGCGAACGTCCTGCTCGACGACGCCGACTTCGAGGCCGCCGTCGGCGACGGGATCGAGAAGTGCTTCGCCAACGCCGGCCAGAGCTGCAACGCCCTGACCCGGATGCTGGTGCCGAGGGCGAAGCTGGCGCAGGTCGAGGAGATCGCCGCGGGCGCCTGCGAGGCCTACGTCGCCGGCGATCCGCACGACGAGGCCACCCGCCTGGGGCCGCTGGTCAGCGCCCGCCAGCAGGAGCGGGTGCGGGGCTTCATCCGCGCCGGCATCGAGGACGGCGCCCGCCTCCTCGCCGGCGGCCCCGAGGCGCCGGCCGGCCTCGAGCGCGGCTACTTCGTCCGCCCCACCGTCTTCTCGGAGGTCGCCAACGACAGCCGGATCGGTCGCGAGGAGGTCTTCGGCCCGGTCCTCTCGATCATCGCCTACGAGGGCGAGGAGGACGCGGTCCGGATCGCCAACGAGAGCGGCTACGGGCTGGCGGGAGGCGTCTGGTCCGGCGACGAGAAGCGGGCGATCGCGGTGGCCCGCCGGCTCCGCACCGGACAGGTCGAGATCAACGGCGGCGCCTTCAACCCGCTGGCCCCGTTCGGCGGCTTCCGCGAATCCGGCAACGGCCGCGAGCTGGGGCGCTTCGGGTTGGAGGAGTACACCGAGCTGAAGGCGATTCAGCTCTAGATGATCGATTCCACGACCAGGCACACCTGGATGACGCGCCTGGCAAGAACCTTGGCGCGCCCTCAGTCGCACCTCGTCGTCGGATCGATCATCTAGGACCGGTCCGCCCCGGGCGTAGGCTGTAGTGGTGCCGGGAGTCCAGGAAGCTGTTCGATTCATCTCGGCGACGCTCGAGGACCGGATCGACGACCTGGTCGAGACGATGTTCGACCGGATGCGGCGCGAGGTCGCCGAGTTCCGGGTCGACGCCGAGCCGGAGCTTGCCGAGGCGCTGCGGGAGTCCTGCTACGGGAACCTGCAGGCGCTGCTGGCCGAGCTCGCCGCCGACCGGCGGGTGCCGGGCGCGATCCCGTCGGCGGCGGCCCGCGAGGCGGTGGTCACCGCCCGCTCGGGCGTCTCCCTCGCCGCCCTCACCCAGACCTACCGGATCGGGCAGGCGGTCCTCTGGGAAGCCTTCCTCGACGTGGTCGAGGAGATGCGCCTGCCCGCCTCCAGGGCGGCGGCGGTGCTGCGGATCGGCTCGCAGTTCTGCTTCGCCTACATCGACGCGGTGGTGCCGCTGGTGGCCGAAGAGTACGAGCGCGAGCGGGGCCGGCGGATCCGCACCAGCGCCCAGCGGCGGATGCAGCTGGTCCGCGACCTGCTCGGCGGCGCCGCGGTCGAGAGCAGCGAGCTGGGCTACGACCTCGGCTCCCGCCACATCGGCGTCGTCGTCGCCGGCGGCGACGAGGCGGTGGCGCTGATCCAGGATCTCGCCCCCGGGCTCGGCTGCACGGCGCTGACGCTGGCGGTCTCCGAGGACACCGCCTGGGGCTGGATCGCGAACGGCAGCGGCGACCGGGAGGTGACCGCGAGCGACGTCGCCGCCGCCTGGCCGGAGCGCAACTTCGGCCTCGCCCTGGGCGAGCCGGCGTCCGGCATCGAGGGCTTCCGCGAGACCCATCGCCAGGCGCTGACCGCCCACCAGCTCGCGGCCCGCCTCGAGCGCGGGGTGGTTCGCTACGACGAGGTCGTGGTCGAGGCCCTGGCGCTCGCCGACGAGCCGTCCTCGCGGCGCTTCGCCGAGCGCGAGCTCGGCGAGCTGGCCGGGGCGGACGAGAAGCAGGGGCGGCTGCGCGAAACGCTCGACGTCTACCTGACCTGCGCGATGAACGCCTCGGCTGCCGGCGCCGTCCTCGGCGTCACCGACCGCACCGTCGGCTACCGGCTGCGGGCGATCGAAGACTCGCTCGGGCACAGCATCGCCCTGCGCAGCACCGAGCTGGCGCTGGCGCTGCGGATCCGCCGCCTCTTCGCCGCGCCGCGCCTTCGGGATTCGAAGCCGGCGGACCCCGCGCCTTCAGAACTCGCCTAGCGCCGGCGCCCCCGCAGGGCGGATCGTTCCCCCTAGCACTGGGATGGCGGTCGCCGCGGAACGGCGGCCACGGAATCGGTCGAGGAGGATGGGATGGGACAAAGGGAAAGCGGAAGCCTGAATCGCGACGCGGTGGGAACCGGCTCGGTGGTCTTCCTGGTCCTCGCCGCGGCGGCGCCGATGGCGGCGCTTGTCGGGGCGATGCCGCTGGGGGTGGCCCTCGGCAACGGGGCCGGCATGCCGGGCGCGTTCCTGCTGGCGGCGATCACCCTGCTGCTGTTCGCCAGCGGCTACGCGGCGATGAGCCGCCACGTCACCAACGCCGGCGCCTTCGCCGCCTACGTCTCCCGCGGCCTCGGCCGCGAGCCGGGCGCCGCCGCCGGCTACGTCGCGCTCCTCGCCTACAACGCGATGGCGGTGGCGCTCGCCGCCGGCTTCGGCTTCTTCGCCAACTCCGCCTTCGAATCGGTGCTCTCGATCTCGTTGCCCTGGTGGGTCTGGTGCGCCGGGGCGGTGGTGGTGATCGCCTTCCTCGGCTACCGCGAGATCAAGCTCACCGCCGTCGCGCTGGCGATCTCGCTCAGCCTCGAGGTGGTCATCCTGCTGATCTTCGACGTCGCCGTTCTCTTCAACCACGGCTTCCACGGCTTCTCGCTCGAAGTCTTCGCCCCGGCGACGATCTTCTCCGGCGCGGTCGGGGTCGCGCTGATGTACTCCTTCAGCTCCTTCGTCGGCTTCGAGGCGACGGCGATCTACGCCGAGGAGGCGAAGGAGCCCGAACGCACCGTCGCCCGCGCGACCTACATCGCTCTGGCGGTGATCGGGATCTTCTACACGCTGACCACCTGGGCGGCGATCTCCTCCTACGGGGTCGCCGAAGCCGGCGCCGCCGCGGCCAGCGAACCGGCGCTCTTCATGTTCGGCGCGGTCGGCACGGAACTGGGCTCCTGGGCGGTCGAAGCGATGGAGATGCTGCTGACCCTGAGCCTGTTCGCCGGCTTCCTCGCCTACCACCAGGCCGCGTCCCGCTACTTCTTCGCGATGGGGCGCGACGGCCTGCTGCCGGCCCGGCTCTCGTCCACCCACGCGCGCCACGGCTCGCCTCACGTCGCCAGCGCTCTGCAGATCGGCTTCGTCTCCGTGGTCGTCGCCGGCCTCGGCCTCGCCGGGCTCGACCCCTATCTCGATATCACCGCGCCGGCCCTCGGCTTCGGCACCCTCGGGATCATCATCCTGCAGGCGAGCACCTCGATCGCGGTGGTCGCCTTCTTCCGGCGGCGCTCCGACTCGCGCTGGTGGACCACCTTCGCCGCGCCTGCCCTCGCAGCCGCGGGCCTGATCGCCAGCGCGGTCCTGGTCTGGGTCAACTTCGACGTCCTCACCGGCTCCTCGTCGGCGCTGGTCGAGGCGATGCCGTGGCTCTACGTCGCGGTCGCGGCGGTCGGCGTGGTCACCGCGGTGATCCGCCCGCACGCCCGCATCGGCCGCTCGTCGGTCCTCGTCGACGCCGCCGTGACCGGCGACGCCCCCTCTTGAGCAGCACCCCAAGACAAACAGAAAGGCATCCCATGGACAAGGTTGACGTCGTCGTCGTCGGCGCCGGGCTGGCGGGCCTGACCGCCGCCCGCGACCTGAAGGCGGAAGGGCGGTCGGTCTGCGTGCTCGAGGCGCGCGAGCGGGTCGGCGGCCGGCTGGAGAACGCGACCTTCGCCGACGGCAGCGTGGTCGAGGTCGGCGGCCAGTGGGTCGGCCCGACCCAGGACCGGGTCCTGGCCCTCGCCGAGGAGCTCGGCGTCGGGCTCTTCCCGAGCTTCGAGGACGGCGAGCACCTGGCGATCCGCGACGGCGAGGTCGTGCGCTGGAGCGCCGACACCTTCGGCCTCGAGGAGGCGGCGCTGATCGAGGTGGGGCGGCTGCAGGAGCTGCTCGAGGGACTGTCCCAGGAGGTCGACCTGGAGGCGCCGCAGAAGTCGGCGCGAGCGGCCGAGCTCGACCGCCAGAGCGTCGAGGGATGGCTGCTCGAGAATTCCTCGAACGCCGAGGCGCTCGCCTTCTGGCGCACCGTCGTCGCCGCGATCTTCGCCGCCGAGACGACGCAGATGTCGCTGCTGCACTTCCTCTTCTACGTCCACTCGGGCGGCTCTATCGACATGCTGCTGGCGACCGCCGGCGGCGCCCAGGAGAGCCGGGTGGTCGGCGGCTCGCAGATCCTCGCCGTGCGCCTCGCCGAGACCCTCGACGGGAGCGTCCGGACCGGGGTGGAGGTGAGCGAGATCCGCCAGCACGGCGACGGCGTCGAGGTCCTCTGCCGCGACGGTGCCGCGGTCGCCGCCGAGCGCGTGATCGTCGCGGTGCCGCCGGCCCTCGCCGCCCGCATCCGCTACCAGCCGGCGCTGCCGGCCGACCGCGACCAGCTCACCCAGCAGTTCCCGATGGGCTACGTGGTCAAGATCCAGGTGCGCTACGAGGAGCCGTTCTGGCGCCGCGACGGCCTTTCCGGCTTCGTCGTCGCCAGCGGCGACCCGCTCAGCATCGTCTTCGACAACTCGCCCGCCGACCTGCGCTGCGGCGTCCTGCTCGGCTTCTTCGAGGGCGAGAGCGGGCGCCGGGCCGGGGCGATGGGCGAGCAGGAGCGGCGCGCCCTGGCGCTCGAGTCCCTGGCCCGCTACTTCGGGCCCGAGGCGAGTACTCCGCTCGAGTACCTCGATCGCAACTGGGCGGCCGAGCGCTACTCGGGCGGCTGCTACGGAGGCCGGCTGGGCACCGGGGTGTGGACCGCGCTCGGGCACGCCTTGCGCGTGCCCGTGGGCCGGATCCACTGGGCCGGGAGCGAGACCTCCGACGTCTGGAACGGCTACATGGACGGCGCCGTGCGGTCCGGCGAGCGAGCCGCCGCAGAGGCGCTGAGCGAGCTCGGCGCCGCCGCTCCCCCGCTCACCGAGGCCTCGGCCTAACCCTTCCCAAAAGCGCTCCAGACCCCCCGCCGGGCGGGTCGGCCCCGCCGTGCCCTCGCACGGCGGGGCCGTCGCTTGCAGAGCCTTCTTCCCGCCGCCTCGGAGCGGTTGACACGCGCCTCTTCCGGCCTATAGGGTTCGTCATATTGCGCAGTGAAAAGTCTCATTGCGACTATCAATTGGGTGACGGCCGCTGCCTCCACGGGGCCCGGGCCATGGAACGAAAGGGTTGAGATGAAGATGTTCGGATCCACCGGCCGGCGCGGCCAGGGCTGGCGCCGGCTGGTGGCTGGATCGGCGGCGTTGTGCTTGACGGTCCTCTTCGCGGTGCTTTTCAGCGCCTGCGGGAGCGGCGGCAGCGACTCGGGCTCGACCGGCGAAACGACGGGCTCGACGAGCGTCGAAACCAAGAGCGATCCGGCCACCGGCTCGCCCGTCACCCTCGGCGTCGTCGACGTCAACGAGGAGCCGGAGTTCGCCGACTCGGCGAAGGCGTCGGCGGAATACCTGAACCAGGAGGCCGGCGGCCTCGGCGGCCACGAAATCAAGATCGTCGAATGCGCGACGACGCCGACCCCCCAGGAAGACATCAAGTGCGCCAACACCTTCGCCGGCGACGGCGTCGTCGGGGTGGTGGTTCCCGCCGACTACACGATCGACGCCGCCTTCCCGGTCTACGAAAAGGCCGGGATCCCGGTGATCGCCGAGCAGGTGATCACCACCCAGGAGGCGGTCAACCCGGTCGCGATCGGCCTCGGGCCCGGCATCCCCGGCGTCCTCTCGACCCTGGCCGGCTACATCAAGGACAAGCTGCACGGGGAAACCGTCTCGATCGTCGCCCCCCAGCAGGGGCCGGCGCTGGAAGCGTTCGTCAACGCCCCGCTCGAAGCGGCCGACCTGAAGCCGACTTGGTCCTACATGGCGGCGGAGAACCCGGACTTCACCTCGACGTTCGTCTCCGCCGAGCAGCAGGACCCCGACGCGATGCTGGTCGACATCGACGACACCTCGCAGTGCGTGCCGGCGATGAATGCCCTCGCCAACGGCGGCGGCACCGGTGAATTCCAGGTGTTCCAGATCCAGTGCAGCGACGACTCGGTGTTCGAAGCCGCGGGCTCGCTGGCCGACGGGCAGCTGTTCTACGCGCCGCTCGACAGCATCGCCGGGGTCACCACGCCGGACTCGGAACTGTTCGAACACATCATGAGCACCTACAGCTCGACCGATTCGAACGGCTACGCGGCCTCGGTCGCGGCGGCCTCGGTGATCACCCTCGGGCACGTGATGGAAGACCAGAAGACGGTGACCCCGAAGTCGATCCTGGCGGCGTTCGAACACGCCAACGGCAAGAAGATCTTCATGGGCCCGCCGCTCGAATGCGGGGAATTCGAAGCCCTGCCGCGGGTCTGCACCGTCTCGATGCGGCTCTTCACCACCGAAGGCGGCAAGAAGAAGGTCCTCACCGGCTACATCTCCTACCCGCAGTACATCAGCATCCCGCACTGAGCGGGGCGGCTCAGAAGCGGTGCCACGTGCTGGTGGCGGTCGAGCCCGGAGTGGGCTCGGCCGCCACCGTCCGCCACGCGGCCGAGCTGGCCCGGCGGCGCGGCGGTCGCCTGACGCTCCTCTTCATCGTCCACCAGCCGAGCTGGCTGGTGCACTGCTGGCCGAGCCTGCTGTTGCTGCCGTTGCCGGTGCTCGTCGACCTCAGCCTCGATGAGGCCACCGAGGCCTGCGCCCGAGCCGTCGCCGCGGTGCCCGCCGAGGTCCCGGTGGCGACGGTGGCGCGGCGCGGCAACTGGCGGCGGCTGGTGGCCGCGGACCTCGAGCGCGGCGAGTTCACGCAGCTGGTGCTGCCGCCCGGCTGGGCCCGCGGCCGGCGTGCCGGCCGGGCGATCGGGGCCTGGCGGCAGCGCGGGGTCGAGATCTGCACCGCGCCCGACGCTCAGGGGGAGGGCGGCGAGAGCACCTCTGCCTGGTAGTGGTGGCCGGCGCCCAGCACCGCCGCGTCCTCGCCGTGCCGGCCGACCAGCATCATCCCGATCGGCAGGCCGCCGGCGAGCCCGCAGGGGAGGCTGAGGGCGGGATGCCCGGTGAGGTTGAAGGGGCAGGTGTTGGCGACCATCTCGACCGAGCGGAGGAACCGCAGCGGCAGCGGCGCCTCGGCATCCGGGATCTCGGTCGCCCGCTGCGGGGTGGTCGGCAGCAGCAGCAGATCGACCTCGCCGAGGGCGCGGTCGTAGGCCTGGCGCAGCACGGGGCGCTGGGCGAGGACGGCGGCGCGAGGCCGGTCGCCGAGCGCATCCCGCATGCTGAGCCCGATCAGCAGCATCGCCTTGACGACGTCGGGGAGCTCGGCGGCGCCGAGCCGGCGCGCCTCGTCGTAGGCGGCGAGGAGGTCGTCGCGGTAGTAACTCGCCAGGCAGCCGCCGCGGCCGCCGGCGAAGAGCTCGGCGCCCTCGGCGACGGCGAGCAGGTTCCAGAGCTGCGGGGCCTGGCCGTGCGCCGGGACCGAGACCTCGGTGACCGACGCGCCGAGCCCGGCGAAGGCGCGGGCCGCCCGCTCGACCG
>DASXOF010000076.1:0-12656 GCA_036494495.1 Solirubrobacterales bacterium | reverse complement strand
GCCGCCCTTGGTCAGGCCGGAGACGACCATGAAGAGGCCGATCGCCGCGAGCAGGATCGAGACGACGATGACGACTCGCCGCCGGCGCCGGCTCGGCGGCGGCGAGAAAGCGTGCAGGGCGGCGATCGGCGGCACCCGGGTCGATCGCAGCGCCGGCACGAAGGCGGCGACGAAGGTGACGACGACGCCGACCAGGAGGGCGACGATCACGGTCCGGCTCTCGAGCACGAGGCCGGTCGTCGGCAGGTCGATACCCAGCGCTTCGAAGAGGGCGTTGAGGCCGGCGGCGACGAGGAAGCCGCCGGCGATCCCGATCAGCGCCCCGACCAGGCCGATCACCACCGCTTCGACCAGGACCGTGGTCAGGATCTGGCGCCGCGAGGCGCCGAGCGTCCGCAGCATCCCGAATTCGCTGATCCGCTGGGCGACGGTGATCGAGAAGGTGTTGAAGATCAGGAACGAGCCGACGAAGACGGCGATGAAGCCGAAGACGAGCAGGAAGGTCTGGAAGAAGCCGAGGCTGTCGTGGATGTTTTCGGACTGGCGGTCGGCGTTTTCGGTCGCGGTCTCGACCCGCACGTTGGGCGGCATCTCGCGGGCGATCCGGCGTTTCAGCGCGATCGCCGAGACCCCCGGCGCGGCGGCGACCGAGATCTGGTCGAAGCGGCCGAGCTTGTGCGTCAGCGCCTGGGCGACCGGCAGCGTCACCTGGGCGATCGAGGCGCCGCCGAAGGAGGCGCTGCCGAGCTGGGTGAAGCCGACGAGCTGGAACTGCCTCACTTTGCCCTGGCCGACGAGGCCGATCTTTTCGCCGAGCTCGAGCCCCGAGTTTTCCGCCGCCGCCTTGTCGATCGAGGCTTCGGTCGGGCCGCGCGGGCGGTGGCCGTCGACGTAGGTGAGCGACTCGAGGCTCCCCGGCAGGGTCGAGGAGATGAACTTCGGCGCGAATTTGTTGCCGATCTTGTCGCCTTCGGCGTCGAAGAAGGCGCCCGGCGTGAAGATCGCCCCCGCTGCCAGCTTCACCCCCGGCGTCGATTTGATCCGCGGCAGCAGCCCGGCGCTGATCGTCGGCACTTCGCCGTTTTCCTGTTCGACCGGGTTCTTGGCGGTGACGACGACGCTGGTCCCGCTCAGCGACTCTTCGAAGATTTCGTCGAAGGCGGCGAGGATCGTGTCGGTGAGGACGTAGGAGCCGGCGACGAAGGCGATCCCGAGGACGACGGCGAAGGTCGTCGTCAAGGCCCGCACCTTGCGAGCCCAGAGGCTCTTGAGGGCGAGGCTAGTCAAGCTGCTTCATCAGCTCGATCACGTCGTCGGCCGAGCCGGGGGCGGCGTCGTGGACGATGCGGCCGTCGCGCAGGGTGACGAGCCGGTCGGCGTGGGCGGCGGCGCCGGGGTCGTGGGTGACCATCACCACCGTCTGGCCGAACTCGTCGACGGCGCGGCGCAGCAGCTGCAGCACGTCCTCGCTCGCTTTCGAGTCGAGGTTGCCGGTCGGCTCGTCGGCGAACAGCACCGCCGGTTTGGAGACCAGCGCCCGCGCCACCGCGACCCGCTGCTGCTGGCCGCCGGAGAGCTCGGCCGGGCGGTGCGTGCGCCGTTCCTCCAGCCCCACCGCCTTGATCAGCTGCTCGAGCCACTCGCGGTCGGGCTTGCGGCCGGCGATCGAGAGCGGCAGGACCATGTTCTCCTCGGCCGTCAGCACCGGCAGCAGGTTGAAGAACTGGAAGACGAAGCCGAGCTTGTCGCGCCGCAGCTTGGTCAGCTCGCCGTCGTCGAGGGCGGTGATGTCGACCCCGTCGAGCTCGACCGTGCCGGCGGTCGGCCGGTCGAGGCCGGCGAGGATGTGCATCAGCGTCGACTTGCCCGAGCCCGAAGGCCCCATGATCGCCGTGAAGCGGTCGCGCTCGAAGCCGGTGCTGACGTCGATCAGCGCATCGACCGCGGTATCGCCCTCGCCGTAGCGACGGCTGAGGCTGTCGGCGACTACAACCTGTCCGTTGACGCCTGGCATCCGCGGCCCACGGTATCTGAGCAACTTGGGGTGTGCAGTGAAGAAAATCAGGCTTTGAGAAATTGGACCCTAAATATCTGAGATTCTGTACCCTTAGAAGGCGAAAGTCAGACCCCTTGGTGCCCGAGTTCCTGTACCCCAGCTTCTGATGGACTATCTGCCCCGGATTCTCGAAGCCGAGCTCGACGAGCTCTTCTCCTCTCTGCCTGCGCTCGCGATCGAGGGTGCCAAAGGGGTCGGCAAGACCGCAGCCGCCGCTCGCCGGGCCAAGACGATCCACGCTCTGGACGATCCTGAGCAGCTCGAGCTGGCGAGAGCCGACCCCGGTCGCCTGCTCGCCGGGGACAAGCCGATTCTGATCGACGAGTGGCAGCGGTTGCCCCAGACCTGGGATCTCGTTCGGCGCGCAGTCGATGGTGGCGCGGAGGGCGGGAGCTTCCTGCTGACGGGGTCCGCCTCGCCCGATGGCACCGGGACCCACTCCGGGGCCGCTCGCATCCCGATGGTGCGAATGCGCCCGTTGACGCTTTCGGAGCGCCTCGGCATCGGCGGGTCCGTCAGCATCGCGGCCCTGTTGGACGGCGGGCGACCGCCCTTGGAGGGCGAGGCCTCGATCTCCCTCGAGGACTACACCGATGAGATCCTCGCGTCCGGGCTCCCGGGGCTGCGCCGGTTCTCAGGCAAGGCCCTGCGGGCGCAGTTGGACGGATACCTCGAGCGGGTGATCGATCGTGACTTCCCCGAGCTCGGCCGCCGGGTTCGGAACCCAGCGGGCCTCCGTCGCTGGATGGCGGCGTATGCGGCCGCCTCGTCGACTGCCACGTCGCTCGAGAAGATTCGCAAGGCGGCAGCCGCCGGGGACGGCGAGAACGTGAACCGGAAGGCTGCCGGCCCGTACCGCGACATCCTCGAACGGCTTTGGATCCTCGATCCGCTGCCTGGATGGTCGCCCACTCGCAGCCACCTGAACCGCCTCACGGCCACCGAGAAGCTCCAGTTCTCCGACCCCGCCCTGGCGGCCCGCCTGGTCGGGGCGACGAAGGCCACCCTGCTGGAAGGCAAGTCGGTGGGTCCCTCGGTCCCCCGCGACGGAACCTTCCTCGGTGCCCTCTTCGAGTCCCTCGCGACGCTGAGCGTCCGCGTCTGCGCGCAGGGATCGGAGGCGAAGGTCAAGCACCTGCGCTCCTTTGGCGGCGATCGTGAGATCGACTTGATCGTGCAGCGCGATGACGATCGGGTGCTCGCCATCGAGGTCAAGCTTGCCGCCGTTCCACGCGATCGAGATCTCCGCCATCTCCACTGGCTGCAGGAGAAGATCGGTGACGATCTCCTCGATGCGATCGTCATCACCACCGGCAACCTTGCCTACCGGCGCAAGGACGGCATCGGGGTGGTCCCGCTCGCCCTTCTCGGGCCCTGAGCGCCGCGTGCCGGCCACCGAGGCGGCGCTGCGGCGGCGGTGGACAATACCCTGCGCCGGTGGCGCTGAGCGATCAGTTCGACGGTTTCCTGGTCGACCTCGACGGGGTCGTGTGGATCGGGCGTGAGCCGGTGCCCGGCTCGGCCGAGGCGCTGGCGGCGCTGCTCGCCGCCGGCAAGCAGCTCGCCTTCGTCACCAACAACCCCGGCCGGGAGCCGGCTGCCTACGCGGAGCGGCTGGCCTCGATCGGGGTCGAGGTCGAGCCGGAGCGGGTGGTCACCGCCGGCATCGTCGCGGCGCGGCTGGCGGCGGGCGCGGCGGGGGAGGGCGGGCCGGTGTTCGTGATCGGGGCGCCGGCGCTGAAGGCGCTGGTCGAGGGCGAGGGGGCGCGGGTGGTGGGGAATGAGGAGGCCGTGGGAGCCGCGGCGGTGATCGTCTCCGGCCACCGCGACTTCGACTACGCCGAGCTGCTGGCGGCGAAGCGGGCGCTCGACGCCGGCGCGGCGCTGTTCGCTACCAGCCGCGACCCGACCCTGCCGACGCCCGACGGCGAGTGGCCGGGGACCGGGGCGGTCCTGGCCGCGGTCGAGACCGCCGCGGGCAGGCGGGCGGAGATCGCCGGCAAGCCCGAGCGCCACCTGTTCGAGCTGGCGCTGGCGGCGATCCCCGGCGCCGAGCGGGTGGCGATGGTCGGCGACCGCCTCTCCTCCGACATCGCCGGCGGCCACGCGGCGGGGCTGGCGACGGTGCTCGTCCTCAGCGGCACCAGTGGCGAGGGCGGCGGCTCGGAGCAGTTGGACGGCGCCGACCCCCAGCCCGATTTCGTCCTGCCGGACCTCGCAGCTCTGCTGCGGTGAGCACCGCGGTGGAGGCGCCGCCGCGCTCCGGCCTCGCCTTCGCCGGCGTCTTCGCCCTCACCTTCTGCGGCCTGGTGGCGGTCGGCGCGGTGCTGCCGGTGCTGCCCGGCTACGTCAAGAACGAACTCGGCTACGGCGACGTCGCGGTCGGGATCGTGATCGGCTGCTACGCCGTCTCCGGCCTGCTGCTGCGGCCGATCGCCGGCCGCCTCGCCGATCGCCGCGGCCGCAAGTGGACGGCGCTCGTCGGCGCCCTGCTGCTCAGCGCCGGCGGCTTCCTCTACCTCGCCTCCTTCGGCATCGCCGGGCTGATCGTCGCCAGGCTCGTCGTCGGGGTCGGCGAGGGAACCCTCTACACCGCCGGCTCGGCCTGGATCGTCGACCTCTCGCCGCTGGCGCGGCGCGGCCGGATCCTCGGCCTCTACGGGCTCGCGGTCTGGGGCGGGCTCGCCATCGGCCCGCTGCTCGGCAGCCTCCTCCACAGCGTCGCCGGCTTCACCGAGGTCTGGCTCTTCGCGGCGCTCCTGCCGCTGGCGGGGGCGCTGGCCGGGCTCGCCGTCGGCGACCCGTTCCGGCCGCTGGCCCACGCCGAACCGCACCCGCTGGTGGCGCCGGAGGCGGTGCGGCCGGGGATCGCGGTCGGGCTCGCCGCGATCGGCTACGCGACCGTCGCCGCCTTCGTCGTCCTGCTGCTGGAAAAGCGCGGGGTCGACGACGGCGCCGTCGTCTTCGCCGCCTTCGCCGGCGCGATCGTCGTCGCCCGCCTCGTCTTCGGCGACCTGCCCGACCGGGTGGGGCCGGCGCGGGTGGCGATCGGCGCCACCATTGCCGAGGCGGCCGGCCTGCTGGCGATCGCCTTCGCGGGCAGCCTGCCGGTGGCGCTGCTGGGCGGGATCGCGATGGGCTCCGGCTTCTCGCTGCTCAACCCGTCGCTGATGCTGATCGTCGTCGGCAAGGTCAGCGAAGCCGCCCGCGGCGCCGCCCTCGGCACCTTCACCGCCTTCTTCGACGCCGGGGTCGGCATCGGCGCCCCGCTGGCGGGCGCGGCCGCGGCGCTGACCAGCTACGAGGGCGCGTTCGTGCTCGCCGCCGCCATGGCCCTCGCCTCAGCGGCGACGATCTACCTGACCGTCCACGGCCGGGTCAGCGTTCGCTGAAGATCAGCGTCTGCAGGGCACGGCCGATCCGGCCGTCAAGGTCGAAGAGGACCGAGTCCGAGGAGCCGATCGCGTTCGGCCGGGGGCGGGTGACGGCGTCGACGCAGATCCACTCGCCGGCCGGCAACCGCTCGAGCTGGACGGTGAGGTCGACGTTGATGAAGACCCAGTCGTGGAAGTCGAGCGCCGAGCTGATGCCGTTGCCGATGTCGGCGGCGATCAGCGTCCGCTGCAGCTGCGTCGGCTCCTCGCCGGCGAGCAGCGGGTAGCGCATCCGCAGCCAGACCCGGGCCGGGCCGGCCGCTTCGAAGCCGCCCTCGAGGAACCGGGCCTCCATCCCGGTGTGGTAGCCCTCCTTCTGGCCCGTCTTGAAGAAGCCGCCGCCGGTCGCCTGCTCGGGCGGCGGTGGTGGCGGGTCGGAGACGATCGCCGCCGGCGGCAGGTCGAGCTCGGCCTTGCGCAGGCGCCAGCCGCGCACCCGCATCCGCGCCTGGCCGTCGACCTCGAGGTCGGCTTCGACCATCTGCACCCGGCGGCCGGGGCGGGCGACGCGGGCTCCGACCGCGACCGCGCCGATCGGGACCGGCCCGAGGATCTCGAAGGTCAGCCGGGCGAGCTGGAACTCCTCGCCGTCGGGCAGCCGCTCGAGCTCGCGGCCGAGCAGCGCCGACGGCGGCCCGGCGTGCTGGGCGTCCGGGTCCCAGGGACCGCGGGTCAGCTCGGTGGCGCGAAACCCCGCCTCGTTCGCTTCGTAGAAGGCGTCCGGCACGCGCCCATCCTAGGCGCGCCCGGATCGCCTCAACAGCCGTGGCTGCCGAAGTCCTGGGTCCAGACCACGGCGCCCTGGGCCCGTTCGATGCTGCCGACGCGGCGGCCGATGCCGATTTTGCGGAACTTACCGAGGATGTTGGCCCGGTGCCCCGGCGAATTCATCCAGTCGATGAAGATGCTCCGCACGGTGCCGAGGTCGCCGGTCCCGTAGGCGATGTCCTCGCCGGCGCTCCAGCAGCCGCGGGTGTAGCCGAAGCGGCTCATCCAGTAGGTGAATTCGCGCCCGCAGGCTTCGTGGCTGAATTCATCGCAGCGGAGGATGTCGGCTGACTTGCGGGCGGCGGCGCGGGCCAGCGGCCGCGAGCGGGTCAGGGGCGGCAGGCCGTCGGCGCGGCGGGCGAAGTTGGTCATGCAGAGCATCGCCCGCAGCTGCACGCCGGCTGGAGCGCCGAGCTCGGTCTGGTGCGGGCAGGCCGAGGCCGGCGCGATCGCGTTCGCCCGCCGCGCCCCGGCGGCGGCCGGGAGCAGGAGGAGCGCGACCGCGACTAGCGTCGCGATTCTGGTCGGCATCACGTCACCTTCCTCGTCGGTCTTGTCACAGACCCGTAAGGAAGAGCGCGTACTCTGGACACAGAGACGAAAGGAGAATCAGAGAGATGGCGACGAAGGTCCAGAAAAGCGAGCAGGAGTGGCGCGAGCAGCTCTCCCCGGAGCAGTTCGAGGTGACCCGCAAGGCGGGAACCGAGCGCGCCTTCACCGGCCCCTACGTCAACGAGAAGGGCGAGGGGATGTACACCTGTGTCTGTTGCGGCACCGAGCTCTTCGCCTCGGGCACCAAGTTCGACTCGGGCACCGGCTGGCCCAGCTTCACCGAGCCCGCCAACCTCGAGCACGTCGAGCTGCGCCCCGACAACAGCCTCTTCATGCGCCGCACCGAGGTCGTCTGCAAGAGCTGCGACGCCCACCTCGGCCACGTCTTCGACGACGGTCCGGTCGATCGCGGCGGCCAGCGCTACTGCATCAACGGCTGCGCGCTGGAGTTCAAGCAGTCCCCCCAGCACCCAGGTAGCTGAACTTGACGGCCAGCGCGACCGCCTCGGTCCGGGTATCGACCTCGAGCTTGGCGATCGCGTTGCGCACGTGGGTGTGGACGGTCGCCGGGCTGAGCTGAAGCCGCTCGGCGATCTCTTTCACCCGCAGGCCCTCGGCCAGCAGCTCGAGGATCTGCCGCTCGCGGGCCGACAGCTCGAGCAGCTTCTCGACCTCCGAGGGCTTGCCGCCGGCGAAGTCGCCGCCGAGGAAGGTGCCGCCGCCGGTCACCGCTTTGACCGCGCGGGCGATGTCCTCGGAGGGCGCCGACTTCAGCACGTAGCCGGAGGCGCCCGCCCGCAGGGCCAGCGCCAGCAGGTCCGGCTGGGCGTGGGCGGTGAAGATGATGACCTTGGTCCGCGGCCGCGCCCGCAGCACCTCCTTGGTCGCCTCGATGCCGTCGCGCTTGGGCAGCTCGACGTCGATGATCAGGACATCGGGCTCGAGCTCTTTGACGACGTCGACCACGTCGCGGCCGTTGCCGGCCTCGCCGACGATCTCGACGGTGCTCGAGTTCGCCATCCGCGCCTTGATCGCCTCGCGGACGATCTCATGGTCGTCGCAGAGGACGACGCGCTTGGCTTCCCTCACGGAAGAGCTCATCGAGGCGAAATTCTTTCAGGAGAGCCAAATTCATGCAAAGTTTTCGGTAGCGTGAATCCGCCGTCGCGTTCCTGGCGGTTCTCGATCAGGGTCAGGACCGTGCGTCCGACCGCACAGGCGGTGCCATTGAGGGTGTGTACCGGTACCGGTGAAGTTCCCTCTTCCGGTCGGTAGCGGGCGCCCAATCGGCGGGCCTGGTAGTCGGTCGTGTTCGAGCAGGAGGTCAGCTCGCGGTAGCGGCCCTGGCTCGGGATCCAGGCCTCGCAGTCGTACTTCTTCGCCGCAGGCGCTCCGAGATCGCCGACCGCGACGTTGACCACCCGGTAGGGGATCTCGAGCGCGGTCAGGATCCGCTCCTCGATCGCCAGCAGCCGCTCGTGCTCTTCGGCCGAGGCGGCCGGCTCGACGAACGAGAACATCTCGACCTTGTCGAACTGGTGGACGCGGAAGATGCCGCGGGTGTCGCGACCGGCGGCGCCGGCCTCGCGGCGGAAGCAGGTCGAGAAGCCGCTGTAGCGGAGCGGGAGGGCGTCGGCCTCGAGGATCTGGTCGGCGTGGAGGCCGGCCAGCGCCACCTCCGAGGTGCCGGTGAGGAAGAGGTCGTCCTTGGGGATCTCGTAGATCTGGTCGCGCGCCTCGGGCAGGAAGCCGGTCCCCTCGAGCGCCTCTTCGCGGACCAGAACCGGCGTCACCACCGGCTCGTGGCCCTCGCCGCGGACCAGCTCGAGGGCGAAGCGGACCAGGGCCAGCTCGAGCATCACCAGGTCGCCCTTCATGTAGGCGAAGCGCGAGCCGGAGAGGCGCGCCGCCGACTCCATGTCGATCAGGCCGAGCTCGGTGCCGATCTCGAGGTGGTCGCGCGGCTCGAAGTCGAACTCGGGGCGCTCGCCGACCTCGCGCAGGACCACCGCGTCGTCCTCGGTCATCCCTTCCGGCGCGTCCGGGTCGGGGAGGTTGGGAAGCGAGAGCTGCAGCCGCTGCAGGTCGGCTTCGACCTGCTCGAGCTCGTCTTTGCCGCTCTCGACCGTCTCCTTCAGCTTGCCGACCTCGGCCATCAGGCGCTCGGCCTCGGCCTCGTCGCCGGCGCCCTTGGCGGCGCCGATCTGCTTCGAGAGCGCGTTGCGCTCGGCCTGCGCCTGCTCCAGGGTCGGCAGCAGCTCACGACGGCGGCCGTCGAGCGCCAGCAGCTCGTCGACCTGCTCGGCGGCGCCGCGCCGCGCCAGCGCAGCCTTCACCCGCTCGGGCTCGGAGCGGATCAGGCGGACGTCGAGCATGGGCCCCCGCTCAGGGCGAGGAGTTCTGACCCGGCCGCGGCGCCGTCTGAGCCGCTTGTCCGGCGTACTTCGCGACGAATTCCGCCAGTTGTTCGGCTTCCTTGCCGACGACGATGTTCTGGGGCATGATCGCGCCGGAGAAGCCGCCGTTCTGGATCGCGTAGAGCACGTCTTCCTTGCTCTCTTCGCGTTCGTTCAGGCTCGGGCCCTGGGTCCGCTGGCCGCGGTTGCCGGTGCCCTGGGTGCCGGCGGCGCTCAGCGTGTGGCAACCGGCGCAGTGGGTCGAGAAGATGACCGCCCCTTCGTGGTCGGGGCTGTCCTTGGAGACCGAGACCCCTTCCGAGCCGAAGCCGCAAGCCGACAGCCCGAGGGCCGCGGCGATCACCAGCGCTATGACGAGAGCTGCACGCACGCGGCGCGCATCATATTGAGTGTGGGGGCCAGTCCGTCCGCTCAGTCGGGCGGGCGATGGCAGACGGCCTCGACGTTGTTGCCGTCGGGGTCGAGCACGAAGGCGCCGTAGTAGTGCGGGTGGTAGAGCGGTCGCGGGCCGGGAGCGCCGTTGTCGGCGCCGCCGGCGGCGAGCGCGGCGGCGTGGAAGGCGTCGACCGCGTCGCGGTCGGCGGCGGCGAAGGCGACATGGGCGCCGGCGACCGGCGGCCGGCCGCGGGCCATGATCCAGAAGTAGGGCTTGGTGACGCTGCCGACCTCGCTGCCGAAGCCTGCCGCTCCCGGCGCCGGCTCCATCACCGGCCCGATCCCGAGCGGCGCCAGCGCCGCCGCGTAGAACGCCTTGCTGCGGTCGAAATCGGTGACCTCGAGGCCAACGTGGTCGAGCATGGCCCCAGCCTACGCCGCGCCAGGCGGCCGGCGGACGTCGAGGTTGCCTTTTCCCGCGATATACGCCCGAAACGGCAACCTCGTCGCGATCGGGGCCGCAGATGCGAAGATTGAGGCCATGGCCGAGGAGCCGCGATTCAAGCAGCCGGGGTGGTTCACGAAGCACGTCTTCAATCCCCTGGTCGCGCTGCTGAGCAAGGCCGGCCTCTCGATCGCCGGCTCGCGGGTGCTCGAAGTCCAGGGACGGAAGAGCGGCGAGTGGCGGCAGACGCCGGTCAACCCGCTCTCCTTCGAGGGCCGGCGCTACCTGGTGGCGCCGCGCGGGCACACCCAGTGGGTGCGGAACATCCGCGTCTCCGGTCGCGGCCGCCTGGTCGGTCGCGACCGCGAGGAGTTCGCGGTCACCGAGGTCGGCGACGACGAGAAGCCGCCGGTCCTCCGCGCCTACCTCGAAAAGTGGAAGTGGGAGGTCGGCGCCTTCTTCGAAGGGGTCGGGCCCGACTCCTCCGACGCCGAGCTGCGAGAGATCGCGCCCGACCACCCGGTCTTCCGCATCGATTCGTAGGCCTTCCCGATCAGCTGACCCCCCCGCCGCTCGTCGTCCTGCGGGCTACGAGCGGCGGGCGCCGTCTAGGCGCGAGCGGGGGCGCTACCCCCCGATCGGGGTCAGTGGGTTGCCGGGCGCGATCGAGCCGCAGTTCTGCGGCGCCGCGATGCCGGCGAAGCGTTCGGCGAGCCACGGGATCGCGGTCGGGATCCAGGCCAGCGCGGTCGAGATGTGGCCGAGCGCGTCCTGCTGGCTGTACTGGACCTTGACCCCGTGTTCGCAGTACTGGCGGGCGAGGGTGCGGACGTCGCCGGCGATCATCACCCCGTCGCCCTCGCCGATCCCCGGCTTGTTGCCGGCCGTCCCTTCCAGCTCGCCGAAGGCGCCCTGGGTGATCTGCAGCGGCACCGTCGGCGTCCCGCCCGTGCCCATGATCAGCTTGTTGACGACTTCGACGTAGAGCGGGACCGACTCCGGCGTCGGGTATTCGGGCTTCGCCAGCTGGGTCCAGGTCAGGCCCGAGTACTGGCCGAGGACTTCGGCGATCGAGGCTTTCTGCAGTTTGGCGTAGAGCTGTTTGCCGTATTCGGACAGGTAGGGGGTGAGGTCGATGTGGAAGGCGCGCGAGACGCCGATGATCGCCATCGGCATCACCCCGGCCCAGATCGTGCTGCCGTCGACGTAGTGGAGGTTGTGGGCGGGGTCGACGAGGACGCCGCCGAAGGTGGCGCCGACCAGGTGCGAGTTGACGTCGGGCGCGTAGCTCGGTGCCAGCTCGGCCGCCCACTCGGTGGCGATCGCCCCGCCCGAGTAGCCGATCAGGCCGATCTTGGTCTGCGAGCCGCCGAGGCCGGTGGCCGGCGAGGCGAGCGCCGCCCGCAGCGAGTCGAGGGTGTTGGTCCCGTACTCGGGGCCGGCGGCGAAGTCGGCTTTCTCACCCTCGGTGTCGGCGATCACCACCGCGTTGCCGGCGACCAGCTCGGGCCCGATCAGGAGCGACTCGACCTGGGGGATCGCCCCGCCCAGGGTGAGCCCGCCGGAGATCGCGTAGGAGGGCTCGTCGGCGGGGTTGAGCGAGTCGTAGAAGGACTGGTAGGCGACGACATGCCAGGCCCCGAAGTGGATCGCCGGCAGCAGCACCGAGGTCACGTTGACCGTCGGTTCGCCGGCCTGGCCGGTCGTGCGGTGGAGCAGCTGCACGGCTTTCACCGGCAGCGGCAGGCCGACGACGTGGTAGAGCAGGGTGCGGGTTTTCAGCACCGTGCCGGGGGCGATCTGCGCCAGCGGCGTACTTCCTTCGTAGCGGTAGAACGGGTCCTGTTCGGGCGTCAGCGCCGCCGCCCGCGCTGCCGGCGCCAGCAGCGCCACGCAGAGCATCAGGGCCAGGACCAGACCACGTCGCGAGCCGCCTCCCATGATCAAAGTCTACTGAGAATTACGAAACCATGTGTTCGGTTGAGCGGGACGGCTGACGCCGCTGCGATGATTGCGGCCCTGATGGAGGGCGCGAACGGAACCATCGCCGCCGGCCGGCTGCTGAGCGTCAACGTCGGCCGGCCGAAGGCGGTCGACACCGGCAGCCGGGTGGTCGAGACGGCGATCTGGAAGGCACCGGTCGAGGGACGGGTCGGCGTCCGCGGCGTCAACCTCGACGGCGACCAGCAGGCCGACCTCACTGTTCACGGCGGCCCCGACAAGGCCGTCTACGCCTACGCGATCGAGGAGACGCGGCGCTGGGAGGAGGAGCTCGGGCGCGAGCTCGGCGCCGGCGCCTTCGGCGAGAACCTGACCACCGAGGGCGTCGACGTCTCCGGCGCCCTGCTCGGCGAGCGCTGGCGGGTGGGGACGACGCTGCTCGAGGTGGTGCAGCCGCGGCTGCCGTGCTTCAAGCTCGGCCTGAAGATGGGCGACCCGCACTTCGTCAGGCGTTTCGGCCAGGCCTCGCGGCCGGGCGCCTACCTGCGGATCGTCGAGGAGGGTGAGATCGGCGCCGGCGACGCGATCGCGGTCGACCTCGGCGGCCGCCCCGAACACGGGGTGACGATGCGGCTGATCTCCGACGCGATGCTGGTCGACCACGGCCT
>DASXOF010000075.1:0-20866 GCA_036494495.1 Solirubrobacterales bacterium | reverse complement strand
TCCTGAAGCGCTTCGCGCGGGCCTCCCGGCCGGGCGCCTACCGGAAGATCATCGAGGAGGGCGACCTCGGCGCCGGCGACCCGATCGAGGTCGACCTCGGTGGGCGGCCCGACCACGGGGTCAGCGTCCGCCTCGTCTCCGACGCGATCCTGGTCGACCGCAGCCTGGTCCCGCGGGCGCTCGAGGCGCCCCAGCTGATCCCGGCACTGCGCGATTACATGGCGACGGCGCTGGTCTAGGGCCGTGGCCTCGGAGACCGAACCGAAGCGCCGCTTCCGCTCGCGGACCCGCGACCTGGTCGAACGCCGGATCTCGCTGGTGCGGCTGGTGATCGCGATCTTCGTCGCCCGGATCGCGGTGACCGTGGTCGAGGTCAGCGAGTCGAACGTCAGCTTCTGGTCGGCGCTGATCACCCTGGCGATCGCGATCGAGGCCTGGCGCGCCTGGATGGTCTGGCGGATCGCCAAACGCGAGCACCTCGAGCCGGCCCCGGTCCCCGACTCCGGCTGGGACCGCTTCCTGCGCCCGCTCGAGCGCAGCGGCCCGGCGATCATCTACGGCCTGACCGCGGCCTTCGTCGTCGCCGTGCTGATCGTCGTCGCGCTCGGCAACTCGCGCGACACCCTGCTCGACGTCGCCGTCGTCGGCCGCGAGATCACCACCTTCTTCTTCCTCGCGGTGGTGCTCGCCGGCTACATGTCGGTGCGGCAGCCGAAGGGCGAGGTTGACGCCGATACTTAATTTTGGGTAGTCTCCTCTCCGTAACCGGGAGCGATCCTCAGCGCCTGACAACCGGGGGTCCTGAAGCAGGAAGAGCGTGGGTGAGGCGGAATCCCCCCGCCATGCCCACCGCTCCCGCTTTCCCAGAGACCTTGAAAACCCGCCTCGCGCTCGTGCTCGCGCCGCTGGCCCTCGCTCTCGCCCTGCTCGCCGGCCCCACGGCCGCGCAGGCGGCGATGCCGGGCGCGCCGACGCCGCCGGCGGTCCTCACCTTCACGACGATGCAGGTCGGCTCGCAGGGCAACCCCGCGGTCGGCATCGTCCCCTTCACCGACGCGATCTACAAGAGCTGCGCGGAAGCGCCGAAGCCGGAAAGCTCGAAGGAACCGGCCTGCATGGAAGTCGGCAGCGTCAAGTACAAGTACGGGATCGGCGAACTCGAGGTGACGGTCGGCCAGTGGGTCGACTTCCTCAACACCGTCGACCCGCTCGGCCGCAACGAAGACGGCCTCTACGAAGAATCGGAGAGCGGCACCGCCTGGCCCCGCTTCGGTCAGATCGACTACGACGAACACGCGGTGTCCGGCCTGCACTACTCCGTCGCCGCGCCGGAATGGGCTGACAAGCCCTACGGCTTCGCCAACTTCCTGCGCACCGCCCGCTTCGCCAATTCGCTCGACAACGGCAAGGTGCTGTCGCGGACGAAGGGGACCGTCGCCGGCTTCCCGACCGTCACCTACAAGGTGCGGCTCTCGCGCAACGACGAGACCGGGATGTACGACATGAGCAAACGCGCCCCGGTGCGGACCAGCGCGACCGGCTTCGTGATCCCGAGCCAGAACGAGTGGATCAAGGCCGCCTACTACGACCCGAGCGGCGGCGGCACCTACTCCTACTGGCAGTACCCGACCAACGAAGGCGCCTTCAGCGAAGAAAACGCCGAGGCGCCGAGCGAAGCGATCCTCAACCCGAAGACCGGCGACGTGGTCAACGGCAGCGCCAAGGCCCCGGTCGCGATCTACCACGAACTGGGAGCCGAACCGGCGCCGACCTGGTGCCCGTCGAACCAGACCACCTCGGCCTGCGCGGTCACCAACCCGCTGCACCTGCCGCCCAAGGCCTACAAGAAAGCCTTCGTCGGCAGCCTCGGGACGGTCGGCCAGGCCGGTACCCGCTCGCCGTGGGGCACCCTGGACCAGGGCGGCAACGCGGTCGAGTGGACCGACACGATCACCAAGCCGCCCTTCGGCGCCAAAGGCCACCGGGTCTGGCGGCGCCTCCACGGCGGCATCTCCAACGCCCCCGTGTACCAGCTGTGGCTCTCGGCGGTCGGCCTGCAGCCGCAGAACAACGCCTTCTTCACCAAGACCTATCCGTGGCTCGGCCTGCGGATCGGCGTGATCGGCAAGCCGTAGGGCCATCCCCCTCGCGTCCATCCGGACGCCCGTTCGAGGCATTCGAAACCAAGAAGAATTTTTCTGGTACTGGGTCTCAAGTTCGGTGCATGAGTGTCCGATGAGGTGCGCGGCAGCAGACCCCCCGGTCGCTGCCGCGCACACATAGCTCGGCAATCTCGGCACCGAAAGGACCCAGGCCAGTGGGTGGATTTCGCTCGGCCGGAACGCGTCTGCGCGCGTTCGGCTCCATGCTGCTCCTCTGTCTCTGCGTCGCGGCGTTACTCGCTGCGGCCGCCAGCGCGGCAGGGACTCCGGACATCTCGGCCTCGGCGTCCTCCTCCTCGCCGCTCTACGGAGAACCGGTTCATGTCACCCTCGACGGCGCCAATCCCGGTGGCCAGCCCTACGGCTACAACCTCAGCTACCGGGTCGTGCTTCCGAAAGGCGTCTCCTACCAGGGCGGATCGCCGGTCCCGCCGACGGTGGTCGAAGACCAGCCGGCGAACGAAGAAACGACGCTGATCTTCAGCAACGTCGCCGACCTCTCGCCGAGCTCGCACAAGGAACTCGGCTTCGACCTCGGCTACGACCAGGCCACCTGGCACGCCGGCGACGTGATCCCGGTGCGGGCGCAGGCGTTCATCAACACCGACCCGCGCTTCGTGCCGAAGTTCAGCCCCGCCGGCCAGCCGGAAGGCCCGTCGGCGACGAGCTACACCGGCTTCAGCGCCGAAGTGGTCGGCGAACAGAAATTGAAGGCGATCAAGGTGACCGCCGAAGAGCCGTCACCCGAGGGCGAGATTCTGCGCGGCGTCCACGAAGACCAGACGGTCTACACGCTGAAGGTCCGGAACAACGGGATCAACCCGACCACCGGCACCAAGCTGGACGCCTATGTCCCGGCCGGGCTCGAGTACCTCGGCTGCGGCGCCCCCGGCGGCGCCGGCACCGACAACACCCACGAAGCGATCGCCACCGACCCGGGAAGCGCCGAAGAGTACCCCGGCTCAGGGCCGATCAAAGTCGAAACGCTGGCCGAATGCCAGGCCCCCGAATTGGTCGAAACCGAAGAACTCGACCCCGACGGCGCCGGCCCGACGCCCTTCGGCGTCTACACCCACGTGCGCTGGGACGTCGGCACGCTGGCCGCGACCCAGGTCAAGACCTTCAAGTACCGCGCCGCGGTCCCGATCCGCGGCAACGCCCTCGCCTTCACCGGCGGCGCCAAGCCCTCAGGTGCCTCCGGCCAGCAGGCCGCCAACCTCGACAACAACACCGGGCCGGAAGTCCTCGACGAGGCCTCGCTGCCGACCTTTGCCACCGCCTCCGGTACCTACCAGGGCGGCGCGCCGCAGCCGACCTCCGACGAAACGGTCCTCGACCGCACCGCCGAGGACTGGGTGGTCCACAAGGGAGTCGAAGCGTCACGGCTCGAACAGGGCCAGAACGTGAAATGGACGTTGACCTTCGAAACCTCCGAGTACAAGTACGTCAAAGACGGCGTCGTCACCGACACCCTGCCGAACGGCCTCTGCCCGCTCGGCCCGACCAACTTCACCCACGAACCGCGCGATCCGGCCGACGCCGAATGCGATCCGGTCAGCGGCAAAGAACCGACCGCCGCCTACAGCTCGGCTATCGAAAACGCCGACGGCAGCTGGACCCTGACCTGGAACGCGGCCCAGTTCACTCCCGCCCAGCACACCGGCATAAACGACAAATTCACGCTCAGCTTCTGGACCCACACGCGGACTCACTACCAGGACAACTTCGAACCCACGACGCCGATCCTCTCGCGCGACAAGCTGACCAACGCCGTCACCACCGAAGCCGACGGCTTCGCCCGCTGCATCGCGCCGGAAGCGACCAACTGCGAAAACCCGGCGGCGAAGATCAGCCACGAAGTCCCCGACGGAACGCGGATCGTCGACGGCAGCTCGGCGCTGCTGGAAGCAGAATCGCCGACCCTCGAGAAGTTCGTCAGCTCGGGCAGCGCCGATTGCGCGACCGCGATCTACGTGAAAGCGCCGACCGTGCCCGTCTACCACCCCGGCGACAAGGTCTGCTGGAAACTGCGCATCGCCTTCCCCGGCACCCTCGACACCGACGCGCAGACGATCGCCGACTTCCTGCCGCCGGGCTCCAAATACCTCGCCGGCAGCGACGAACCGCACGGCGAAAACAACGTCGAAGCGACGATCGACGAATCGAGCGCCGCCGCCGGCGTCATCACCTGGACGGCGAAAAACGCGACGGTCCCGGCCGGCGGCCAGGTCTTCGAACGGGTGATCGCGACCGAAGTCGCGCCTGTCGGCAACGTGGTCGACGGTGACCTCAAAGGGAACCTGCTGAAGTTCTCCTCGGCCAACACGCCCGGCGAATCGGAAGCGCTGCGGGCCGAAGCGAACTACGAAATCACCGCCCCGGTGCTGGCCCTGACCAAGGGCGTGAACAAGATCGATGGCACGCCGGCCGGCGGCAGGAAAGCCGACGAAGACGGTGGCACCGTGCGCGAGGAAAGCACCGTCGAATACCGGATCGACGTCAGCAACGAAGGCGGGGCGGCGGCGAAGACCACCGTCATCCGCGACGACCTCGAAGACGGCATCACCTGCGCCGACGTGAAATCCGTCAGCCACCTCGGCGGCTGCAGCAGCAACCACGTCGAATGGGTTTACGAACCGGACATCGGGCCGGGCGAAACCGAAACCTTCTTCTACGCGGTGGAGATCCCGGCGGGAGTCGAAGCGGGCAAGCGGTTCGACGACCACGCCGGCATCGTCAGCTACCAGAGCGAAACCAACGCGACCCCGACCCCCGGCCTCTTCACCTACGTCCCGGCGGAAAACATCGCCGGCGGCGGCGCCGGAACGCCGAACGTGCCGGCCGCCGACGACACCTCGTTCGTCGAAACGCCCGGCATCGCCTTCACCAAGACCCGCACTACCGCGGTCGGCGAGGCGGGCAACAACGTCGCATCCCAGGCGACGATCGGCGAGGCGATCACCTACACCTCGAAACTGATCGTCCCCGAAGGAACGACGCTGACCGACGCGCATTTCCTCGACGTCCTCGGCAGCGAACGCTTCGCCGAACTGATCAACGCCGAAACCGTGGTCAACGGCGTCCCGGGTGCCCCTTCCGGAGGCAGCGAGACCGTCGGCTCCGCCGACCTTTCCCTGGAAGTCGATTTCCCCTCCGCGTACCACAACCCGGCCGGTAGCGGTGACGACCTGATCGAATTCATCATCACCGCGCGGGTCAAGGACTCGGCGGCGAACAGCCGGGTGGCGCCGAAGCAGACGCTGACCAACACCGCGCACCTCCGCTGGGAAGAAGGAGGCACGACGCCGAAGGAAACGACGGCGAGCGTCGACACCGAAATCGTCGAGCCGAACCTCGGCATCGCGAAGAGCGACGACGACGCCGACAACCGGGTCTCGCCGGGGCAGGTCGTCCAGTACACGCTGACCACCTCCAACCTCGCCGGCAGTCGGGTCTCGATGGCGCATGACGTCGAAGTCGAAGACCACGTGCCGGCCGGCCTGATCCCGGTCGGCGAAGGCCCGGGCAACGTGCCGCTCACCGAAGGGGCCGAAATCCCCGGCAGCGGCGGCGCCGTCTGGCACGCATCGTCACGGACGATCACCAAGAAAGTGGCAACGATCGAACCGGGCAAAAACACCTCGTTCAGCTACCGGGCCGAAGTCGAAAACCCGGCGGTCGCCGGCTCGACCCTGACCAACGAAGTCGAGGCGAGCGCAGCGAGCCTCGCCGAAGGAAGCAGCCCGATCCGGCGCACCAGCGGCAGCGGCTACGAAGCGAAAGCCGAAGACACCGTGCGGCTGATCGGCGCCTCGATCGAAAAGAGCTCGACGCCCGCGACCGCGACGCCCGGGGACCCGATCACCTACCACCTGAAGGTGACGATCCCGGCCAGCGTCAACCTCTTCGACACGACGGTCCGCGACGTGCTGCCGGCCGGGGTCGAATTCGACGGCTACGGCTCCGAGGAATGCCTCAGTGGCTGCCCGCTCGTCAACCCCGTCCATGAGTACCGGGAAGCGGTGAACGGCAACGGCACCGAGACGATCGCCTGGGACCTCGGCGACATCCCGGCGCTGAGCCAGCCGCAGGTGGTCGAATTCACCTACAGCGGTCACCTGCGGGCGACCAACCGCGTCGTCGGCGGCAACGTCGTCAAGGCGAACACCGAGGTGAACGCGGCGACGGTCGGCAGCGACCTGACCGACAAAACCGGGCCCTTCGACGAAAACGAAATCCCCAGCTCGTTCGACGAAACCTCGGCCGAAGCGAAGACGACGACCACGGTGATCGAGCCGCAGCTGGCGCTCGACAAGCAGATCGAGGTCGGCTCCGGTGGCTTCGGCGACGGCCCGGTCACCGCCCACAGCAACGACCCGCTGGCCTATCGCCTGATCGTCGAGAACGAAGGCAACTCCCCCGCCTACGACGCCGAAGTCACCGACCAGCTCGACCCGGCGCTGACCAACGTCAACGTCGTCTCGCAGCCCGGGGTCAGCGTCGTCACCCCGTGGAGCGAAGGCACCCACGCGATGAGCCTCGCGATCGCCGGGCCGATCCCGGTGGGCGGCAGCGTCACGATCGAATACACGGCGAGCTTCGTCGCGCCGAGCGCGCTGCACGACGGCCAGCAGGTCGTCAACGCGGCCGCCCTGCCGAAGTACTTCGGCGTGCCGGCGGCCGAACGCGCGGCCAACCCGAGCTGGGAATTCCGCCAGTACGCGGGCGGCAGCGACAGCACCGAAGCGGTGCTCGACTTCCCGAGCTTCACCCTCACCAAGACGACCGGCCTGTCCGGCAACCCCGACAGCGGCAATGCCGAAATCAACCAGGAATTCCCCTGGCGGATCGTCGCCGCGAACACGTCGGCGACCGCGGGCGCGGCCAATGTCACGGTCACCGACACGCTGCCGCCGAATTGGAGCTACGTGCCCGGCTCGAGCAAGGTCGACGGCACCACCGTCGCCGACCCCGCCGGCAGCGGCGCCACGCTGGAATGGACGCTGGCCTCGCTGCCCGCGGCCTCGAGCAAGACGATCACCTTCGCGGCGAAGCCCGCGCTGGCTGCCGCCAC
Source organism: Solirubrobacterales bacterium (assembly GCA_036494495.1). Lineage (GTDB taxonomy): Bacteria > Actinomycetota > Thermoleophilia > Solirubrobacterales > 70-9 > VAYN01. The sequence goes on along the minus strand of DASXOF010000075.1, from coordinate 13,630 downwards.
CACCCCCGGCACCGGCCCCGAAGCCAACGTCAACACCGCGCAGATCACCGGCGCCAGCGACGAAGCCGGCAACAGCGGCAACGCCGAAGGCCCCTACGGCAGCGCGCCGGACAGCGCCAAGGCGACCCTGCTCCTGCCCGACCTCGAACTCGAAAAGACCCCTGACAACGGCGCCGCGGTCGCCGGCAGCCCCAGCTCGTTCACCGTCAAGGTGACGAACAGCGGCCCCGGCGCCGCCCGCAACCTCGACGTCGAAGACGGGACTTCGGCCGGCCTCGCCTACACGGCCGGCACGGCCACGGCCAACCCGGCGACCGGGTTCTCCGAGACCTCGGTCAACTCCGGTCCCGCCCCCGGCGAGACGACGGTCCACTGGCATCTCGACTCGCTCGCCAGCGGCGCCAGCGTGACGATCACGATGCCGGTCACGGTCGGTGCCGGCGTCGCCGACGGGACGACGCTGACCAACGTCGCCGAAGTCACCTCCGACGAGGTCACCACCCCGGTCGGCGACGACGGCTCGCTCCTCGTCGGAGCGGAAGCCGACATGGCGATCGAAAAGACCGGCGCCGCCACCTACACGCCCGGCGGCGAATACACCTGGCATCTGAAGGTGAGGAACCTCGGCCCCTCCGATGCCCAGGGCGTCGAAGTCGGCGACCCGCTCCCCGCCGGGACGACTTTCGTCTCCGCCAGCGCGCCCTGCTCGCTGAGCGGCGGCGAAGTCGAGTGCGTGATCGGCACTGCGCCGACCGGCTTCGAAGCGACCTATGACGTCACGGTCGAAGTCGACCCCGGCGCCGTCGCCTCGCCGCTCAGCAACACCGCGACAGTCAGCTCGCCGACCGACACCAACCCCGGCAACGACACCTCCACCTTCGGCCCGGCGCCGAGCCCGCTGGCCGACGTCTGGGTGCGGAAGACGGCAGCGCCGGAACTGATCCTGAAGAGCCAGGAATCCGAATTCACGATCGAAGTCGGCAACGACGGGCCGTCGACGGCGCGGTCGGTGAAACTGACCGACCCGCTGCCGGGCGAAGGGCTCGAATTCGTCTCGGCGGACTCGCCCTGCACCCAAGCGGCCGGCACCGTCAGCTGCGAATTCGGCGACCTCGAACCGGGGACGACCGAAACCGTCCATGTCAAAGCGAAGGGCGTCAAAGACGGCGTCTGGGTCAACACGGCGACGATCTCGACGACGACGCCCGAACCGCCCGGTCCCGCGGCCGAAGAAAACAACCACTCGAGCGCCGAAGTCGGGGTTGGACCGGTCGTCGACCTGGCGATCGTCAAGACCGGCCCGGCGACGGTCGACGCCGGCGGCCAGCTCACCTGGACCCTCGAAGTGACCAACAACGGCCCCGACGATGCGACCGGCGTCAAGGTCGACGACACGCTGCCGGCCGGGGTCCAGTTCGTCTCCGCCGACCCGGGTTGCGCCGCCGCCGCCGGCATCGTCAGCTGCGCGCTCGGAGAACTCGCGGTCGGCGACTCGGCGGTCCGCCACGTCACCGTCACCGTGCCGCCGGCGCTCGGCGACCAGACGCTCTTGAACAGCGCCTCGGTCGCCGGCGACCAGGGCGAGCTCGAACGCGAAAACAACCACTCCGAGGCGAGGACGACGGTCGGCCCGGCCGCCGACCTGGCGATCACGAAGACCGGCCCGGCCCGGGTCGCCGCCGACGGCGACGTCAGCTGGACGCTGGTCGCGACCAACAACGGCCCCTCGACGGCGACCGGGGTGACGGTCGACGACACGCTGCCCGGCGGCGTCAGCCTCAGCTCGGCGAACCCGAGCCAGGGCTCCTGCAGCGGCAGCCTCGGCTGCTCGCTCGGCACCCTCGCCCGCGGCGCCTCGGCGCAGATCCAGGTGGTCGCCCACGTCCCCGCTTCGCTGCAGGGGACGACGCTGACCAACCGCGCCAAGATCGGCGGCGACCAGCCCGACCCGAACCCCGGCAACAACGAAGCCAGCGCCTCGACCCAGGTCGATCCGCCGGCCGCGAACGCGGCCACGTTCGACCTGACCCTGGTCAAGAAGCTGGTCGGCCCGTCGAGGCCGCAGCTCGGCGACGTGCTCACCTACAACCTCACCGTCGCCAACGCCGGTCCGGCGACGGCGAAGGCGGTGAAGATCACCGACGCCCTGCCGAGCGGGCTCGAATACGTGGCGGCCAAGGTCGCCGGCGGCAAGTGCGCGGCGAAGGGTTCGGTCGTCACCTGCAGGCTCGCCTCGCTGGCGGCGGGCGCGAAGCGCTCGGCGACGTTGAAGGCGCGCGCGACCGAATCCGGCGCGATCAGGAACACCGCCTCGGTCGGCGCCGAAGTTGCCGACCAGAAGCCGGCCGACGACCGCGACTCGGCGGTCGCCGACATCCGCGCCGGCAGCGCCAGCCTGTACCTGGTGAAGAAGCGTCTCGGCCACGGCAAGGTCGAAGCCGGCGACGCCGTCAGGTTCCGGATCCGCGTCTCCAACAGGGGCGTCGGCGGCGCCGAGGACGTCGTCGTCTGCGACCGCCTGCCGGGGGCGATGAGCTTCGTCGCGGTCAAGGCGGCGAAGTTCCTGAACGGCGAGGCGTGCTGGACGATCGCGATGCTGGCGCCCGGCGGGTCGCGCAGCTTCGCGGTGGTGACGCAGGTCGACGGCGGGACCGGAGCTGGAACCGTGCGTAACGTCGCCACCGCCGAAGCCGACAACGCGCCGAGCCGCAGCGCCGCAGCGCCGGTGCGGGTGAAGGCCTCGGGGCCGGGGCGCGAGGGCGGTGTCACCGGCTAGGCGGGGGCTGAGGCGCGCCGCGCCGCTGCTGGCGGCCTGCGCGCTCGCCCTCTTCTCGCTCGCGCTCGTGACCGGCGTTGCGACGGCATCGGAGCCGCCATCGCCCCGGGTCGCCGCGCCGAGCGCGAAGCTCGCCTGGACCGCACGGGTGATCTACCCGACTGCGGCCCGGGCGGCGGCTCGCCGCGGCTCCCGGCGCATCGCCCGCGTCACCACCACCGCCAGCTGGGACGGCGGCCCGGTCGGGCTGCTGGTGCTCGGCGCCCGCCGCGACTCCGGCGGTCGGCTGTGGCTGCGGGTGCAGCTGCCGGAACGCCCGAACGGGCGCTCGGGCTGGATCGACGCCGACTACGCCCGGCTCAGCCCAACCCCGTGGCGGATCGTGATCGACCGCGGCCGCCGCCGCGCCACCGTCCTTCGCGCCGGGCGCCGGGTGCGGAGCTGGCGGGTCGTCGTCGGCAAGCCCTCGACGCCGACGCCGCGCGGTCTCTTCGCCGTCTACGAGCGGGTGCGGCAGCCGGCCGGGTCCGAGCTCGGACCATGGGCGCTGCAGCTGACCGCCCACTCGAACACGCTGATGAACTTCGGCGGCGGCCCCGGCCGCGTCGCCCTCCACGGCCGCAGCGGCGCGCTGCTCGGCGATCCGCTCGGCTCGGCCCGCTCGCACGGTTGCGTCCGCATGCAGAACCGGATCGTCGCCTGGCTGGCTGCACACGCCCGTCCTGGCACGCCCGTCGAGATCCGCTGACGGCGCCGCCGCCCGCTGCCTGACTACGATTCCGCCGGTGAAGCCGACGGAGCGGTACCGGATTTGAAGCCGCGGGGGTGGTTGAGCGCGGCCGTGATCGTCGCCGGCGTCACGGTCTTCGCCCAGAGCGCGGGCGGCGCTGAAGGGCTGGCGGAAACGCCGCGCTGCCACGGCAAGAAGGCGACGATCGTCGGGACCGGCGAAGACGACGTGATCCGCGGCACCGATAAGCCCGACGTGATCGTCGGCCTCGGGGGCGACGACACGATCTACGCCGGGCTCGGCAACGACACCGTCTGCGCCGGCCTCGGCGACGACCTCGTCCACGGCGGCCGCGGCAATGACATGCTCGACGGCGGCGCCGGTACCGACCGCGTCTTCGGCGACCTCGGCGACGACAAGGCGACCGGCGGCGGGGGCGACGACGACGAAGTCAGCGGCGGCCTCGGCATCGACACCGTCAGCGGCGGCCCCGGTAAGGACGACCTGGTGCGCGGCGACTACGGCTACGACCGCATGGACGGCGGGCCCGGGCCCGGAGACGTCGCCTCCTTCTCGACCGCCGTCGCCGGCCGCAAGGGCAGCGGCGTCTGGGCCTCGCTGCGCGCCCACAAATCCTTCGGCGACGGCCACGATCGGCTCTTCCGCTTCGAGTCGCTGGAAGGCTCGGCCTTCGCCGACACGCTGATCGGCAACGCCCACGCCAACGCGATCGACGGCGGTCCTGGCAACGACCACCTGGTCGGCGGCGGGAACGCCGACACCCTCGACGGCGGCCAGGGCAAGGACGTCTGCAGCGGCGGCCTCGTCCACCTCTCCTGCGGGCCGGAAGCGCCGCCCCGGGGCTCGGCCTTCGTCCGCCTCGACCCCGACCCGGCCGGCGGCGGCGGTCTGCAGGTGGTCGGCGGCGCCGGCCCGGACCACCTCGTCGTCGCCTGGGACGAAGCGGGCTCGACCTTCGCCGTCACCGGCGCCGCCCCGCTCGCCGCCGGGGCGGGCTGCGAACACCCCGACGGCAACGCCGCGCAGGTCGTCTGCCCGGCGAAAGGGCCGGCGCGCTGGATGATGGTCGACCTCGGCCCCGGCAACGACTCGCTGAAAGTCGAAGGCACCCTCGCCGCCGTCGACTTCGTCCGCCTCGCCGGCGGCGAGGGCAACGACCAGATCCACGCCGGCCCCGAGGACGACCTGATCGAGTCCGGCCCCGGCGCCGACAAGCTCTACGGCGGCGACGGCGAAGACGGCCTGATCGGCGGCCTCCCCGGCCCGACCTACCTCTACGGCGAAGCCGGCGGCGACCTGCTGGCGGCCGGCGGCGGCTGCGCCGGCGGCGCGATCGTCGGCGGCCCCGGCCGCGACGACGCCTCCTTCGCCGAGACCCAGGCCCACCCCGGCACCCTCTACATCTCCCTCACCGTCCACTCCGCCTGGATCGACGCGATCAAAGGCTGCCGCCACGTCCACCTCAGCCCGACCGACGAGGACATCGAGGGCTCCTTCGACAACGACGTCCTGATCGGCGACGCCGGGCCCAACCTCCTGCTCGGCCAGCCCGGCGTCGACAGCTTCTTCGGCCGCGGCGGCGACGACACCATCGTCGCCGCCGACGGCGTCAAGGACTGGTACATCCAGTGCGGCAACCCCGGCCACGCCGAAGGCACCGCGATCGTCGACCCGATCGACCCCGCCGCCAAGGACTGCGCCAAGATCAGCGAGGGCACCCCCGTCGCCGGCCTCCACAAGTAGCGCCGGCGTCGAGCGCTGCCGCGCGGCTACTGCAGGGCGAAGACGACGCCGACGGTGGCGGTGACGGTGGAGACGCCGGGCTTGGTCGGCGGGGAGGGGGCGCAGGCATCGCTCTGGGCGCGCTTGGCGGCGGGCGTCGGCTCGCTGCCGGCGCCGCAGCCGGCCCCGGCGGGGGCCGACTTGGCCTGGTCGAAGGGGACGATTTCGGGGTTGCCCCCTTCGTTGATCGTCAGCGCGGCGCCGAGGGTGGCGCCGGCTTGGGCGGCCAGGGTCGTCGCCTTCGACTTCGCCTTCTGGAAGGCGGCGGCGAGGGCCCCGGCGTAGGCGGCTTCGGTGTCGCCGACGAAGTAGTTGGGGCCGCGGACGCCGGTGGCGCCGGCGGCGATCGCGGCGGAGACGAGATCGCCGGCGTTGGCCGGTTCGTGCAGGGTGACGCTGATCCCCTCGCTGGCGCGGAAGCGGCCCGGCTTCGCCTCGGCGACGGAGATGCGGCCGGTCTCGACGTCGCCGGGGCCGACGCCGGGGATCGCCTGCACTGCCCCCACCACCTTCTTCAGCTTCGCCGAGACGGCTTGCAGCGCGGCGGCGCGGCTGCCGCGTTCGAGGCTGACCCCGAGTCCGAAGGAGGCGCTGTCGTTCGGCACCTTGATTGTCGCCGTCGCTTCGACCGAGACGGTGCGTTCGGCCGCGGTGGCGGTTGCGGGGACGGCCAGCAGGCCGAAGACGATCAAGCTGAGCATCGAGCGTCGGATCATCACCCTCCATCCTTTCCGAACAGGCGGTCTTTCAAACGCCGCCAGAGCGACGGCGGTCGCGGCTGCGTCCGCCGCCACTCGTCCTCGGTCGGCAGCCGCCCCGCCTTGCGGGCGCGCAGCACGCAGGCGGTGTGGGCGTGGCGGCGCTTGGTCTTGTCGCCCTCGGGCGCGATCAGGACGTGCTCGGAGAGCGCCGGCAGGTGCTGGCCGCAGAGCGGGCAGCGGTAGGTCGCCGGCTTCAGGTTCTGCGCCGGGCGCACCAGCCACCAGCGGGGCGATTCGCTCACCCGGGGGAGGCTAGTCGCGGTGCGGGGCGGGGCTGCGGTGCTCGCGGCTCATCGCGACCATCGCGGCGCCGGAGCTGCCGGGCTCGACCAGGCCGCGGAGGCGGTGGCCGGCGAAGATCTGCTCCAGCTCCTCGCGGCTCAGGGTCTCGCGCTCGAGCGCCTGCTCGGTCAGCTCGTCGAGGCACTCGCGATTGGCGGCGAGGAGGGCGCGGGCGCGGCGGTAGGCCTCGCGAGCCAGGGTCATCGCCGCCTGGTCGACGTCGCGGCGGGTCTGGTCGGAGATCTGCCACTCGCCGACCGGCATCGCGATCGGCGGCGGCCCGTCGTGGTCGATCGCGACCCCCATGCCGAATTCGGTCACCATCTGGGCGCAGATCGCGTAGACGTGGGCGAGGTCGGAGGAGACGCCCGAGTAGCCCTCGCCGAAGACCTCCTCCTCGGCGGCGCGGCCGCCGAGCGCGGTGACGACGTCGTCGAGCAGCTCGCCGCGCGATTTCAGGTAGCGGTCTTCCTCGACCGAGGGGGCGACGAAACCGAGCGCGTTGCCGCGGGGGACGATGCTCATGATCTCCGGCGCCTCGTCGGAGACGAGCCGGAAGCAGAGAGCGTGGCCGGCCTCGTGGTAGGCGACCAGGCGGCGCTCCTTCTCGGTCAGCCGGCGGGTCTGCTGCGAGCCGACCGACTGGCGCAGCAGCGCCTCGTCGAGGTCCTCGCGGTCGATCTCGGCCCGGCCGGCGCGGCCGGCGATGATCGCCGCCTCGTTCAGGGCGTTGGCGAGCTGGGCGCCGGTCATCCCGGTCGTCTTGCGGGCGACGTCGGCGAGCTCGAGGCCATCGGCCAGCGGCTTGTCCTCGGCGTGGGCGCGGAGGATCGCCTCGCGGCCGTCGCGGTCGGGGGGCGAGACGAGGACGCGGCGGTCGAAGCGGCCCGGCCGCAGCAGCGCCTTGTCGAGCTTGTCGACGTGGTTGGAGGCGGCGATCACGATCACCGTCGCTTCGCCCTTCTCGAAGCCGTCGAGCTCGACCAGCAGCTGGTTCAGCGCCTGCTCGCGCTCGCTGGTGCCGCCGTCGCCGCCGCCGCCCGAGCGGGCGCCGCCGATCGCGTCGAGCTCGTCGATGAAGACGACCGCGCGCTTTGACTTGCGCGCCTCCTTGAAGAGGCGGCGGATGCGGGCGGCGCCGCGGCCGACGAACATCTCGACGAAGCTCGAGCCGGAGGCGGCGTAGAAGTCGCAGTTGGCCTGGGCGGCGACGGCGCGGGCCAGCATCGTCTTGCCGGTCCCGGGCGGGCCGTAGAGGAGGACGCCGCCGGGCGGGCGGGCGCCGAGCTTGGCGAAGCGGTCGGGGTCGTGGAGCCATTCGGCCACGTCCATCAGCTCCTCCTTGGCGGCGTCGACCCCCTGCACCTCCTCCCACAGCACCGGCTTGGTGCGGCTCGCCTTCACCGTCTCCGGCTTGGTCGTGCCCATCGTCGTCCGCATCAGCCGCAGGAAGATGAACAGCAGCAGCGCCATGAAGAAGACGCCGAAGACCGGATACCAGTTGAAGAAGAAGTTCTGGATGTTTTCCGACATCGCCCGATTGAGTGTCCTACTCCGACCCCGGATCGGCACCCAATAGTGGGTCGCACATTCGTCCACGCGCGGGCGCGGCGGTAGACGGATGGCCGGTCCGCGCCCGCCATAGGATCGCCGCATGAGCGAACCGCAGCGCGTCAGTGCGCCGGAGCTGAAGGCGCAGATCGAAGCCGAACGCACCGGCCGCCCCTTCCTCGTCTTCCGCGACGGCGGCGGCGAGCAGGAGATCGTCGCGATCGAGCCCGGCGGCAGCGAGCTCTGGGTCGGCCGCGCCGACTCCGCCGACGTCCGCCTCGCCTGGGACCCCGAGGTCTCGGCCCTGCACGCGCTGATCGAGGTCGTCCGCGACGAGTGCACGCTGGTCGACGACGGCCTCTCCCGCAACGGCTCCTACGTCAACGAGGAGCGGGTCCACGGCCGCCGCCACCTGCGCGACGGCGACGCCCTGCGCTTCGGCCAGACCTCGGTGCTCTACCGGCGGCCGGGGGAGGGGGCGCCGGAATCGACCGTGATCGCCGGCGAGGTGAGCGCCGCGGCGACGGTCTCGCCGGCGCAGCGCAAGGTCCTGGTCGCCCTCTGCCGCCCTTACAAGGACGGCGCCGACTTCGCGACGCCGGCGACCAACGGCGAGATCGGCGCCGAGCTCCACCTCTCGGTCGACGCGGTCAAGACCCACATGCGAGCGCTGTTCGAGAAGCTCGGCGTCGGCGATCTGCCGCAGAACCAAAAGCGCGTCGCCCTCGCCGAGCGGGCATTGCAGACCGGCATCGTCAGCCGCCGCGAGCTGTAGCCGCGCGCGCGAAAATATCGGGGTACCGATTTTTTCCCCAGCGGGGTGGGGAAAAGATCGGTATGGCAGTTCAGGCCCGCTCGACCTGGGAGCCGCCGACGATGGCGTCTTCGCCGGAGTCGGCGAAGAGGACCCAGGCCTTGTTGCCGCCGTCGTAGTCGGGCGCCCAGAGCTTCAGAGTCGCCGCCCGGCCCCAGACCGTCACCTGCTCCTCGCCGGTCGAGTCGAGGCCGCGCCAGATCCGCACGAAGGGGTTCTCGGCCCACTCGGCGGCGACGGTCGTCGGCTCTTTGTGGCCGGGGTGGACGGTCGTCTCCGGCGGCAGTTCGAGCAGTCGCAGGACCGAGGCCTTGAGGTCGGCGAAGCCGGAGGCGCCGGGGGCCATGGTGCCGCCGACCGTCCCCTTGAAGAGGACGTCGGCGGTGAAGACATCGGAGCCGTCGATCAGGAAGGCGAGGTGGCCGGCGGCGTGGCCGGGGGTGTAGAGCGCCTTGACGTGGAGGCCGCCGGCCTCGAGCTCGTCTTCGTCGCCGAGCAGGACCGCCACCTCCTCGTCGAGCTCGGCGGCGCAGTCGGGGTGGGCGACGAGGGGCGGGCCGCCGAGCGCCTCGCGCGCCTCGGCCAGGCCGGCGACGTGGTCGGCGTGCGGGTGGGTGACGAGCACGTGGGTGATCTCGATCCCGTCCTGGTTCGCCCGCTCGACCAGCGGCTTCAGCTCTTCGTTGCCGTCGATCAGGACGCCGGTCCCCGACTCCGGGTCGGCCACCAGATAGGAGTTCGACAGCCACATCGGGTTCTCGGTCCGCTCGACGATCACGCGCTCCTCCTCGATATCGGTTCAGTCTTGGAGCTGCCTTCCAGCAGCACTCGGGCGACCAGCTCGGGATCGTCCCAGGTGGGAGTGTGCCCGACTCCGGGCATCGTCAGGCAGCGGGCCCCGGCCGGGCGGCGCTCGGGCCGCGGCGGCGCCACCAGCTGGTCGAGCTCACCCCAGGCGATCGTCACCGGCACGCCCTCCGGGTACCCGCTCGGGTCGAAGACGTACTTGCGCATCGCCGCGTTGGCCGCCTCGTAGCCCTCGGCGTCGATCCAGCCCAGCACCAGCTCGCGGCCGGCGCGGGCCGGCACCCGCTCGGGATGGGCGGCGAAGGTGCCGAGCGCCCGCTCGCGCAGCGGCCGCGCCCGCAGCCCCAGCGCCACCAGCGGCCGCAGCCGCCGCGCCCAGCGGCGGCCGAGCAGCGAGCGCTCGCCGATCGCCCCGCGCCAGAGCCCCGCCGGCGAGAGCGCGGTGACCGAGGCGGCGGCGCCCTGCCGCCCCATCTCCAGCCCGACCCAGCCGCCGAGCGAGTTGCCGGCGACGTGCGGGCGCTCGAGCCCGGCCGCGCCGAGGTGACGCTCGCGCAGCGCCCGCGCCAGGTTCGCCGCCGTCGCCTCGACCCCCGGCGGCAGCGGCGGCTCGGCGCCGAAGCCGGGCATGTCGAGCGCCACAACCTCGCGCTCGGCTTCGAGCAGCGGCAGGACCGGCTCCCAGATCGTGCGCGAGCCGCCGAGGCCGTGGATCAGCACCAGCGGCTCGCGCGCGCCGGTCGCCGCCGTCCCGCTCACCGGGCGCGCGGTTTCGCGAACAGCACCTGGACGTCGCCGATCCGCCGCTCGCGGAAGCCCGCCTCCGAGGAGCTCAGGTAGAAGTCCCAGAGGCGGCGGAAGCGGTCGTCGTAGCCGAGCCCGCGCAGCCGCTCCCAGGCCTCGAAGAAGCGGTCGCGCCAGCTCGCCAGGGTCGGCGGGTAGTGGTCGGTGATGTCGTCGATCCAGACCTCGCGCATGCTGGTCACCCGCTCCAGGCAGCCGGCGATCAGCCCTCGCGAGGGCAGGCAGCCGCCGGGGAAGACGTGGGTGTTGGCGAAGCTCCGCGCCGCCTTCTCGACCTCGTAGATGCCGTCGTCGATCGTGATCGCCTGGAGCAGCATCAGCCCGTCGTCGGTCAGCAGCTCGTCGCAGCGGCGGAAGAAGTCGTCGAAGTACTGCCAGCCGACCGCCTCGATCATCTCGACCGAGACCAGGCGGTCGAAGCGGCCGTCGAGGTCGCGGTAGTCCTCGAGCAGGACCGTCACCTGGCCCTCGAGCCCGGCGTCGCGCACCCGCTGCGTCGCGAGCTCGAACTGCTGGCGCGAGATCGTCGTCGTCGTCACCCGGCAGCCGCTGCGCCGGGAGGCGTGGATCGCCATCCCGCCCCAGCCGGTGCCGATCTCCAGCAGGTGGTTCCCGGGGCCGAGCTGGAGCCGCTCGCAGATCCGGTCGAGCTTCGCGAGCTGGGCCTCCTCGAGGCTCGCCGCGGCACTCGGCCAGTAGGCGCACGAGTACATCATCCGCTCGTCGAGGAAGGCGGCGAAGAGGTCGTTGCCGAGGTCGTAGTGGGCGCTGATGTTGCTGCGGGCGCCGTTGCGGGTGTTCTCGGGGACGAGGCCGCGGAGCTTGTGCCAGACGCCGCGGGGGCGGGCGACGAGGCCGCGGACGCCGTCCAGCTCGCGCAGCTCGCGGGCGGCGATCCGGATCAGGGAGACGAGGTCGTCGGTCTCCCAGAGGCCGGCGACATAGCCCTCGCCGAGCCCGATCGAGCCGCGCAGGGGGCCGCGCCAGGCGGCCGGGTCGTTGATCTGCACCGTCGCCCGCAGGTCGGCGCCGGGCTCGCCGAAGGTACGGCTGCGGCCGCGCTCGATCACCTCGATCTCGCCACTGCGGATGCGGCCCAGGACCTGGCCGACCCCGGCGCGGGCGAGGGTGTCCCTCATGGCGAGAGGAACCCTTTCGGGCGGGCGCCCTCCGGGTGCGGGTGGTAGCGGGCGCCCTTCAGCTTCAGCCGGAGCGACTGCGCGTAGATCCGGGCGACCACCTGCAGCGAATGGGCCGGATAGCGGGCGAGGAGGCGCGCCATCAGCGGCCGGCTGAGCTCGCGGCGGCGCAGGTTGAGGGTCGCGTCGAAGGTCTTCGAATCGGCGTGCGACTCGATGTGGACCGAGAGCGTCGCGCCGGGCTCCGAGGCGCTGACCCGGTAGGTCTGGTCCATCCCCATCAACGGCGAGACGTGCAGTGACTTCTCGATGTCTTGACCAAGGACGGGACCCACTCGCTCTCCTCGCTGCAAAACATATGCCTGTCGCTCGCCCCAGGGAATGTTTCGTACCTCGGCGACGACCGCTTGCACCCGGCCGGGGGGGTCGAAGCAGTAGTAGAAGCTGACCGGGTTGAAGGAGTGGCCGAGGTAGCGGAGGCCGGCGAGCAGGCGGACGGGGCCGGTCGGGCGCTCGCCGCTCGCGGCCTCGACCGTGTCGCGGGCGCAGGCGTCGAGCGGTCGCGCCGGGTCGCCGAGGAAGTCGGCGCGGCGGAAGCGGGCGGGGGCGCGGCGCCGCGCCGACCAGAGCGGATAGGGGTCGAGCACCGCCGGCAGCTCGGCGAGATCGAGATACATGAGGAACAGCGGGTAGCGGAAATCGTGGGCGACCGGCTCGAAGCGCCGGTGCCGGACCCAGCCCTCGTAGACGGCGGACTCGTAGACCGCCGAGGCGCTCACGCCGCCAGCTCCTCGGCAACCGCGGGGATCGGGACCACCTCCGCCCCTGCGCCTGCCAGCGCCGCCGCCACCCCTAGCCCGCTCACCACCCCGTCCTCGTGGAAGCCCCAGCCCCAGTAGGCGCCGGCGAAGTGGGTGCGGTGGGCGCAGCCCGAGATCTCGCCGTGGCGCCGCTGCGCCGCGACGCCCGCCTTGGTGTAGACGGGGTGGTCGTAGGCGAAGCTGCCGAGCCGGGTGCGCGGGGCGATCGCCTCGCCGCGGTTGAGGGTGAGGAAGTAGTCGCGGCCGCGCGGCAGCCGCTGCAGGTGGTTCATCCAGTAGGTGACCGTGGTCGCGGGCGGCGCCGGATCGCAGAGGTGGAAGTTCCAGCTCGACCAGGCGGCGCGGCGGCGCGGCATCAGCGAGCGGTCGGTGTGGAGGACGGCTTCGTTTCGCCGGTAGGGGATCGCCGCGAGGATCTCGCGCTCGGCCGCGCTCGCCCCGGGCCCGAGCATCGCCAGCGCCTGATCGGAGTGGGCGGCGATGACGACGCGGTCGAAACTCTCGGTCTCGCAGCCGGCCGCCTCGACCCGGACCTCGTCGGGGAGGCGCTCGACGCGGCGAACCGGGGCGGCGGTGCGGACGCGGTCGCGCCACGGCGCCGTGATCGCCTCGACGTAGGAGCGCGAGCCGCCCTCGACCGTGCGCCAGTGCGGCCGGTCGCGGAGGCTGTACATGCCGTGGTTGTCGAAGAACTCGGCCATGAAGCTGGCCGGGAAGGCCCACATCTGGCCCGGGTCGGCGGACCAGACGGCGGAGGCCTGGGGGACGATCAGGCGGTCGATGAAGTGGCGGGAGAAGCCTTCGCGCTCGAGCCAGGCGCCGAGCGACGGCGCCGTGCCGTTCATCCCGATCAGCCCCGGGGCGAGGCGGTTGAAGCGGCGCCAGTCGCGCAGCATGCGGATGAAGGTGGGGGAGAGCAGGTGGACGGGGCGGGCGAAGAGGCCCCATGGCGTCCCCGAGAACTCGAACCCACCGCGCCCGTCGGAGACCGAGAAGCCCATGTGGGAGCGCTGGCTGGCGACGCCGAGCTCGTCCAGGAGAGCTTCGAAGTTGGGGTAGTTGCGGTCGTTGAAGACGATGAAGCCGGTGTCGATCGACTGATCGGGGCCGCCCGGCTCGGGGACGGTGACCGTGTGGCTGTGGCCGCCGATCCGCGCCGCCGCCTCGTAGACGGTGACGTCGTGTTGACGGTGCAGGTGGTGGGCGGCGACGAGGCCTGAGACGCCGGTGCCGACGATCGCGATCTTCATCGGTCAAGTCCTACGAACTGGAAGCTGGATTGGACGCATCGGTATATCTCTACCCATTGTCCAGGCAGAACATGATCTTGCGCCGTGCCTCC
>DASXOF010000074.1:0-24565 GCA_036494495.1 Solirubrobacterales bacterium | reverse complement strand
GGCGGCGTTTTCGGCCGCGCTCGAGCCGCCGACCCGGGTCGTGTTGTCGGTGGCGAAGGCGGGATAGCCGAGCGCTTCCGCGGTCTGCGAGGACGGCGACTCGGCTTCGCCTTCGTCGCCCGCCGGTTCCTCGGGCGCCTGGACCGGCGCCGGCGCGGGGCCGCTGACCGTCGTCTCGCTGTTCGGGCCGCCGCCGCTGCCGGCGACGACGGCGAGGACGATGAAGCCGATCGCGACGACGACCAGGCCGCCGATCCAGAGCAGCGCCCCGGGCACGCGGCGACGGCGCCCGGTCGTCCGCGGCGCGCCCTCGCCGCCTCCCGTCCCCGGCTCGACTCGAGTGCCTCTGTCCCCGCTATCCGGGGACAACCGCGTCGGACTCGCCGCGACGGCGCCTTTTGGCTCCTCCGGCGCGGTCGGCTCGGTCGCTTTCGGCTCCTGCGGCTCGGGAACGTCGGCGTTGATCGGTCGGTCGGCGGCCACCCGGCCGAAAAGTACACGGCGTACCCAAATTCAGTGGGGCGGGTCAGGTACAGTTCCGAGCGACTGGCTGACTGACCAGTCAATCAATCGCCGCGGCCCGGCAGGGGCGCGGGCACCGCCGAAAGAGGAACTCCCATGGACTTCGCCTACACCGACGAGCAGCTCGAGTACAAAGCTCGCTGCCGCGCCTTCGCCCGCGACGTGATCCGCCCCGCGGCGCCGCTTCACGACCGCGAGGAGAGCACCCCCTGGGAGGTAATTCGCGAGGCCCGCAAGCACGGCTTCGGCACGCTCGAGGGGATGCAGCGCTCGGCCGAAGACGAGCAGGGCCAGATGCAGGTGATCTGGGCCGAAGAGTCGCACTGGGGCTGCGCCGGCACGGCGCTGGCGATCAGCGGCTCGGGCCTCGCCGCGGCCGGGATCGCCGCCTCCGGCACCCCGGAGCAGATCATGCGCTGGGTGCCCGAGTGCTTCGGCGACATCGAGGAGATCAAGCTCGGCGCCTACGCGGTGACCGAGCCGCAGGCCGGCTCCGACGTCAAGAGCCTGAAGACGACCGCCAAGCGCGATGGCGACGAGTGGATCCTCGACGGCACCAAGGTCTTCATCACCAACGGCGGCATCGCCGACGTCACCGTCGTCGTCGCCACCGTCGACCCCGGGCTCGGCACCCGCGGCCAGGCCTCCTTCGTGGTCCCGAAAGGGACGCCGGGCCTCTCGCAGGGCAAGAAGGAGACGAAGCTCGGGATCCGCGCCTCGCACACCGCCGAGGTCGTGCTCGAGGAGTGCCGGATCCCGGCCGAGTACCTGCTCGGCGGCGAGGAGAAGCTGCAGAAGAAGCTCGAGCGCGCCCGCGCCGGCGAAAAGTCGCGCGGAGCCGACGCGCTGGCGACCTTCGAGGTGACGCGGCCGATCGTCGGCGCCTCGGCGCTCGGGATCGCCCAGGCCGCCTACGAGTGGACGCTCGAGTTCCTCGACGCCCGCGCCGAGGGCGGCGTGCCGCTGCTGCAGACGCAGCGGATCCAGCAGACGCTGGCCGACGTGGCGACCGAGATCGAAGCCGCCCGGCTGCTGGTCCAGCGGGCCGCCTGGATGGGCCGCAACGGGGTGCCGATGCGCGGCGGCCAGGGCTCGATGTCGAAGCTGAAGGGCGGCGACGTGGCGATGTGGGCGACGACGACGCTGATGGACCTGGTCGGGCCGGACGCCTGGAGCACCGAGTACCCGCTCGAGAAGTGGTTCCGCGACGCCAAGATCTACCAGCTGTTCGAGGGCACGGCCGAGATCCAGCGGATGGTGATCTCGCGGATGCAGGCGCGCGAATACGCCGAGCGGCTCGAATTCGGCGCCGAGGTCGCCGCCGCGGCAGCCAAGAGCGCCGAGCCCAAGCAGCCGGTAGCTGCCTGAGCCCGCGCTGCGGACTTTGAGGCCCCTATAAGGGACCTGAGGTCCGCAGCGCCGCCATATCCTGGCGGGGATGCCCGCTCACGACCACGCCCACGGCGGCAGCCACTCGCACGCCGGCCACAGCCACGGCTACGGCGCCCACGCGCTGGAAGCGCGGCGCGAGGACAGCCGGCGGCGGATGTGGGTGGCGCTGGCGATCAACCTCGCCCTCTTCGCGATCGAGGTCGTCGGCGGCATCCTCGCCGGCTCGCTGGCGGTGCTGGCCGACGCCGGCCACCTGCTCTCCGACGTCGCCTCGATCGTCCTGGCGCTGATCGCGGCGCGGCTGGCGGCGAAACCCGCGAGCGGCCGGCGCACCTTCGGCTACGCCCGCTCGGAAGTGCTGGCGGCGCTCGTCAACGGCCTGCTGCTGGTCGCGGTCAGCGTCGGGATCGGGGTCGCCGCCGTCGGCCGCCTCTCCGACCCGCCCGCGATCGAGGGCGGCGCGGTGCTGGTGCTCGGCGTCCTCGGGCTGCTCGGCAACCTCGCCGCGACCCTGGTTCTGGCCCGCGGCGAGCGCGCCGACGTCAACCTCGAGGGCGTCCTCCGCCACTCCGCCGCCGACGCGCTCGGCTCCTTCGGCGTCGTCATCGCCGGCCTCGTCGTCCTGCTCGGCGGCTCCGACATCGTCGACCCGATCGTCGGCATCCTGATCTCGGTCCTCGTCCTGCTCTCCTCCTGGCGGCTGATCAAGGAACCGTTCGACGTGCTGATGGAGGCGGCGCCGGCCGACCTCGACGTCGACCAGGTCGGCAGCTCGATCTGCGGCATCGAGGGCGTGCGCTCGGTCCACGACCTCCACGTCTGGACCGTGACCGCCGGCTTCGGCGCGATCGCCGCCCACGTCGTCGTCGCCCGCGGCGCCGACCGCGACCTGATCCGCCAGCAGCTCGAGGTCCTCCTCCGCGAGCGCTACGGCATCGAGCACACGACGCTGCAGATGGAGGAGGAAGCCGAGGGCGGCCTGCTCGAGGTCGAGAACGCTCCGGGCTGACCGCGCCACTCCGGCGCAAGCCGCGTTGCGCAATCGCATTTGCAGGGGGTTTGTGCTCTCGGAGCGGGGATCGGCGCTGCTCTAGCCTCGCCCGACCGTGTCCCGCGCCCGCCCCACGGCGAGCCCCAAGGCCCTCGCGCTCGCCCTCGTCGCCCTCTCCCTCGCCCTGCTGCTGGTTGTCGCCGCGGCACCGCGCGCGCACGCCGCCGACCTCGGCGAAAAGCTCGAAGCGACCGAAGGCAGGCTCGAAGAAACCCGCGAACGCAAGGGCGTCCTCACCTCGACGATCTCGCGCTACGGCGACCGGATCCAGGCGCTGACCGGGGAGGTCGCCACGATCCGCGACCGCCAGGCGAAGGCCCGCGAGCGCCTGGTCGCCAGGCAGGGCGAACTGGCGCAGGCCCGCGCCGCCCTCGCCGGCGCCAAAGTGAAGCTGGTCAAGGCCCGCGGCCACCTGCAGGTCGCGCTCGTCGCCCTGCGCCGGCACCTGGTCGCGATCTACGAGTCCGGCTCACCGGACCTGCTCAGCGTCATCGTCGGCTCCGACGGGATCGAAGACCTCGCCGCCCGGGCCGAATACCTCGACCGCATCCGCGGCATGGACGAAGCCGTCGTCGGCCGGGTCCGCGACCTGCGGAACGAAGTCCGCGACCTCGTCGTCGCCCGCCTCAACTCGAAAGTGCAGATCGAACGCGCCCGCGACTACGTCCTCGGCTTCGCCCAGCGCCTCGCCGCCAGCCGGACCGCGCTGCGGGACCGCCAGGGCGAGCTGATCGCCGCCCGCGGCGGCCGCGAAGCGGCGCTCTCCCAGATCACCTCGCACGAAGAAGAGCTCGACGGCTCGGTCGAATCGATCCAGACCGAAATCGTCGAACAGCTGCGCGAAACGGGCTCTGGGCCGCTGCCGGCCGGGCCCTGGTCGAACGGGGAAGCGCTGGGGATGATCTGGCCGGTCGAAGGCCCGATCGCCTCCGGCTTCGGCCCCCGCGACATCGGCGCCGGCTACGAGTTCCACCCCGGGATCGACATCGCCGTGCCGGAAGGGACGCCGATCCACGCCGCCCTCAGCGGCACCGTCGCCTTCACCGAGCCGGAGGCCTCGAGCGGCGGCTACGGCAACTACACCTGCATCGACAACGGCGGCGGGCTCTCCACCTGCTACGCCCACCAGTCGCGCTTTGCCGTCTCCGCCGGACAGTCGGTTAGCCAGGGGGAGGTGATCGGGTACACGGGCTGCACGGGCTACTGCCTGGGGCCTCACCTGCACTTCGAGGTTCGTATATTCGGCGAAGTCACCGACCCGATGGGTTACCTTTAGTAATCACGATGGTTCGTCAAGCGCAGGCCTATCTGGTGAGCGCAGTGTCAGGGGCGACGTTGATCGCGATGGCGATCGCCGCCTTCGTAATCCTGGTCTCCGCGCAGGTCTTCAAGGACTGGCCGATCGACGCTTTCGGCGGCGGCGGGAATGCCGCGGTGTCGAGCGCCGACGCGGTCGGGAACGGCTCCGGTGCGGCCGCCGGAGCGGCGAAAACGGTGAACCCGGCCGTCGTGGGTGCGCCGGCCGGCGCAGCGCCCCAGGCCGGCGGCGCCGGCACCACCGGCGGCAACCGCGCCGCGGCGCCGCTGGACAACTCCAGCGTCGGCAGCAGCGCCCCGCCCGTCACCTCCTCCCACCCGGTTTCCGGGCCGGGCAGTGACGTCGGTAACTCCGGCACGAGTCCCTCCGACCCGTCCCAGTCCGCTCCGGGCTCGCCCTCGAGCGGATCGGGCTCCTCGCAGCCAGGTGCCGGCGGCAGCGCCAACTCGGCCGCGGCCGGCGGCAACGGCAGCGGTACCGGCACCTCGGCCGGCAGCGGCTCCGGCGGCGGCTCGAAAACCGGCAACGTGGTCGAAGAAGTGACCAAACCGGTCACCGAAGGCGCCGGCTCGACCTCGGCCAAGGTGACCGAAACCGTCAACGGCACCGTCAACTCGGTCGACGAAACCGTCACCGGCGGCGCCCTGAAGGAAAGCGGCGTCACCGGTGTTACCGAAGAAGTCGTCAACGGCGTCGCCGGCCCGGAATCGGTGGTCGGCAAAACCGTCGACGAAGTCGGCAACGTGGTCGGCGGCCTGCTCGGCGGCAACCACTAACCGGTCTCGACGCGGCCCTGACGGCAAGCGGCGCTCGGGATCCCCGCCGGATCGTCAGAATGCCGGTCCGATGGAGGCACGGAGCGCACAGCCCGATTCTGCGACGGGGGACGCCATGAGCGGCGACCCGATCGCCGGCTCGGCGGTCTACCCGCTCGGCAGCCGCGTCAACCCGGCCGGCCACCTCGAGATCGCCGGCTGCGACGTGCTCGAGCTGGCCGAGCAGCACGGCACCCCCGCCTACGTCTACGCCGAGGACGACCTGCGCGCCCGCGCCCGCGCCTACCGCGACGCCTTCGAGGCGCGCGGCGCCGACTACGAGATCGTCTTCGCCAGCAAGGCCTTCCCCTGCACCGCCGCCTACCGGCTGTTCGCCGAGGAGGGGCTGTCGGTCGACGTCGCCTCCGGCGGCGAGCTGCACATGGCGCTGCGCGCCGGCTTCGACCCGGCGCGGGTCGTGATGCACGGCAACAACAAGTCAGACGAGGAGATCCTCGCCGCCGCCCGCGCCGGGATCGGCTACCTGGTGCTCGACTCCTTCGATGAGATCGAGCGCTGCGAGCGGCTGCTGGAGGAGCCCCTGCAGGTGCTGATCCGGGTGACGCCGGGGATCAAGCCCTCGACCCACGAGTTCATCACCACCGGCCAGCTCGACTCGAAGTTCGGCTTCGGGCTCGCCGACGGCCTCGCCGCACGGGCGGTCGAGCGCGTGCTCGGCTCCGAGGTCCTCGACCTCGTCGGCCTCCACGCCCACATCGGCTCGCAGATCTTCGAGCTCGAGCCCTACACGCTGGCGATCCGGGCGCTGGGCGATCTCGCCGGCGACTGGTGCCGGGTGGTCAACGTCGGCGGCGGCCTCGGGGTCGCCTACGCGGCCGACGACGAGCCGCCCTCGATCGAGACCTACGTCGACGTCAAGGCGCGGGGCGTCGCCGAGGTCTTCGGGCCGGGGGTGAAGGTCATGATCGAGCCCGGCCGCTCGCTGGTCGCCAACGCCGGCGTCACCCTCTACCGGGTCGGCACCGTCAAGGAGGTCCCGGGCATCCGCACCTACGTCGCCGTCGACGGCGGCATGTCGGACAACATGCGGCCGATGCTCTACGGCTCTCGCTACGAGGCGATCGTCGCCGACCGCGCCGCCGAGGACCCGGAGACGCCGGTCACGATCGCCGGCATGCACTGCGAGTCCGGCGACGTCCTGATCCGCGACGTGCTGCTCGCCGACCCCGTGGTCGGCGACGTCGTCGTCACCCCGGTCACCGGCGCCTACGGCCACGCGATGGCGAGCAACTACAACGGCGTCCCCCGTCCACCGGTCGTCTTCTGCTGCGACGGCCGCTCGCGCGTCGTCGTCCGCCGCGAGACCTACGAGGACTTGACCGCGCGCGATGTCTGAGCAGTCGCCGGCGACGATGCCCGAGCAGGGGGAAGAAGGGCCGAAACCGGTGCGGATCGGCCTGCTCGGCCGCGGCAACGTCGGCGCCGCCTTCGCCGAGCTGGTCGGCGAGCGGGGCGAGGCGATCGGGGCGGCGACCGGGCGCCCGGTCGAGATCGCCGGCGTCCTCACCCGCAGCGAGGGGGATTTCGAGCAGATCCTCGAGCGCTCGGAGGTGATCGTCGAGCTGATGGGCGGGACCGAGCCGACCCGCGAGCACGTGCTGGCCTCGCTCCGCGCCGGGCGCCCGGTCGTCACCGCGAACAAGCAGCTGCTGGCCCAGCACGGCGACGAGCTCTTCGCGGTCGCCCGCGAGGCCGGCGTGCAGCTGCGCTTCGAGGCGGCGGTGGCGGCGGTGATCCCGATCGTCCGCACGATCCAGGAGAGCTTCGGCGTCGCCGAGGTCGCCCGCGTCTTCGGGATCGTCAATGGCACCACCAACTTCATCCTCACCGAGATGGCCGCCCGCGGCTCCTCCTACGAGGAGGTGCTGGCCGAGGCGCAGCGCCTCGGCTACGCCGAGGCCGACCCGACCGAGGACGTCAACGGCGCCGACGCGGCGGCGAAGATGGCGATCCTCGCCCGGCTCGCCTTCCACACCCCGGTCGGGCTCGACCAGGTCTCCTTCGAGGGGATCGAGTCGATCGCCCCCGACGACCTCGCCTACGCCAAGGAGCTGGGGCTCTCGCTGAAGCTGCTGGGGATCGCCGAGCGGCGCGAGGGCGGGATCAGCGTCCGCGTCTTTCCCTGCTTCCTCTACCGCGGCCACCCGCTGGCGCCGATCGAAGGCTCCTTCAACGCGGTCACGATCCAGGGCCCGGCGCTCGGCGAGGTGACGATCTCGGGCCCGGGCGCGGGCGGCCTGCAGACCGCCTCGGCGGTGCTCGGCGACGTCGTCTCGATCATCGCCGGCGAGGCGCCGGTCCACGTCACCCGCGAGGAGCTGCCGGTCGTCGCCGACGTCCCCTCGGCCTTCTACCTGCACCTCGAGGTCGAGGACCGGCCCGGGGTGCTGGCCCGGGTCGCGACGGTGCTGGGCGACCACGACGTCTCGATCAAGAGCGTCGTCCAGCGCGGCACCGGCGAAGAGGCGCGCTTGGTGATGGTCAGCCACGAATGCCTCGAGTCGCGCTTCGCGGCGGCGATCGGCGCGCTCGCGGAGATCGACGAGCTGCGCGCCCCGCCGCGCTACATCCACGTCATCGAGGGCGCGGAGTAAAGCGATGCCCGCGGGTCTGATCGAGCGCTACCGCGACCGGCTCTCGCTCGAGCCGGGCGACCCGGTCGTCACCCTGAACGAGGGCTCGACGCCGCTGATCCCCTCGCCGCGCCTCTCCGAACGGGTCGGCGCCGAGGTCTTCCTCAAGTTCGAGGGCGCCAACCCGACCGGCTCCTTCAAGGACCGCGGCATGACCGTCGCCGTCTCGCGGGCGAAGGGGAGGGGGGCGGAGGCGGTGATCTGCGCCTCGACCGGCAACACCGCCGCCAGCTGCGCCGCCTACGCGGCGCGGGCGGGGCTGCGCGGGGCGGTGATCGTCCCCGAGGGCAAGATCGCGATCGGCAAGCTGGCCCAGGCGCTGATGCACGGCGCCCGCGTCGTCGCCCTGCGCGGCAACTTCGACGACGCCCTGCGGATCGTCCGCGAGCTCTCCCAGAAGCATCCGATCGAGCTCGTCAACTCGGTCAACCCTCACCGGATCGAAGGCCAGAAGACGGCCGCCTTCGAGGTCGTCGAGGAGCTCGGCGAAGCGCCGGACGCGCTGGCGATCCCGGTCGGCAACGCCGGCAACGTCACCGCCTACTGGCGCGGCTTCCAGGAGCTCGGCACGGCCCCGATCCTCTACGGCTTCCAGGCCGAGGGCGCGGCGCCGCTCGTCACCGGCCAGCCGGTCGCCCACCCGGAGACGATCGCCTCGGCGATCCGGATCGGCAACCCGGCCCGCTGGGAGGAGGCGATGGCCGCCTTCACCGACTCGCGCGGCCGCGTCGCCGCCGTCTCCGACGAGCAGATCATCGACGCCTACCAGTGGCTCGCCTCCTGCGTCGGCGTCTTCTGCGAGCCGGCCTCGGCGGCCTCGGTCGCCGGCCTCCTCGCCCACGGCCTGCCGACGATCGACCACGCGCCGCCGCCGCAGCGGGTCGTCTGCGTGCTGACCGGCCACGGCCTCAAGGACCCCGACACCGCCTTCGGCAAAGCTCCCTCGGTGATCAACTGCGAAAACCAGCTGAGCGACGTCGAGCGGGCGGTGTTCGATTGACGGCCCGCCACCGCCTGGTCCGCGTCCCCGCCTCCTCGGCCAACCTCGGGCCGGGCTACGACGCGATGGCGGCGGCGGTCTCGCTGCACCTCGAGCTGGAGGTCGAGGAGACCGGGGAGTTCGCGCTCGACCCGGGCGGGCTCGAGGTCTCCACCGGCCGCGACAACCTCGTCGTCCGCGCCTTCGAGACCCTGCACCCAGCGGACGGGATCGCCTTCCGGCTGCGCAGCGAGATCCCGCTGGCGCGGGGGCTGGGGTCGAGCGCGGCGGCGATCGTCGCCGGGCTCTGCGCAGCCGACCACCTGTTCGAGCTGGCGCTCTCCAAAGAGGAGCTGCTGGCGCGGGCGACGGCGATCGAGGGCCACCCCGACAACGTCGCGGCGGCGATCTACGGCGGCTTCGTGGTCTGCGGCGAGGACGGCGGCGAGCCCTTCGCGGCGCGCTTCGACCCGCCCGAGGGCCTCGAGGGAATCGTCGTGATCCCGCCCGAGGAGGTCTCGACCGCCAGGGCCCGCGAGGCGATCCCGGCCGAGATCCCGGTCGCCGACGCGGTCGCCAACGTCTCCGCCGCGGCGCTCCTGGTGCTGGGGCTGCGCTCGGCCGACCTCGACCTCGTCAGCCGCGGCCTCCGCGACCGCCTCCACCAGCCGCGGCGCCAGCCGCTCTTCCCGCGCTCGATGGAGATCGTCGAGGGCGCCCGCGAGCTCGGCGCCCTGGGAGCGACGATTTCCGGCGCCGGCCCGACCGTGCTGGTCTGGACCACCTGGCAGGACGCCGGCGGCGTCGCCGCGGCCCTGCGCGAGCGCTGCGCCGGCTGGGCCGAGGTGCGGCGCCTGCCCTTCAGCCCGCTCGGCGCCGACGTCCCCGAGCTGTAGCGGCCCATCTGGGGCCGGTGCGCCCACCGGATCGAGATATCCGTCCGGTGGCCGACGGCGCGATTAGGATCGCGCCATGCCCCCCTTCACGAAGTGCCTCAAGCCTCTCTTCGCAGTCTCCGTTCTCGCCCTCTTCCTGGCGCTGCCCGCCGTCGCCTCGGCGACGATGGCCTACGTCAAGGGCTTCGCCACCCAGACCGTCTACACCGCCAACGACAACGGCAAAGGCGCGAAGAAGGTCGACAAGGGCGCCGACCCGCACGTCTCGCCCGACGGCGCCTCGGTCGCCTACTGGCACGAAGGCCCGGGCCACAAAACGGAACTGAAGGTGGCTGCGGTCGGCGGCGGCGCCGGCAAGACGGTGATGACCAACCTGCAGGAACCGTTCGAACTGAAGTGGTCGCCGGACTCCGAATTCATCCTCGCCCAGCGCGGCGGCGAACTCGGCAAGCGCAAGCTGGTCCTCGTCACGGTCGCCACCGGCGCCCAGAAGGTGCTCGCGACCGGCTTCTTCCGCGGCTTCAGCTTCGACCCCGAAGGCAAAGAAGTGGTCTTCGCGATGTCGGGCAACCAGAGCTTCCCGGGCAAGAGCGACGTCTACAAGGTCTCCGCCGCCGGCGGCAAACGGGTCGCCCTGACCAAGGACCACGTCTCCGAGTTCCCGCTCTGGGGGCCGACCGGCAGGATCGTCTTCGTCAAGTTGCTGGAAGCGAACAAGCGCAAGTACGCGCCGAAGAACGAGCTCTACCTGATGAACGAAGCGGGGAAGCAGGTGAAGCGGCTGACCCACACCAAGGTCGGGCAGCTGCTGCAGGGCCTCTTCCCGACCGCCTGGTCGGCCAACGGCAAGCGCCTGCTGGCCCAGTTCGGCGGTCAGGACACGACCTACGCGGTCGGCGTCGACGTCCAGACCGGGGCCCAGAGGCCGATCGTCGAAGCGACCGAGCAGGGCCTGGTCGGGACCGCGCTCTCGAGCGACGGCAGGACCGTCTACGGCTCGACCGGCAGCTTCGAACCGAGCCCGCACCAGGCCGTGGTCAGCGTCCCCTGGAGCGGCGGCAAGCCGAAGGTGCTGGTCAAGGGCGCCTCGTCGCCGAGCTGGGACTTCTAGGGACCTAGAGCAGCCCGAGCTGGCGGAAGATGGAGACGCTGTCGGAGTAGACGTCCTTGCGCTTGACGAGGCCGTCCTCGAAGGGGATGCAGTCGATCCCCTCCCAGCGGACGACGCGGTTGGTGGGCTCGGCGGTGACCGAGCCCCGCCGCATCGTCCGCGTGTGGGTCGCGCTGGCGTCCCATTCCTGCACCACCAGTGCCTCGCGGACGTAGAGGCGGCGGGTCTCGAAGGCGAGGTCGGGCCAGGCGGCGAAGATCCCGGCGATGTGGCCGCGGACGTCCTCGCCGGCCGCGGCCTCGCCGGCGGTGTGGTTGGCGAAGACCATGTCCGGCGCGTGCATCGCCACGATCGCGTCGAGGTCGTGGGCGTTCCAGGCCAGGTTGTAGCGCTCGATCGTCCCCGTCAGCGCCGCTGGCGAGTCGTTTGGGTTGCCGTTCACGGTCCTCTCCTTCCGCTGGCGGCCGAGCCGGACTATGGTCGCACGGGAGTCAGCGGATAGACCGAGCGAAGGGGGAGAGATGGCCGGCTTCACGATCAAGCACCGCGACGAGTTCGAGGCGATGGAGGGGTCGGGCGAGTCGACCTGGCACCTGGCGCGGAAAGCGCTGGGGACGCCGTGCTTCGGCTTCAATCTGGTCGAGATCGCCCCCGGCGGCCAGATCCCCGAGCACGACGAGGCCGGCAGCGGCCAGTTCGAGGTCTACGCGATCCTCGAGGGCGAGGCGGTGCTGCGGCTGGGCGGCGAGGACCATCCCGCGCCGGCCGGCACCTGGGCCTCGGTCGATCCGGCCGCCTCGCGGACGATCCTCAACCGCTCCGAGGCTCCCGTCACCGCCCTCCTGATCGGCGTCGCCCCCGACGGCGGCTACGAGCCCCTCGCCTGGGCCTGAGCCGCGGCGCTCGCCCGCAACGCCTCCATCGAGTCTGCCTTTTTGCCCGCATATCGGGAGAAACGGCAGACTCGATGGGGAGGCCTTCGATGACCGCCCTATAATTCCCCGACCGTCAACCCGTCGCGCGCCCGCTCGAAGAAGGCGTGGAATCCGGGAGGTCTTCATGCCTGAGCTGCCCCAGTCACGAGCGGGCGCGACCGTCGAGCGTTACTCGCCGGAGCGTCCCTATAAGCCGCGCGTATCGCCCCCGAGCGTCGAGGACAAGGACGCCTGCGCGATCTACGCCTCGGTCCGCAAGGACGCGTCGCCGAGTCACGAGCCGATCGAGCTGGCGATCCCGGCGATGCAGAAGATGCTCCACCGCGCCGGCAACGTCGACGGCGAGGGCGACGGCTGCGGCCTGCTGCTCGACATCCCGCGCAAGATCTGGGCCGAGGAGGTCCGCAGCGGCGGCCACGACCCCTCGCTGACCCTCGACGACGCCTTCGCCGTCGCCCACGTCTTCATCGAGCGCAAGCAGGACCCCGAGCAGGTCATGCATGACGCCCGCGAGCTGCTCGGCCAGGGCGGATTCCGGATCCTCGCCGAGCGCACCGGCGTCGTCGACTCGCCGGCCCTCGGCCCGACCGCGCGCGAGGAGGAGCCGGTCTTCTGGCAGGTCGCCGGCCTCGTCCCCGACGCCGCCCGCCGCGACCCGATGCTCTTCGAGCTGCTGATCGAGCTCGAGCACCGGCTCGGCGTCCACGTCCCCTCGTTCTCGGCGACCACCTGCGTCTACAAGGTGATGGGCACGCCGAACGTGCTCGCCGCCTACTACCCGGACCTGCGCGACCCGCGCTTCGAGACCCTCGGCTGCTTCGGCCACAACCGCTACTCGACCAACACCTGGCCCTCGTTCAAGCGGGTGCAGCCGTTCAGTGCCCTCGGCCACAACGGCGAGATCAACACGATCGAACAGCTGCGCCAGGAGGCGCGGATGCTGGCGGTGCCGATCACCCCCGGCTCCTCGGACTCGCAGGACCTGAACCGGACGATCGACACCCTGGTCAGTCGCGAGAACCTCAGCCTGGCCGAGGCGATGGAGATGATCCTGCCGCCGATCGTCGAGGAGATCCGCCAGCTCCCCGAGGACCTGCACGCCTTCTACATGTACCTGCACCAGTCGATGGGGCCGTTCGCCCAGGGCCCGGTCGCGCTGATCGCCCGCCACGCCGACGAGTGCGTCTTCTCGGCCGACGCGATGGGGCTGCGGCCGCTCTGGCAGGTGGAGACCGAGGACGACTTCGTCTTCAGCTCCGAGGTCGGCGTGGTGCCGGTGTCGAAGATGGTCGCCGAGCCGAAGCCGCTGGCGCCGGGGGAGAAGGTCCTGGTGGAGATCGACCGCGGCGAGCGCCGCTCGACCCTCTACCAGCACGACGCGATGCTGCGGATCGTCCGCGACCGCTGGCTGGCCCGCAACGGGGTCGAGGCAGTCGCCGCCTACGACCGCGCCCTGGAGACCGGCGGCCCGCTCGAGGGCGAGGACGTCCCCGGCTACTCCGAAGCCGGCCCGGCCGAGCCGGTCAAGGTCGAAGACCGCGTCCTCGCCGGCTTCGGCTGGCAGCGCGACGACGTCAAACTGGTCCAGCAGATGGCCTCCAACGGGGCCGAGCCGGTCGGCTCGCTCGGCTACGACGGGCCGCTGGCAGCGCTCTCGCCGGAGCGCCAGAACCTCGCCGACTACTTCAAGGAGACGGTCGCGGTCGTCACCAACCCGGCCCTCGACCGCGAACGCGAGCTCGAGCACTTCTCGACCCGCGCCCTGTTCGGGCGCCGGCCATCGCTCGACTTCGCCGGCGAAGACACCGGCACGGTCGAAACCGAGTTTCCGATCATCCTCGGCGGCCACCACGGCCTGGCGCCGCTCGGCGACAAGACCTACCGGACGATCGCCCGCAAGCACCACACCTACCTGCTGGAGGACCTCTGGGAGGAGTTCCGCGGCCGCGCCTCGGCGGTCGACATCTCGCTGCTCGAGTCGGAGACGACCGCGGGCGCGATCGAGCGGATCAAGCAGGAAGCGGTGAAGAAGGTCCGCGACGGGGCCGAGCTCTTGATCCTCACCGACCGCACCGTCTACGACGGCGAGCGCCGCTACCTCGACCCGCACCTCGCCACCTCGGCGATCGACCAGGGCCTGAAGCAGTTCAAAGTCGACCGCGGCGAAGAGAACCTGCGGCGGCGCTGCGGGATCGTCCTGCGCTCGGCGGCGATCCGCAACGTCCACGACGTGATGCTGGCCCTGGGGCTCGGCGCCAACGGCGTCTGCGCCTACACGATGGTCGAGGTGATCTGCGTCGAGGACTACGAGAACGATGTCGACAACCTCTGCGCGGCGCTGCGCAAAGGGATCGAGAAAGTGATCTCGACGATCGGCATCCACGAGGTGCGCGGCTACGCGCGGCAGTTCTCCTCGATCGGGATCAAGCCGGAGCTGGCGGAGATCTTCCTCTGCGAGTCCTTCGCCTCCTCGGCCAAGGCCGGGACCGGCTTCGCCGAGCTCGACGCCGACACCAACGAGCGCGCCCGCGCCCTCTCCGGCGACGACGACGCGGCCAAACCGGCGAAGACGTTCCGCTTCTACCCGAAGGTCTACAAGGCGGCGATCGCGACCGCCAACGGCAGCGGGACCTACGAGGACTACTCGCTGAAAGTGCGGGAGCTGGAGAAGCAGAGCCCGATCTCGATGCGCCACATCATCGGCCTGAAGGGCGACCGCGAGCCCCTGGGGGATGCCTCGGCGGTCGACGCCGGCGTCGGCCACCACGACTACCCGATCGTGATCTCCTCGATGAGCTTCGGCTCGCAGTCCGAGCCGGCCTTCCGCGCCTACGCCGAGGCGGCCAAGGAGACCAACATCCTCTGCATGAACGGCGAGGGCGGCGAGATCAAAGACATGTACGGCCAGTACCGCAACTGGCGCGGCCAGCAGGTCGCCTCGGGCCGCTTCGGCGTCTCGGCCGAAATGCTGAACAGCTCCTACGTCGCCGAGATCAAGATCGGCCAGGGGGCGAAGCCCGGCGAGGGCGGCCACCTGCCCGGCAAGAAGGTCTCCGAGAAGGTCGCCGCCGCGCGTAACGCGGCGCCCGGCACCGACCTGATCTCCCCATCCAACAACCACGACCTCTACTCGATCGAGGATCTGGCCGAGCTGATCGACGAGCTGAAGACGGTGAACCCGGACGTGCGGGTCTCGGTCAAGGTGCCGGTGGTGCCGAACATCGGCACGATCGGCCTCGGGATCGCCAAGGCGGGCGCCGACATCATCACCCTCTCGGGCTTCGAGGGCGGCACCGGCGCCGCCCGCCAGCACGCCCTGCGCCACGTCGGCCTGCCCTCCGACATCGGCACCCGCGCCGTCCACCGGGCGCTGATGGAGGCGGGGCTCCGCAACCGGGTCGAGATCTGGGCCGACGGCGGCTACCGGACCGGCCACGACATCGTCAAGCTCCACTGCCTCGGTGCCAACCGGGTCGGCTTCGGCACCCTGGCGATGGTCTCGATCGGCTGCACGATCTGCCGCGGCTGCCAGCTCGACACCTGCCACGTCGGCATCGCGACCCAGATCGAGACGCCGCAGCAGGCCGAGGAGCACGGGCTGAAGAAGTTCACCCCGCAGGAGGTCGACCGCGCCGCCGAGAGCTGCGCCCGCTTCTTCGGTGCGATGGGCGAGGAGGTCAAGGAGGTCGTCGCCTCGCTCGGCTACGACCGCGCCCAGGACCTGGTCGGCCGCTACGACCTGCTGGAGCAGGTCGGGGCCAAGGAGTCGATCGACCTGGCGCCGCTGATCACCCCGCTGGAGGAGTACCTCGACCTCGAGCCGCTGGACCTGCCGGTGGCCGAGGAGGCCGACGCGCGGGCCGAATCCGGCCTCGTCGTCGCCCGCCCGATCCGGATGGAGGCCAAGCAGGCCTCGGCCGAGATCGCGGCGCTGGCGCCGGAAGTCTGCTCCGGCCACACCGTCATCAGCGACTTCCCGCGCCCGACCGACGCCAACGACCGCGTGCTCGGGACCGAGCTCGCCGGCGCGATCGCCCGCTCGCGGATCTTCGACGACGGGCCCGAGTCGAGCGACGAGGTCCTCGCCCGGCTCGACTTCAACGGCGGCTCGGTGGCGGGCCAGGGCCTCGGCGCCTTCAACGCCTACGGGATCGCGATCCGGGTCGAGGGCGGCGCCCAGGACGGCGTCGGCAAGACGATGCTGGGCGGCACCATCGCGGTGATGAAGGGCAAGGGCGCGAACGGGCGCCGGCTCAACGGCTCGGTCGGCAAGTCCTTCGCCTACGGTGCCCAGCGCGGCAAGCTCTACGTCCAGGGCTCGGCCGACTCGCGCTTCTGCATCCGCCTCTCCGGCGCCGACGTGGTGCTGGGCGGCGAGCCCGAGCAGGACGTCGACGACAGCCGCGGCTCGCTCGCCGACCGCGCCAACGCCAAGGGGTTCGCCTTCGAGTACATGACCTCGGGCCGCGCCCTGGTCCTCGGCGACATCGGCCCCTGGGCCTGCGCCGGGATGACCGGCGGCCGCGTCTACATCCGCCAGAACGCCTTCGGGATCGACCGCGAGGCGATCGAACGGCGGCTCGGCGAGGGCGCCAAGGTCGAGCTCAAGGATCTCGACGCGGAGGGCCTGATCGACGTCGACGAGCTGCTCAGCGGCTACTGCGATGAACTCCGGGCCACCGGCCAGGAGGACCAGGCGGAGCGGATGATGGAGCTGGCCGCCGACGCGACCAGCAACTTCCTGATGGTCAGCCCGCACAAGGTCCAGGCCGACCCGAGCATCTCGACCGAGTGAGCTAGCGGAAGGTCGGCGGCTGCGGCCGTTCGAAGAGGTCCGCGATCGTGCGGATCTCCTGCAGCAGGCCGTCGAGCAGGCGCTCGGTCTCGCCGTAGATGCGGACCTCGGCGGCGGCGCGTTCGGCTTCGACCTGGTCGATCCGCATCTCCAGCTTGCCGGTCCGGTCTTCGACCCGCTGCAGCGCCCGCTCGACCTTGCGCTCGCTCTTCTTCACCCGTTTGCGGACGTAGAGGCGGGCCTCCTCGCGCATGTCGTCGAGCTCGCGGCGCAGCTCCTTGGGGATCGGCTCGGCCTGCTCGGCGAGCATCTCTTCGACTCCGGCCCGCAGCCGCTCGATCTCGTCGTGCAGCTGCGAGCGGGCGCGCTCGGCGGAGGCGGTGAGGCCGGGGGGCTCGTCGTTCACGCACAGCACTTTAGGGCCGCCTGTGGCCGGAATCGACGGGAGGTCGGGCGACCGCCGTCCGCGGCCGCTCAATAGAATCGCGCCGCGATGGGTCCGATCAGCGCCGAAGTCGAGGTCGACGCCTCCCGCGAGGAAGCGCTCGCGCTCCTCACCGACCTCTCGCTGCGGCCCTCCTTCACCGACCACTTCCTGACCGACTTCCACCTCACCCGGATCGACCCGGTCGGGATCGGTGCCGGCGCCCGCTTCCGGCTGGCGACGCCGCTGCGCTCGCCCTGGGCCGACACCGCGATCGTCGAGCTCGAGGAGCCGTTCAAGATCGTCGAGCGCGGGCGGACCGGTCGGATGAACCGGATCGAGAGCACGACCGTCTGGGAGCTGACCGGCGCCGCCGGCGGCCTGACCAAGGTCACGCTCGCGACCTGGACGAAACCCACCCATCCCGTCGACAAGGCCGTCGAGGCGCTTTCTGGAGCCGATTTCTTCCAGCGGCGCGGCTGGCGCGAGGCGCTCAACCGCCTCCGCGAGATCCTCGAGGGCGAACGGCAGATCGAGGATCGGATCGCGGTCGCCGGTGGCAACCGGTACGCGACCGGCATCCCGTGAGCCGCATTAATAGACTCCGGCCCGCCCCAATGTCCGTGCCCCGCAGAATCCTCCTGCCGCTGCTCCTCGCCCTGGCCGTCGTCGGCCTCGGGATGGTCGCCGCCGGCTGCGGCTCGGGCGGCGACGAGACCCACGTGACCGAGGGCCAGGTCCTGAAGCTCGGCGAACTGAAGTACACGGTGACCTTCTCGCGCTACCTCAACCCGAA
This sequence comes from Solirubrobacterales bacterium, assembly GCA_036494495.1. Classification (GTDB taxonomy): domain Bacteria; phylum Actinomycetota; class Thermoleophilia; order Solirubrobacterales; family 70-9; genus VAYN01. The sequence continues at coordinate 6,877 of DASXOF010000074.1, read as the reverse complement.
CGACAGCGAGGACGTCGACTACCTGACCGGGCAGGCCGAACCGCAGAAGGAACGCGCCTACTTCGGCGTCTTCTTCGAAGTCCAGAACAAGTCCGAACAGACTCAGCAGCTGGTCTCCGAAATGGTCATCACCGACGAGGAAGGCACCGAATACAAGGCGCTGCCGAGCGAAAGCCTCTTCGCCTTCCCGTTCGGCGGCAAGGTCGAATCCCAGGAACAGATCCCGACCCTCGACTCGGCCGCCCAGCAGGGCCCGATCCAGGGCTCAGTGGTGATCTTCGAATTGACCGACGAAGCGTCCGCGAATCGGCCGTTGACGCTGCACCTGGAAAATTCCGAAGGCGATAAGGGCGAAGTTCAGCTCGACCTGTAGGGGTTGCGGGGGAGGGTCGCCGGGGTCCCCTCCCAAAACGCTCCGCTGTCGCTCCGCTTGAGTGTTTTGGGAGGGGACCCCGACACCCCTCCACGCACACGTATAGGCAACGCCCCCCTCTTGTTTGAGCTGATTAGGGACGGAACCCCCGGCCCGGGCTGGCCCGCCCTCTAGCCGCAGCCCACTCGGATCCCCCCGGTCAGCACCCGTCCCTTGTCAGCTCAAAAAGAGAGGGGGGTGGACCTCGTCCCTGGGCGCGGATTCGTTGGGCGAGTGTCGGCGTGTCCTCCCAAAACACTCAAGCGGAGCGACAGCGGAGCGTTTTGGGAGGGCGCGCCGACGATCGCCCCCACCAAACCCTGATCCCTAGTAGTCCCTAAACCCCCGCCGCGAGCACTTCCGCCGCCACCGGCGCCGCCACTTCCCCCCCAGCAGCTTCCGCTTCGATCAACAACACCCCAACAGCCAACCTGGCCTTCTCCGCCGGCGCAAACGCCGCAAACCAAGCATCCTTGATCTGCACCGGGTTTTCCTCGTTCTCCTGCCCCGGTTTGGGTCCCAGCTCCGCCGTCCCCGTCTTCCCGGCCACCTGCGCCTGCGGGATCGCCCCGGCGGTGCCGGTCCCTTCGGTGACGACGCCGACCATCAGTTCGGTCAGTTCGTCGGCCAGCTTCTTCGACATCACCCGGGTCGATTCGGGGTGCGGCCGCAGCTGCTTGTTCTTGACGATCGAGGTCGGCTCGCGGACGCCGTGGTTGGCGATCGTCTGCGCCACGCTCGCCATCTCCAGCGGCGTCGCCAGGACTTCGCCCTGGCCGATCGCGGAGACGCCGAGGTCGACTTCTTCGCCGATTTCCTCCGGGATGCTCGGTTCGGGCAGTTCGGCTTCGCGCACGATCCGCGGCGCGTACAGGGTCGGCGGCGAGTTGAAGCCGAAGCGTTCGGCGGTGGCGACCAGGTCGTCGTTGCCGATCTTCGGGCCGAGCGGGGCGAAGACCGAGTTGCAGGACTCGGCGAAGGCCTGGCGGAAGGTGCCGCCGCAGTACTCGCCGTTGGCGTTGTTGAGGAAGCGGCCGCCGACGTTGATCCCGTTGTTGATTTCGAATTCGTCTTCGAGCGAGACGACGTGGTCCTGCAGGGCGGCGGTGGTGGTGACGATCTTGAAGGTCGAGCCCGGCGGCTGCGGGGCCGAGAGCGCCTGGCCGGCGAGGGCGCGGATGTCGCCGTTCTTGGCGTCGAGCAGGGCGACGCCGCCGGCCCGCCCGGCGAGGGAGCCGACCGCGACGTCCTGCAGCGCCGGGTCGATCGTCGTCTTCACCGCCGCCCCGGCTTCCGGTTCGGCTTCGGCGAGGACGCGCGGGGCGCCGCCGCCCTTGGCCGCGACCGCCAGCAGCTTGCCGCCCGGTCTGCCGGCCAGGCGGCGGTTGAAGGCCAGCTCGAGGCCGCTCACCCCGACCGGCGTTTCCGGCGGGTAGCCCTGCCGCGCCATCAGCGCCTCGTCTTCTTCCGGCGCTTCGCCGACTTCGCCGGTGACGTCGATCATCGCCGCCCCGAGCGGGTGTTCGCGCGCTTCGGCCGGCCCTTCGGCCAGCGGTTCGCCGTTGCCGGCGAGGATCGGCGCCCGCGGCGCCAGTTCGACGTCGGCTTCCAGTTCCTCGCCTTCGCGCAGGCCGGGGAAGACGAGGCTCGGGCTCCACTCGATCCCACCTTCGGCGTAGGGCAGGTCGATCTCGTCTTCGAGCCGGCCGAAGGCCACGGTCGAGATCAGCACCGAGACCGGGACGACGGTCTGGCCGTGGCGCGAGAAGGGGTCCTGGGCGGCGCCCGGGACGAGGCCGCGCTGGGTCGCGGTCATTTCGGCTTCGCGGTAGGCCTTGGCGAACGCCTCGGAGCTGACCGAGGCCCGCGAGGAGTCGTTCAGCTCCCGGTACATCGCCTTGAAGTCGTGGCCGGCCCAGGCCGCGGCGAAGCGGTTGGCGGCGTCCTTGCCGGGCGAGCCGGGGGCGCCGGCCGCGGCGCCGGCGACGAAGGCGACGATCGCGATCAGGGCGAGCGGCAGCGTCCGGGTGACCAAGCGTCGCCGTCGCTCTGCCTCGCGCGTCCGCCTGCTCACATGTGAAAGGTAATCGAGCGCTTCCCGGCAGGCCGGGGCCCGGCACCCGCGGGATGCTTGTATTCAGCCATGACCGTGCTCGACTGGGCGATCCTCGCCTTCACCATCGCCCTGGGCCTGTGGGGGTACCGGCAGGGGTTGATCGTCGGCTTCCTCACCCTGCTCGGCTTTGCAGCCGGCGCGGTGATCGGCAGCCGGGTCGGGCCGCTGCTCCTCAGTCGGGGCTCCGATTCGCCCTACGCGCCGCTCTGCGCCGCGCTCGGGGCCCTGCTGGTGGGGGCGCTGGTCGCGGTCATGGTCGAGGGCTTCGCCCTCGGCCTGCGGGCGCGGGTGCTGGCGCGGCGGCGCTACCTCCATTTCGCCGACGGGGCCGGCGGCGCGGCGCTGATCGCGGCCGTCGCCCTCGGCCTCGCCTGGGTCTTCGGCGCGGTCGCCCTGCACGCGCCGGGAACCGCGCGGCTGCGCGCCGACGTGCAGGAATCGGTGATCCTGACCAGCCTGAACGAAGTCCTGCCGCCCTCGGGCCCGGTCCTGAACGCACTCGACCGGGTCGACCCGGCGCCCTCGGTGACCGGTCCGGCGACGCCCTCCGAAGCGCCCGATCCCCAGATCGGCGCCGACCCGGACGTGCTGCGCGCCGGCGGCGCCGTGGTGCGGGTCCTGAGCACCGCCTGCGGGCTCGGGGTCGAGGGCTCGGGCTGGGCGGTGCGGCCGGACCTGATCGTCACCAACGCCCACGTGATCGCCGGCGCCGGCGACACCACGGTGACGACCCAGGGCGGCGTCGAGCTCGACGCCACCCCGGTCTACTACTCGCCCGGCGACGACCTGGCGCTGCTGCGGGTCGAGGGCGCCCGGCTGCCGACCCTGCCGATCAGCGACGCTCGCGGCGAAGGGGAAGAGGCAGCGGTGCTCGGCTACCCGGAGAACGGCCCTTACACGGTCGAGCCGGCGCGGGTCGGCGAGACGCGGGCGACGATCAGCGAGGACTCCTACGGCAACGGGCCGGTCAACCGCACGATCACGGCGCTGCGCGGGGCGGTCCGCAGCGGCAACTCCGGCGGACCGCTGGTCGACGCCGCCGGCGAAGTCGTCGGCATCGTCTTCGCCGCGACCACCGGCGCCGGCCCGCGGGGCGGCTTCGCGATCCCCGCCGAGCAGGTCGAAGACGCCCTGCCGCAGGCTCGCGCCGAGGTCGATACCGGTCCCTGCACGCGCTGATCCTCGCACCTCTTAATCCCTGCACAGAGCTGAAAACGGCGCGCCGAGCATCGACGTTCAGTAAGGTCAAGTCGATGGAGCACGTGAGTGCGACCCAGGCCCCGCGGCCGGGGCTCCCCTCGGAGGTCTGCCCCCACTTCCACGCCGCGATCGAGCTGATCGGCAAGCGCTGGACCGGAGCGATCGTCTGCGCCATGACCGAGCGCCCGATGCGCTTCGGCGAGCTTCGCCGCGTCGTCCCCGGCCTCTCGGACCGCCTGCTCTCCCAGCGCCTGCGCGAGCTCGAGGAAGAGGGCCTGGTGCAGCGCGACGTCGAAGCGGGGACGCCGGTGCGGGTCACCTACTCGCTGACCGTCCGCGGCGAAGAGCTCGGCCCCGCGATCCGCGAGCTGCGGATCTGGGCCAAACGCTGGAACTGCGCCGGCTGACGCGCCCACGCGCTTTCAGCCGCGTCAGCCCCGTGAACTAGCCTGACCGGGTGGATCAGTTGCCCCCTGTCGATCCCGGCCAGACCGAGCTCGAGCTGCCGCGGCCGAGCTCCGACCCGGAGCTGCCCGGTCCCTTCCCGGTCGGCCGCTACGCGACCAAGCTGCAGGAGGAGATGCGCAAGCGGGCGCGGGTGCTGCTGGTCGGCGAGGTGACCGGGGTGGGGCGGAGCCGGGTCCAGGCCTATTTCGAGCTGCGCGACGGCGACGGCGCCGTGCCCTGCGCGATCTGGCTCAACGACCTCGAGCGGGCCGGGCTGCCGGAGGGGGCGCTGCGCGACGGGGCCGAACTGGTGATCGCCGGCGGTCCCGACTACTACCCCGGCGGCGGCGCCGCCTCGCCCAGCTTCTGCTTCCGCGCGACCCACGTGCGTCTGGCCGGCGAGGGCGACCTGATGCTGCGGCTGGAGGCGCTGCGCAGGCAGCTGCGCGGCGAGGGGCTGTTCGAGCTGCAGGCGCAGCTGCGGCGGCCGCTCTTGCCGCGGACGCTGGGGGTGGTGACGGCGGAAACGGGGGCGGCGCGCCGCGACCTGGTCGCCGGCCTCGAGCGGCGCGGTTGGGCCGGGACCGTGGTCTGGGCCTTCGCGCCGGTCCAGGACCGCCGCGCGGCGCCGGCGATCACGGCCGCGATCCAGGACCTGGCGGCGCGGCCCGAGGTCGAGGCGATCGTCGTCACCCGCGGCGGCGGCAGCCTCGCCGACCTCTGGGCCTTCTGCGACGAGACCCTCTGCCGCACGGTGGCGATGTTGCGGGTGCCGGTGGTGAGCGCGGTCGGCCACGAGCGCGACTCGACCCTGATCGACGACGTCGCCGCCGTCGCCTGCTCCACCCCGACCCACGCCGCCGAGGCGGCGGTGCCGCTCGACTGCCTCGCCGCCCGCCGCGAGCTCGGCCGCGCCGGCAACGCGCTGCGGCGGGCGGCGGAGGGAGCGGTCGGGGCACGGGCGCGGCACCTCGGCTCGCTCGCCCGCGGCCCGGCGCGGGCGCTGCGGCGCGAGCGCTCGAAGCTGAACCAGATGATCCGCGAGGTGCGGGCCGCCTCCGAACGCGGCTTCTCGGAGCGTTCGCTGTTCCAGCGCCGGATCGCCGCGGTGGTGCTCGAACGGGCGCGGCGGCGGGCGCTGGAGCGGACCGCTGCGGGGCTGGCCGAGGAGCGCCGCCGTGGGGCGGCGATCGAGCGGGCCGCAGCGCGCGACCTGGCGCGCCGGCGCGAGGCGCTGCGACAGGCCGCGGTGACGCTGCGCGCCCACGACCCCGAGCGCACCCTGGAGCGCGGCTACGCCCTCGCCGAGAGCACCGACGGCACCCCGGTGACCAGCGCCGCCGCTGCCGCCGCCGCAGAGCAGGTCAAACTGCGATTTGCCGATGGGCGCGTTGGAGCAAGAGTCGAACCCGATGAGTGAGCAGCCCGCGAGCTACGAGGCCGCCGTCGAGCGCCTCGAGGAGATCATCGACCGCCTGGACTCGGGCCAGGCGGGCCTGCGCGAGACGTTGGAGCTGTGCCGCGAGGGACGGGAGCTGGTCGGCTACTGCGCCGGCGAGCTCGACGCGGTCGGCGAGGGCCTCAAAGAGCTCCGGCTCGACGAGCTCGCCGCCCGCCTCGACCCCGACGCCGCCTGAACCGTTCGTTATTTCTCCCTCATTCGAGGTAGAAGAAACGAACAGTTAGGCGGCGGCCGGGCCGGAGCAGAGGTTGCCAAGGGCCGGGCAGCCTTTGCAGAGGGACCAGTCGCGGCGGTCGGGTGGGGCCACCGGGAACTCGCGGTCGTGGATGCGGGCGATGGCGCGCTCGAGGTCGGCGCGGCCGGCGGCACGTTCGTCGGGGCCGAGCATGGTGAGGACCGGTTCGGCGGGGCGCTCGAGGAAGACGTAGGCGACCTCGACGTGCTCGGCGGCGAGGGCCTCGGCGGCGGCCAGGGCGTAGATCGAGCGCTGGGTGGCGTAGCGGCGGGCGTGCTCCTCCGGGGTCGATCCGCCGAGGCGATCGGTCTTGTAGTCGACGACCAGGGGCGGGGCGCCGTCGTGCTCGACCAGCAGGTCTATGGATCCGCGGAGGACGGTGCCGCCGACCCCGAGGAGGATCGGCACCTCGGCCCGGACGCGGGACGCGCCGGCGATCCGCTCGGCGTGAAGGGGGGAGCCGAGCCAGGCGCGGATCGGGTCGAGCAGCTCCGTCGGGTCGAGGCGCCCGCCGTCGAGCCCGGCCGCCGCCGCATGCCGCCGCGCCAGCTCCTCCGACGGCTCCCGCCACCCGTTCGCCTGGCTCCACTCGAGCAGCGCGTGCACGGCGGCGCCGCGCGCCGTCCGCTCTTCCCGCGCCGAAGGCATCCCCTCCCGCCCCTCGTCGGGCACTCCGTTCGCCGTTGGAGCGCGTATGTCGGACCAGCGGCGAACGGTCCCGCCGGAGATGCCGAGCACGCGCTCGAGGTAGAAGCGGTAGGGGCATTCTTCGTAGGCCGATATGGCGGTGTAGGAGAGGGGGCGGCTGGGGACGACGGGTGGATGGCGCTCGATCAGCGGCGGCGGCCCGGCGCCGAGCTCGCGCTCGCCGGCGGCGTCGCGGCGGAGCGCCCGCAGCTCGGCGGCGCGCTCGGGGGAGGGCAGGTTGGCGTGGACGGCGATCGTCGAGGGGGCGAAGCTGGTGTCGAGGCCGGGGCGGGGCTCGGGCGGCGGCACCGCGAGCTC